>UQJF01000146.1 GCA_900541315.1 uncultured Clostridium sp. | reverse complement strand
GAGATGTAGCTCCGTCTCGTGGGCTCGGAGATGTGTATAAGAGACAGGTCATGTACTCTTAGTATGTGAAATCAAAGAATGCTTTATAGTGTTAAATTTTTCCATGCAGGATCTATAGCTGTACAACGTCACTCATATCGTACAGCCCCGGTTCTTTTCCGGCTAAAAATTTTGCTGCTTCCAAAGCGCCTTTTGCAAAAATAGCCTTGGAATAGGCTGTATGATTAAAAGTAATGACCTCATCTTTTCCTGCAAAGATCACGTCATGGTCTCCTACGATAGAACCACCGCGGACAGAAGCAATGCCGATCTCTTTTGGATCTCGCTTTTCATGGACACTGCTGCGGTCATATACATAGTGATACTGATCACCTAATGCTTCATTCATGGAATCAGCCAGTGCAAGGGCAGTTCCGCTTGGTGCATCTTTTTTCTGGTTGTGGTGCTTTTCCACGATCTCTATATCAAAACCGGCGCCTGCCAGCACTTTGGCCGCATCCTGGACCAGCTTTAATAAAAGATTGACACCTAAAGACATATTGGCAGAACGCAGTACAGCTGTTTTTTCTGCTGTCTCTTTTACTTTTTTGATCTGCGCTTCAGAAAGCCCGGTGGTGCAAAGCACCAGGCCCAGCTTCTTTTCTGCGCAGAAATCCATAAGGTGGTCTGCTGCCTTTGGGGAAGCAAAATCCACTACTACATCTGCTTCTTCTTTGCACTCTTCTAAGGATGGATATACCGGATATCCATTTTCTTTATCATTTTTAAGATCAATACCTGCAACAATGGTAAGACCGTCCATATCCTTTGCCATTTTGGTGATGACCTGACCCATAACGCCGTTGCAGCCATGCATGATAACTCTGACCATTTTTCTTTCCTTTCTCCTGTTGGAAGTTATATCCTTTAAGCATTTCTGTCCAAATCTTCTTACAACAGTCCGTATGCCTGTAATTCCTTCTTAAGAACCTCCTGATGCTCAAGTTCCATTTCTGTAAGAGGCATTCTCAAAGGTCCGGTCTCTTTTCCTAACAGGTTCATAGCTGCCTTGACCGGAATCGGGTTTACTTCGCTGAACAAAGCGTGGATCAGCGGGATTGCTTCTAACTGGAGCTTTGCGCTGCGCTTTACATCGCCTGCAAAGTATGCTGCACAGATCTCATGTGCCTGTGCCGGAGCTACGTTAGATAATACAGAGATAACGCCTTTTCCGCCTAAGGATAATAACGGAACGATCTGGTCATCATTACCTGAATACAGATCAATGCCGCCATCTGTTAAGTTCATTAAAGTTGTAATAGCAGAAAAATCACCGTTTGCTTCTTTTACACCAACAATGTTATCTACATTTTTCCAGAGATGGGCAATGGTAGCAGGCTGGATATTTACACCGGTCCTTCCGGTAATATTGTAAAGAAGCATTGGGATCTTTACAGAATCTGCAACTGCGCTAAAATGAGCGATCAGACCCTTCTGGGTTGCCTTATTGTAGTATGGGGATACTACTAACAGACCGTCAGCACCATTCTTTTCTGCTTCCTGGGACAGATAAACCGCTGTCTCTGTACAGTTAGAACCAGTACCTGCAATTACCGGGATACGTTTCTTTGTAACATCACATACGAATTTAATAACTTCCAGATGTTCCTCATGGGTCATCGTAGAAGCTTCTCCGGTAGTACCGCAGGCAATAATAGCATCCGTACCTCCAGCGATCTGCTCTTCTACGATCTCCTCTAACTTATCGTAATTAATCTCTCCGTTTGCCTTAAATGGTGTGATCAGTGCTACACCAGCGCCTTCAAAAATTGCCATGTCCTGTTCTCCTTCTCTTATTCTCTAATCTATTAATGTTGGAAACACGCAGTACGCGTCCCCGGATCCAACAGAGTGTTCCTATCGCAATGTATTCCTGAAAAATTTCCGGATCACATAAAAGAAAAGGAAGGGCTGAGGTAAATGTCAGCTCTTCCAACGGTTTCGCATCTTCACGAATCTGCTCTTTCGGTAGCTCTCCATCCACCTGGATGACAGTCACAGAGCTCTTAACCCTGTGCCCAGAAAAGATTCTCTCAGGTTTCCTCTTTTCTTCGGCGCTTTTCCCTTTCACCAGACCTTCTTCTGTGCCTGTCACATCCGGCCAGTTACTCTTGATCAGCGCAACCTCTACTCTGTTTCATGTTTTTAATACTAACATCATCAACTGAATATGTCAACTGTAAATCCTGGTTTACGAGATGATTTTCAGTTATGATCCCTATTCAAAATGCTCATAACGGGTCTGGATCTTAGTGATCTCGTCCACGTATTCATCCAGTTCCTGCGGATATACAGTTCCTGTCATGATCAGCTCTGCCTCAGATTGTCTTGCCTGACAGATCAGGGTCTTTAATTCTTCCAGCGAAATGATACCTTCATCCAGAATGCCCAGGATCTCATCCAGGATCAGGATATTACACTCTCCTGTAACCAGTACCTTTTTTGCAAAATTCAGGCCATTGCGGATATTGATCCTTGCTTCGTCCTTTTCTTCCTCTGAAAGCTGGTCAAAAAAGATAGGCGATTTTTCAAACCGGAATAATTTAAACTCCGGTTCCAGTCGTTTTACGATCTCCATGCCTTCTGTTTCCATGGAGCCCTTTAAAAACTGTACCATGATGACTGTTTTCCCTTTTAAAAGAGCGGTAACACCTCTTCCCAAGGCACTTGCCGTCTTCCCTTTTCCCGGTCCGCAGATCACCTGTATCAGATTTTCTTTCATCATCCTGCACCTCATGTCTGTTCTCTCATGTGAGCAATTTTCCAAAACCACTCTAGCACAATTTATGTAATAATGCAAATATTTCTTACGATTTCCAGTAGATTTTCCTTTATAAATATGAAAATTTACTTAAATTTCATCACACTCCAGCTTGCTGATGGACACTTCATAAGCAATGCGCTTCTCGCATTCCGTTTCCGTGATCTTCTTTGTGTACTCACGGCTCTGGACTCTTCCCCAGATACGCACCCTTGTTCCCACCTCAAATCCGGAAGCGAAACGGGCATTGCGTCCCCAGCTGATGCATGGGATATAATCTGATTTTCCATAAGGACGGTTCACAGCCAGCAGCAGATCTGCGATCTCTCTTCCAAGAGGTGTTTTCCGATAGATTGGCGCCTTGCAGATATAACCGTCCAAAAAGATCTGGTTTGTCTTGGTATAATCGGTAAATTCTTCCATAAAATGGATCTCCCGTACAAATACAGATAACATCAGACGGTTTTTGGTGCCTTCGTGACGGTTATAGGAACGGAACTGTCCAATGGCTTCCATGGTAAGGCCCCTGTAGTCCTTATGTACATCCACAAGCCGTTCAGAAACCATTAAGGGGATAATATCCGCCTGCTCGCTTAAACGGTTTACAGACAGCTCTACCATGTAGAAGCCTTCTCCAAAGACCTCATGGCTGAACGTAAAGTCTGATACGATCTCTCCGATCACGCTTACCTTGTTGTTTTCGATCATTTTTTCTGTCATAGTACTTCTCCTCTTCTTTTCCATTTTTATTAGGGCTTTGCTCTACATAGATAATTTATGAAAAGATGAAAAGAAATAGACCGGATATGCACAAAAATCCACCTCTGTTTTCCGACATAAAACGACAGGAAAAACAAAGGTGGATTTAATAATGTTTTTGGCGGGTCCCAAGTTAAAAAATCCTCCTGTAGGCAAGCTTACATCGGATTTATGACCTTTTTACCCTGGTATCTTTTCAAATAATTTCCAGATCTCGTCCAGTACAATGACACTGCAGGATACGCCTAATATCTTTCCCCAAAGCCCCATCGACAGCGGAACTGTTTCAAATACAGCACCTCCGATCTGTGTAATGATGATCTGAATGATCAGGACCAGCAAGAATACACCAAGCATCAGTTTATTGTTCATCAGATTTTTATACATAGGTGTATCATCCAGCTCACGGCAGTTAAAAGCATTAAACAGCTGGAATACCACAAACATGGTAAACAATACCGTAGGCTCCTGCTCCGGTGAAGCGCCTAAGAAATTGGTAAAATGCTGAAGCATAAATATGGCAGAGATAAAAATACCATTTACAAAAATACGACTTAGCATAGACTTTGAAATAATATTTTCATCTCTTCTTGTAGGCGGACGATTTAAAATATCGTCACGGATGGGTTCCAGTCCCAGTGTCAGTGCTGGCGGTCCATCCATGATAATGTTGATCCACAACAGTTCAAGAGCTGTAAACGGCGTCTCAAAACCTGCTAAAATGGAACAGACTACAACTACTACAGATGATACGTTTACAGTCAGCTGAAACTGGATAAAGCGCTTAAAGTTTTCATAGATCCCACGCCCCCATTGCACAGCCTTCATGATCGTAGAGAAAGAGTCATCCAGAAGGACAATATCACTGGCTTCTTTCGTAACTTCCGTACCTGCAATACCCATGGCAATGCCTACGTCTGCATTTTTGATGGCAGGGGCATCATTTATACCATCACCAGTTACCGCCACTACATTTCCCTGCGCTTTTAAAGCCTTTACCACACGCATCTTTACAAGAGGAGTGCTTCTGGCAATAACCTGGATCTTCTTAAGAGCCTGCGCCAGTTCGTCATCGGACATAGCTTCGATCTCAGATGCTTCTACTGCAATGTGGTCTGCATCCAGCATATGAAGCTGGTCTGCAATAGCTCTTGCAGTTAAAATATTATCGCCGGTGAGCATTTTCACCTCAATACCAGCTTTGCGGCAGCGGCCGATAGCGCCGTAAACATCCGGGCTTAGTGGATCAGAAATAACCACAAAGCCATCATAGACCAGGTCTGTTTCTAATTCTTCCTGGAACTCTTCACCAGTATAATGATCCAGTTTTTTATGTGCAAACGCAAGGATACGGCCTGCACAGCTCTGGAAAGAAGTTATCTTCTCTTCAATTACCTTCTTTTCCTCCTCCGGCAGGCTGCTGGAAAGCTTCAGGATCTTTTCCGGATTTCCCTTTACATAAAGCATATAGCCTTCCGGGGTGCGTAAGATAGTGCTCATATCCTTTTTCTGGGAAGAAAATGGGAAAATATGGACAATATCTGCCTCTTCTCTTTTCTTTGTATAATCCCAGCCTGCTTTTCTGGCTGCCACTAAAAGAGCGCATTCTGTAGGATTTCCGATAAAACTGTCTTTTCCTTCTTCTGTGGTTACATTTGCATTGCTGTTGATACAGAAGTTTTCCAGAAGACAGACATCCGTAAGCTTCTCCGGCTCTAACATTTCTCCTTTGGTATAGATCTGCTGTACTGTCATCTTATTTTCTGTAAGAGTCCCTGTTTTATCGGAACAGATGATATTGATACAGCCTACGGTCTCACAGGCAATCATTTTCTTTACCAGAGCGTTCTCCCGAGACATTTTAATAATATTTAATGCCAGCGAAACCGCCACGATCGTAGGAAGTCCTTCGGGAACTGCTGCTACGATCAGCACAATGCTGGTGATAAAAGCATCAGATACAGTCTCCCAGTTCATAGTATGGGACATGGCAAAGCCAACGATCTGAATAGCAAATACTACAAAGGCTGCTGCAGCACCTAAAACTGTGATCACTTTTCCCAGGCGGTCCAGTTTTTCCTGAAGAGGTGTAGTATCTTTTTCAATAGAAGATAATTCTTTTGCGATCTGTCCAAACTCTGTGTTGTTTCCTACCGCAGTTACCACTGCTTTTCCTGTACCGCTTGATACAAAGCAGCCGGAATACAGCATGTTCCTGCGTTCTGCCACTGGTGTGGACCTGGGACAGACAAAATCTGCCTCCTTTGCTGTCGGAAGGCTTTCTCCTGTAAGAGAAGATTCATCTGTGCTAAGGTCATTGCTCTCTAATAATCTTGCATCTGCTACCAGCTTATCTCCTGTTTCTACTAAAAGGATATCACCTGCCACAATGTCCTTCTGGGGGATCAGTTGAGGCGCGTTATCTCTTAATGCTTTTACCAGTGTATCTTCATTGATGCGGTTTAATGCCTCAAAAGCTTTGGCACTTTTCCCCTCTGTAACAATTGTGATCACTACAGACAGCGCAATAGCTGCGAAAATACCGGCACATTCCAGAAAGTTATATTCTCCTCCTGTCATATAGCGGGCAATATTTACCCCTAAGGTAATCACTGCAGCAAAGATCAGCATCAGAAGCATAGGCTCTGTGGAAGCATCCCAGATCTTTTTAAGCAGAGATTCATGGCTCTCACGGATAAAGGTATTGGAACCATACTTTTTACGGGACTGCTCTGCCTGTTCTTTTGTCAGGCCGCTGCTGCCGTCTGAATGTAGCTCGGAAAGTACCTGTTCAGGCATCTTGGTGTATGCATCTTTCATGTTTTCTTCTCCCTGTGATTTTTAATGTACTCTCGGAATCTTTTTGTACTTGACTTTGTGAGAAGATTTTTTGTCAGTTGTGCCCAAATTTCTGAGGTGTTGGCGTTGCGTCCGCCTCTGAAATTCGGGTGCGACTGGCGGAAAATCAGCCGCAAAGGCAAGTGCAGGAAAGACTTCGAGAGTACATTTTTAATGATTTTTATCTAAACTGACATGCCTGCTGACGCCTGTCTCTTATACACATCTGACGCTGCCGACGATCTTACGCGT
>UQJF01000145.1 GCA_900541315.1 uncultured Clostridium sp. | reverse complement strand
TTTTTAAGAAAATTTTTTTCCATTTTCTATTGACATTTATTAGCTGGACTTTCTTATATCAGATTTACGGTTTTATCGTAATCAAAGGGTAAAAAAATAAGCTGTTCATACGGAATACCGTAAACCTCTTCAATCTTTCTTAACACAGGAATATCCAGATAGCTTTTGCCTCGCTCATAGTTCCCAAGCGTATCAACGCTTACTCCTATACGTTTCGCCGCTTCTTCCTGGGTATAACGCTTCATTTCCCGGGCGGTTTTTAATGTGAAGCGGGACTTTACTTTCTGCACTCTCATCTCCTCCTTTCCGTTTCTACGCTCACTATACTACGGTTTAATCATAATATCAACGGTTTTTTCGTAATTTTTTAAGTTTATCTTGATTTTTTTACGGAATAATCATATAATCAAACCATAAGGAGGTTGCGTCTATGAGTAATCTTGGAAATAAAGAAATAATGGCAAAGAATATCCGATATTACATGGATAAATATGATAAAACCCGGCAAGAAATGTGTGATGCTTTGGGTGTTAAATATACAACTTTTACAGATTGGGTAAAAGGCAACTCTTACCCACGTATTGATAAGATAGAAATGATGGCAAACTACTTTGGTATTTCAAAAGCAGATTTGGTTGAGGATCATAATGATATGCAGCAATCAGAAATGCCCTACTACCTCAACGATGAGACCCGCCAGATTGCCCAAGAAGCTTTTGAGAATCCCGAACTTCGCACTCTCTTCCACGTGGTCAGAGACATTCCACCAGAACGCCTGAAGGCACACATCGAATTTATGAAAAGCCTGAAAGCTCAGGAAAAAGGTGACCCTGACGAACCATGTTAATCCGGTCAGTTCATTGACAATGTAATACACTTACCCAGGCAGCCAGTAGAGCGGCCATGGCTTTCCCGCTCTGAGTCTTGGAAGGGAGGGATGCCTTATGAGTACATATGAGGAATTACAGCTTATCGTTTCTGTAGCAGCACTAATCGTGGCAATCCTTACTTATACCCATAAAAAATAGCCGTCCTGCCCTGGTAAGCTGACGACTATTTTTTAGTTCAACATTCGCCAGGACGGGGAGCCTTCACCTCCCTTACTGGCTGTCTTGTTAAGTGTATTATAAGTCATTCCGTTTTATTTGTCAAACATGACTATAACGCAGCACATTGACAATAATATACTTACCAAGGGGAGCTGAAGGGGCGATTATGTCAGCCGCCGGACGATATACAGGAGGAGGCTGGTGCTTATGGTTACATATTCTGATTTATTTCAGTTTGTGATTATGCTTTGTGCTGTGATAACCCTCGTTGCTTATTTTACACACAAAAAATAGCGCCCTCGTCCTGGTAAGATAAGGCGCTATTTTTTAGGCTAATGCTTGTCTAGCTTTCAGCTCTCTCGTTAAGTATATTATAGGTCAAACCATTTTATTTGTCAAATACACAAAGGAGAATGCTTTTGAATAATACACTACTATCCGAAGCGTTCGGTGTTTACTATCTGGATATGGATACCGCTGTAGAAGAACAGATCAGCTTTAACTCTGACGGCAGCTTTTCTATTTTTATCAATGTCAAGTTAAACTATGAGCGCCAAATGCTAGCTTATCAACATGCCATACAGCATATTATGCAAAATGATTTTTCCAAAGCTGATGCTGATGAAATTGAACAGGCTATGTAATATCGTCTGTATGGGAAAAGTAATTGGAATTGAAACTATTATTTCACGCTTAAAAGACTTACTTACTGAAGTAGCTATCGTTGATTATAATCATGCTGCCTAACTATCACAGGAAAGGAAGTGTCCACAATGATGTATCCCTATTTAACATTAAACGATGATACAGAAATTACTCATTCCGAAGTACGTCCAGATGGCCGTGTGAAAGTTTATATTGAAACTCCGGATGAAAAAGACGGTTTTCATGATGCCACCTGCTATCTTCCAGATTATACCTGGGAAAGCATTCACGGATATTCTGATCAGGAAATGGAATATTTCAAGCGCCTGATTCGTGACAATGCTCATCTTATTCTGGAATTTGCCCAGGAAGGAGGCGTATTGAACGCCTCAAATTTTTAGGATTGGCTCCTATATCGTTTACTTCTGGTCAAACAAAGGAATACCCTTAGAGCCCGTTCACGTTCATATTGCAGAAGGAAGAGCCTCCGCAAGCAGTGCATTAGAAAATAATGAAAAAAAAGAAGAATAGGTTTTCTATTCTTCTAATCAAAATATACGATGTATATAAAAATTAATTGCCATATCTCTTACGTGAAAAAATAATCGGAATTATGAGTACTATAGCAGCTCTAAAATATTCGTTTTCAATAAAAGAAGTTAGAGGAATCATTGCTAAAACCATTACAAAATACAGAAAGGTTGTTATACAATATACATCAATTTTTTTATGATATTTTATAAAAAAAATCCTCACCTATGACACCTCCCTACCTTTTTATTTAACTCAACTATAATCATTTTTGCTACTTATTTCAATAGATATTCTATAAACATTTATTACAATATTTTATTGCAGAAAGGATGTATATTTTATGCCAGAATTAAGCCGTTTTGAAGGAATGGTTATAAAAATGTTATTCAATGATACTGTACAGCACAACAAGCCGCATGTCCATGTAACATACGGTGAATACAAAGCTTCTGTCGGTATTGATGGTGAACTTCTTGCCGGTTCCTTACCTCAGAAGCAATTTAGAATGTTAGTGGGCTGGTTGGCTTTACACGAAGAGGAAGCTTATGCAGCCTGGAATAAAGCTGTACGTGGGGAACACTTTGACAAGATTAAACCTTTACAGTAAGGAGGTATCTGTATGTTTATTTTGAATGGAATTGTATATGCCAGTGAACGTCCTGAAAATATCGAAATCACACAGGCTACACCTTTAGAAGACATGATGATGATCCTAACCTTTTCCACTGGTGAACAGCGCTTATTTGATGCAACTGTTCTCACAGGGCCAGCCTTTCAGCCTTTAGCTGATACAAAGGTATTTAATTCATGCAAGGTCGTTAATGGAGTTGTTACCTGGATGGACGAAGAAATTGACTGTGCTCCTGAATTTATGTATGAGCACAGCTTCCCATATGATCGGGAAAAAGAAGCCGTATAAAACACTATTCATAAAGTGCAAGACCGCCCAGTGTTACCAGCACTGAACGGCCTCTTACATAGATTTTCTCTTGCCAGTCTCCCGGCCAGATATAAATCAGTCTGAACACCTGAATTATATCATCTCCAGGACGTCTGCGCAAGTGGCGTCTTTTTTTTACTCATTTTTACCCTCAAAACCAGAGATTTATAATTGCGACATCGCAAATGAAAGGAGAATGATATATGGGACAGTTAAGAACGCGGAAACGAGGTTCAACATGGCAATACAGTTTTGAAGCTGCACCTGTTGACGGAAAAAGAAGATCTATCTCAAAAGGGGGATTTCGCACAAAGGCCGAAGCTCTTGCCGCAGGTACTCAGGCTATCAATGAATACAACACATCCGGACAAGCTTTCACACCTACTGAAATAAGTGTATCAGATTATCTGGATTATTGGTTTGAGAACTATTGCAGAGTTAATTTAAAATATAATACACAGCTGGGTTATCTCTATATTGTAGAAAACCGGCTAAAATCACGATTCGGCCAATACCGTCTAAAATCTCTCACGACTGCTACTATCCAGGAATATGTGAACCAGTTAAAAATTGACGGACTTGCAAAATCTTCTGTCCTTGGGATTTTACGGGTATTGTCCGCAGCCTATGAATATGCCATAGAGCCTCTGCAATATGTCCGTGAAAATCCATGCAGCCGAGTAAAACTGCCAAAGTTCGAAAAGGTCCCAAAAGAACGATATATTATCCATCCTGATGAATTTAAAAAAATCCTGGAGCGCTTCCCGAAAGATAATAATTTCTACTTGCCTCTCATGATCGGATACTATACCGGTCTGCGGATCAGCGAAGCCTTTGCTCTTTGCTGGGATGATATCGATATGGAGAACCGGACATTGTCCGTAAAGAAGACCGTTGTAAAACGTAACTATGGTGTTGACGTACGAAAAGTACTGGAACAAAAAGGAAAAAAAGAAGAAAAATCAGCCTGGTATTTTGGCACTCCAAAAACAAAAAATTCTATCCGCACGATTAAATTTGGAGATACTCTCTATCAGGCATTAAAACATGCACCCATTAAACAGAAAAAAGACCGCCTGTTATATGGGGAACATTATACTGATCACTATTTAAAACCTGAGACAGATGAGAAAGGAAATACGATCCAGCGCATTATATCGGTTGAACACAGCATCAGCTGTACACTTCCACGTATTGATTTTTTATGCGTCCGGGAAAATGGTGAATTTCTCTCTCCTGATTCTTTTAAATATTGCGCTAGAGTTATCCACCATGAACTGAAAATGGCATTTGATTATCACTCTCTCAGACATACACACGCCACTCTCCTAATAGAAAATGGTGCTGATATCAAGGATGTCCAAATGCGTCTTGGACATGCTGACATCAACACCACCTTACAGATCTACACCCACGCCACCGAAAAAATGGCAGGACGAAGCGTAGAGATTTTTGAAAAAGCTGTAAGCCTTTGACAACATTTGAAAAAAGCGTTGTCAAATCATAGTCAAGGGCACTTTCGTAGTCACCCAAAGTGCCCGAAAAACCTTATTTTATGCGGACCAGCTTGGCTATTGTTTCACAGTTTGCAGTTGCCGGAAACATATCAACAGCTACTGCCCTTTCCAGCTTATAACCTCTTTCCTGTAAGATCACCAGGTCTCTTACCAGACTTGTGGGTTTACAGGAAATATATACCAGATAATCTACACCAAAATTGATAATACGGTCTAACGCCTTTGGATGGATGCCGTCTCTTGGCGGGTCTAAAATGATTAGATCCGGCTTCTCCGTTATCTCATCAATAACTTTTAATACGTCTCCGGCAATGAATTCACAGTTATGAAGACCGTTTGCCTCTGCATTTTCCTTTGCTGCGCCTACTGCCTCTTCTACAATCTCCACACCTACTACTTTCTTTGCCACCGGAGCAATGATCTGGGAAATGGTTCCTGTTCCGCTGTATAGATCAAAAACCACTTTATCTTTTGTTTCTCCTACATAGCCTCTTGCTGTCTCGTAAAGCACCTCTGCTCCCAGGGAATTGGTCTGGAAGAAGGAAAATGGGGTGATCTGGAATTTTAAGCCTAAGAGTTCTTCATAGAAATAACCTTTTCCATAGAGAACGGTAGTCTCGTCACTCTGTACCACATCTGCCAGCGTATCATTGCGGATATGAAGGATGCCTGCAAAGCTTCCTTCCATTTTAAGGGCTAACAGCGTTTCCTTCCATTCTTCCAATAATACCTTTTCTGCTTCTAAGGACTCCGGCATTCCTGCTGCGCCTGTCTGACCTGAAGTTACCAGTGCTACTAAAATCTCACCTGTTTTTACAGCCCTGCGTACCAGCAAATGTCTTAAATATCCTTCATGCTGTAGCTTTCTGTAATATCCCATACCTATTTCTGTAAAATATTCTAAGGTAGCCGTTAATATTTTCCTGAAATCTTCATGAACAATCTGACACTGTGGAGTATTTACAATATCATAAAAACTGCCTCTTTTGTGCATTCCAAGTGCCAGGGGACCTCCTTTGTATTCATCACCAAAAGAAAATTCCATTTTGTTTCTGTAACCATCAGAAATAGGACTTCCTTTGATGCCTTCAAACTCATAAGACTTGCACACACCGTCTAAAAGTGCCTTGATCTGTTCTTCTTTTATCTTTAACTGCTCTTCATACGGAAGACTCTGGTACAAACAGCCGCCACATACGCCAAAATGTGGACAGGCGTCTTCGCTTTGCTCTAATGATGATGCTTCAAGAACCTCTAAAAGCCGTCCTTCACATTTTCCTTTTCTCTTTTTGTTGATCACAAACCGTACCTTCTGCCCTGGAATGGCATTTTTTACGATCACTTTTTCCTCTTCTACATGAAGAATACCTTTATTAGGAAATTCTATCTTTTCTACAACTGCTTCATAAATCTCGCCTTTTTTCACGTTTTTGCTCCTTGTTTTTGTTTTCTATCTTTTATCTATATCTATCACTTATGTATCATAAAAGTGGCTGGATGGCAACCTATGATCTATACCCAATAAAAGCGTGTCCCTGTTATATGAGACACGCTTTTTAAATCATAAGCTTTCAAACCTGTTACGGCTTCTTTCTTAATTATTCAGCCTTTTCCTCAGCCTTCTCTTCTTTCTTTTCGCTTTTCTTCTCTTCTGCTTTCTCATCCTCAAAGAAATCATCATCGAAGTCGTCATCGAAATCATCTTCAAAATCTTCCAGATAATCCGGAGTAAAGAAACGGTATACTGCATATGCAATACCTGCAACTGCTGCTACTGCGCCAATAATAGCCAGTACCCAAAGGATACAGTTTTTCTTCTTTTCATCTTCTTCTCTCTTGTGGATCAGATCATTGATACGGCTGGTATTCATCAGTTCTTCTACACGGCTTAAAGCCTCTTTTCCCATGGTATCCCATCTTTCTCTGTCAAATCTGTTCATAGCAGGTCCATCCTTTCTGCATTTATTATCTTTTTTAGATCATTGGTAAATGTCACCTGGGGTGACGCTTGTTTTTTCTTTGTACTCAGTATATCACAGAAGTTTCTTTTTTACTACTATTTTCAGATACATTCCCACGACAAACGCACGAACGATCATCTGGCATCAATTCTGCTTTCTGTTATTTTT
>UQJF01000144.1 GCA_900541315.1 uncultured Clostridium sp. | reverse complement strand
GAGATGTAGCTCCGTCTCGTGGGCTCGGAGATGTGTATAAGAGACAGATATAATGAGTCCAGAGAAAAATAAGTTACAGCTGCCTGAACGGACATTTGTTTTTACAAGCCATTGACGAACAAAACCACTGGCA
The DNA here is from genome assembly GCA_900541315.1 of uncultured Clostridium sp. Classification (GTDB taxonomy): domain Bacteria; phylum Bacillota; class Clostridia; order Lachnospirales; family Lachnospiraceae; genus Enterocloster. The sequence goes on along the minus strand of UQJF01000144.1, from coordinate 6,723 downwards.
CAGCAGGCAGCAGAGCATGTTAGAGCGTGTTCGCGAGTATAATCTGCTTCTAATACCACAGAGAGGATCTTTATTTCCAATGAAAAAAAATAAAATATATACATTTCTGGCAGTATGTACGGCTGCCATTCTCACATTGTCTGTACCTGCATGGGCCAGTCAGGTGACTATTACACCATTAGATAAAGGAACATCCATATCACAGAGCCAGGTTCAGGAGACACAACCAACTAAGGCATCAGGCGCCCAGAATACATCTGGTGAAAATACACCATCCCAGAAGGGTGATGTTTCTTCTATTACGAAACCCACTATTGCATCCCAGGGTGCAGTTTTGTTAAATGCTGCAGACGGAAGTGTATTATTTTCACAAAACGGCGAAACACAGTATTATCCAGCCAGCATTACCAAGCTGATGACAGCTCTTTTAGTAGCTGAAAACTGCAATCTGGATGATACAGTCACATTTTCATCAACAGCTACCACTAACCTTGAATCGGGTGCAGTTTCTATTGGCATGACGGAGGGAGATACCTTATCAGTACGCCAGTGTCTGTATGCGCTGTTATTAAAATCAGCAAACGAAGTGGGAAATGCCCTTGCAGAGCATGTGGCTGGCAGCAATGCCGCTTTTGCAGAGAAGATGAATGCCAAAGCAGCTTCTTTAGGCTGCACTAATACTCATTTTGCCAATCCACATGGTTTAAACGACCCGAACCATTATACTACACCTCATGATATGGCACTGATCGCAAGAGCTGCTTTTGCAAATGATATAGTAAAAACAGTGGCTTCCACCAGAACCTATACACTTCCGGCTACTAAAAAAAATCCGTCAGGTCTTACTGTGACTATGGGACATAAAATGTTAAATCCAAAAGATTCCAGATATTATCAGGGAATTATAGGCGGAAAGACTGGATATACATCAAAAGCCGGAAATACACTGGTAACAGCAGCAGAGCGAAACGGTGTCCGTCTGATCGCAGTTGTAATGAAGAGCCAGTCTACCCATTATACGGATACGAAGGCATTACTGGACTATGGCTTTAAACTGGCAGAGGCAGGTGCCCTGACAGGACAGAATACAAGCCAGAATACATCCCAGGCTCCAACACCTGGAAATAGCACAAATAACACAAACAGTGCGAATAATGCAAACAACACAAACAATACGAATAATACAAATAACACAAATAATTCGTCTAGTCAGGAAACAAAAGCCTCTGCCCCCACACAGCCGGAATCTGCAGATACCAATACCGGCGGTCCGGGCGCTGTAAAAGAGCGTGGCTGGGTAAAAGATAATAACGGCTGGTATTATGTAAAAGGTAATGGCATAAAAGCAGTGGGAGAATGGATCACAGATAATGGAGAGACCTACTGGATCCAGTCAGATCATTACATGGCAAAGGGCTGGAAAGAATTAGATGGAAAATGGTATTATTTCTGTTCTACAGGAAGTCTGGCAAAGAATGTTTGGAAGGCAGGGGCAAATGGAATCTGGTATTATCTGGGCCAGGACGGCGTCATGCTTACAAATACGACCACCCCGGATGGCTATAAAGTAGGGGCAGACGGAGCCTGGATCAGATAATACAGTTTATTTGTAGAAGTGCTCTACAAATTTTAAAAACTGCTTTACATAGGGTTTTAAGATCCTGTTTTTGTTGTATACGATATAAAAAGTGCGGACCTGCGCAGCATTCTCTAAAGGAAAAGTGAGAAGCTGGTGGGTCCTTTCCATATCTTTTACGCTGCGGGCAGAAAGAATGGAAATGCCAAGACCGGAAGCAATGGATTTTTTAATAGATTCCAGATCATTCATCCGGGCAACAATATTTAACTCAGAAAGGGAGATCTGGTGCCGTTCTAAAAATAAGTCGATCTCCTTACGGGTGCCGGAACCATTGGCACGAAGGATAAAGGGATGGGAGAGAAAATGCTGCAGGGTAACTGGTTCATCCTTTATTAAGGTGTCAGCCAGCTCCAGATATTCAGGTGTTACCGGAGCTGCCAGGACCAGAGAGTCAGTACAGAAAGGGGAAAAACAGCAGTTCTCAGCATCGGTCACAGAGCCTGTAAGACCAAAGTCCACAGATCCCTGGATCACCTTTTCAATAGCGTCTGCGCTGTCTGACTGCCAGATATGAAAATGGATATCCGGCTGTATTTTGGAAAACTCCGATAACAGTTCCGGCAGAAGGTAGGATGAGGGAATGGTGGATGCACTGACGTCGATCAGTTTCCATTTATTTCCCGCAAATTCATCTATGATCTGATCCCGCATATTTAACATATGAACAGCACATTCATAGAGCTGCATTCCACGGTCCGTCACCTTCATCTGTTTGGTGGTACGGATCAGAAGTCGGGAATTCAGCTCTTTTTCTAATGCCTGTATATGGGAACTTATAGTTGGCTGGGTCAGGTAGAGGTGTTTGGCTGCCTCTGAAAAGCTTTTATAATCTACAACGGCTACGAAAGCCTCTAATTGTTTGAATTCCATATTTGAAGTCTCCTTGAAGAACCTTATATGATGATACCAGGGGCAAAAGGTCTAAAATCCGATGCAAGCTTGCTTGCAACATCATTATATAGATAAAATCTATAAATGTACATAAAAACAGCTGATATATGATTAGATATTGAGAAAAATTAATGTTAAAATGGAAAAGAAAGAAGTTGTTAAGGAAAATGTGAGGTGAAGACATGTATCAGGTTGGGATCGATATTGGCTCCAGTGCGGCAAAGACAGTGGTGCTGCGGGATGGAGAAGTATGGAAGACCATGGAAATGGCAACGGGATTTTCCAGCAGAAAGACAGCAGAAGAGATTTATCACTGGCTGGAAAAAGAACAGGTAACGCATGAAAAGAGCCGGTATGGGGCAACGGGATACGGAAGAGTATCCGTACATTATGCTGATAAAGTGATAACAGAGATCACCTGCCACGGAAAAGGAGCCTGGAAGCTGTTTGGAAAGGATGGGGTGGTCATCGACATCGGAGGTCAGGATACCAAGGGGATAGTATTAAAAAACGGTCGTGTTATGAAATTCGTTATGAATGATAAATGCTCTGCAGGAACCGGAAAATTCCTGGAGGTCATGACCAACCGCCTGGGACTGACCCAGAAAGAACTGTCACAACTTGCATCTAAAGGAGATGGTGTGACCATCAGTTCCATGTGTACAGTGTTTGCGGAATCAGAGGTGATCAGCCTGATCGGAAAAGGAACTTCCAGGGAAGATATTGCCTATGGTGTGGTGGAATCTGTTGCTGTAAAAGTGGCCCAGCTTATTTCGCAGCTGGATGGAACCAACTATTTCCTTACAGGGGGGCTTTGTGAGGATGAATATATGATCAGCCGGCTCAGCCATGCTTTAAAGGCACCGGTAGAAAGTATGCCATTAGCCAGGTATGCAGGGGCGATCGGCGCAGCGCTGTTGTCAGGAGAGTAGAAGAAAGATTATAAGAGAACATTAAAATTTCAGGAGGGATTATAATGGATCTGCCAAAGACATTTGATGAGTTTGTAGATGCGAGAAAACAGGGATTTATGAAAGCTAAGGAATTTAAAGACAATGGAGGAAAACTGGCTGGCTGCCTTTGCTCCTACACACCACAGGAGGTGCTGGATGCTGCAGGAATAGCTACAGTAGGACTTTGCGGCACCAGTAATGAGACTATACCAGATGCGGAAAAGGTCCTTCCGAAGAATCTTTGTCCTTTGATCAAAAGCACCTATGGTTTTGCTTATTCTGAAAAATGTCCCTATACCTATTTTTCGGATATTATCATCGGGGAGACTACCTGTGATGGAAAAAAGAAGATGTATGAGCTGTTAAATGAGATTAAAGAGACTTATGTTCTTCATCTTCCACAAAGTCAGGAACGGTCTTATGCAAAGGACATCTGGTATGAAGAGGTCAGATTATTAAAGGAAAAATTAGAAGAGAAATTTGACTGTACCATTACAGAAGAAAATCTGCGCAAGGCAGCCCATGTGCGCAACGAGCTGCGAAAAGCCCAGCTGGATATGTATCATCTGCAGAAGCTGGTACCTCCGGCTATGAAGGGAACAGAGATGATGATCGCTCTCCAGCAGGGAACATTCACCTTCGACGTTTATCAGCAAATTGATAATATCCGCAAACGGGTAACAGAAGCTGAGAAGGCATACAAAGAAGGAAAACGTCCGGTATCTGCTTCTGCAAAAAGAATATTACTTACCGGTTGTCCTACTGGCGGAGTGATCCAGAAAGTGGGAACTGTGATCGAAAATAACGGCGGTGTGATCGTATGTCTGGATGACTGCTCCGGCGAGCGTACCAACCGTTTGCTGGTAGATGAAAATGCACCGGATATCCTGCGTGCTATTTCTGACCGTTATCTGTCCATTAACTGCTCTGTTATGACTTCCAATAACGGACGTTTGGAAAATACTGCTCAGATGATCAGGGATTATCAGGTAGACGGAGTGGTGGAGATCGTCCTTCAGGCATGCCATACATTTAATGTAGAAGCCTTTAAATTGGGACGTATGGCAGAAGAAATGGGCATTCCATATATGAAGCTGGAAACAGATTATTCCATTGCAGACAGCGGACAGATTGAAACACGTATTGCAGCATTTATAGAGATGTTATAGAGCTGGTCATTGGTAAATGATGGCTGGTAAACAGATGTGATCCGTTCTGACCGGTATAGGTGGACACAAAAAGGGCTCCTTGTACATATTCTATAGTAACAAAAGAAAACGAGCTTTTGTTTTTACAGAAATGGAATCAGAAAGGAGTCTGGATATGTGTTTTGATGATCTTAATGGAAGAAATGGATTTGTAAGATGTCCTGGCTGCTGCTGTGGGGGAAGACCAGGTCCTATGGGACCGCCAGGACCCCGCGGACCGCAGGGCTTTCCAGGATATCCCGGACCACAGGGTGAAACAGGAGCAGCCGGTCCTCAGGGAGCAACGGGCCCAGCAGGTCCCCAGGGCCCGGCAGGCGAAACAGGAGCAACCGGTCCTCAGGGCCCACAAGGCCCAACCGGCCCTCAGGGCCCGGCTGGTCCGGCAGGAACCGTCACACCGGCAGCTGCTGTTGCCAATGCAACTGGCACAGAAGACGTTGTGACTCAGTTTAATCTCCTTCTTAACAGCCTTCGGGAAGCAGGACTGCTTAAAACGGAATAAAGGTATATTTCAAAGACCGCCGTCCCCTGTGGTACGGTGGTTTTTGCCGGTTGTATAGCCCTTTCAGTTGAGAGAGTATTTATCTGTGTACTGAAAACCCTTTACTGTCAGTTTTTTTATAAAAAATGCAACATACTTGAAGCAAAAGAAAAATCGTGTTATATTACTTTCAGTGCAAAAACAGGTCATTTGACGGCCTGTGTGACCATTTCAAAAGCGGAAAGGTGTTATACAAACATGGAAATAAACGTAGCGAAACTGAATGAACTTCCTGAGGGAAGTTATCAGTTGATTGATATGAGAAGTGACCGGGATTTTGAATATGGAACCATTCCCGGAGCCATTCACATTTTACAGGAAGATCTGAAAGAAAATCCACAGATCATAAAAGCCAAAAAAGTGATATTGTTCTGCAGTCATGGAACCAACAGTATAGAAGCAGCAGAAGAACTGGAAGCAGATGGATACCGCGCTTACAGCCTGGAAGGCGGATATATTGCGTGGCTGCGGGAAGAGATGCGCAGACAGGAAGCAGAAGATATTAAAAATCAGGTGGAACAGAGTATCCGGAAAAAATTCCGCAAGACCATCTGGTCTCCATTTACAAAAGCAGTGAAACAGTATGAGCTGGTAAAGGAAGGAGATAAGGTAGCTGTCTGTATTTCAGGTGGAAAAGACTCTATGCTTATGGCAAAATTATTCCAGGAATTAAAGCTTCACAATAAGTTTCCATTTGAAGTAGAATTTCTGGTCATGGATCCGGGATATAGCCCGGATAACCGTCATGTGATCGAAGAAAATGCAAGGAAACTGAGAATTCCGGTCCACATTTTTGAGTCTGACATCTTTGATGCTGTATTTACCATAGAAAAATCCCCCTGTTATCTGTGCGCCAGAATGCGCCGTGGTTACCTTTACAGCTACGCCAGGGAATTGGGATGTAATAAGATCGCTTTAGGACATCATTATGACGATGTTATTGAAACCATCCTTATGGGCATGCTCTACGGTGCCCAGGTCCAGACCATGATGCCAAAGCTTCACAGCACAAACTTTGAGGGTATGGAGCTGATCCGCCCGTTGTATCTGGTACGTGAAGATGATATCAAGTCATGGAGAGATTACAATCACCTTCATTTTATCCAGTGCGCCTGCAAATTTACCGATACCTGCACCACCTGCAACAATGAGGAAAACCGCTCCAAGCGCGTAGAAATTAAAGAACTGATCCGTGAAATGAAGAAAAAAAATCCATTTGTAGAAGGAAATATTTTCAAGAGTGTGGAAAATGTAAATCTGGACACTGTGGTCTGCTACAAAAAAGATGGAGAGCGCCACTGGTTCTTAGATGACTATGATGGGAAATAAAGAAATGGTGGAAATATCATTACCATAAATGACTGTATTAAGAGTCCCTGTTCCGAAAGAACAGGGCTTTTTTTGCACTATTTCCTTTGTTTCTGTATATCTTATAGTATGATGTAAGTGTCAAAAGTATAAATTGCGTTTGTGCTTGCACAAATAAGCAAT
>UQJF01000143.1 GCA_900541315.1 uncultured Clostridium sp. | reverse complement strand
GCGGGCTACGCTGAGGCTTTTAGGCCTGTGCAATCAGATTCGCAGACAAGTGAGTAGTATAGTTATTTCGAAAACGATGTACTAGTATACGGGATGGTAATGAAAGGAAAGAAAAAAATGCAGATCTATGAAGAATTAGTTGCCAGAGGTCTTATCGCCCAGGTAACAAATGAAGAAGAAATCCGTAAAATGGTAAACGAAGGAAAAGCAGTTTTTTATATTGGTTTTGACCCAACTGCTGACAGTCTTCATGTAGGACATTTCATGGCACTGTGCCTGATGAAACGTCTTCAGATGGCTGGAAATAAGCCGATCGCCTTGATCGGAGGCGGTACTGGTATGGTAGGAGATCCATCAGGACGTACTGATATGCGTAAGATGATGACACCTGAGATCATCCAGCACAACTGTGACTGCTTCAAAAAGCAGATGAGCCGTTTCATTGATTTCTCTGATGGAAAAGCCCTGATGGTAAACAATGCTGAGTGGCTGATGAACTTAAATTATATTGAATTTTTAAGGGAAGTAGGTCCTCATTTCTCCGTTAATAATATGCTCCGTGCAGAGTGCTACAAGCAGAGAATGGAAAAAGGCTTAAGCTTCTTAGAGTTTAACTACATGCTGATGCAGAGCTATGACTTCTATGAGCTGTTCCAGCGCTATGGCTGCAACATGCAGTTCGGCGGTGATGACCAGTGGAGCAATATGTTAGGCGGTACAGAGCTGATCCGCCGTAAGCTGGGCAAAGATGCTCATGCTATGACCATTACCCTGTTATTAAACTCCGAAGGTAAAAAGATGGGCAAGACCCAGTCAGGTGCTGTATGGCTGGATCCTGAAAAAACCTCTCCATTTGATTTTTACCAGTACTGGAGAAACGTAGGTGACGCTGATGTACTTAAGTGCCTGCGTATGCTTACTTTCCTGCCATTAGAGCAGATCGATGAAATGGACAAGTGGGAAGGAAGCCAGTTAAATAAGGCAAAAGAGATCCTTGCATTTGAACTGACCAAGCTGGTACATGGGGAAGAAGAGGCTGCAAAAGCACAGGAAGGTGCAAGAGCATTATTTGCAGGCGGCGCTAATACCGAAAATATGCCAACCTGTGAACTGGGTGAAGAAGATTTCACAGATGGAAATATCGACATTTTAACTGTTCTTACAAAATCAGGACTGGCCGCATCACGTTCTGAGGCAAGAAGAAATGTAGAACAGGGCGGTGTATCTGCTGACGGAACACAGATCAAGGATATCAAGGCAGTATTTGCAAAAGAACAGTTTGCAGGTGATGGTGTTGTGATCAAGCGCGGAAAGAAGAACTTTAAGAAAGTTATTTTAAAGTAAGATAAATGAGAGGAGGATGCTTGGTGAAAAACTATATGACACTGCTTCTTGCAGCAGTCTTTGCTGTGGGAAGTACCTTCTCTTCTCAGGCAGGTTCTTCCTTTAAGAAAGATGTACCACTCACCCTTCATATGGATATAAACAACAGGCAGACACCTGTTTATGACGGATATACTTCTTATGTAATGGGTAATCGTACCTGTGAAAATGATACATTTACGGTTACAAAAAATACAGACCAGGTAGATCTGGGAGATGTGACCTTAAGTTATTATCTGATCACCTATAATGGTGGTACAGAGAAAAACTTAGAATGCAGAGTCTATGGTCTGAAAGAAGGGGAACATTATCCTGTCATCCGTCCGGAGACTTTTAGCCGTGAAAAAGCATCGGGGGATGTATATGACTCTCTGGAACGTTGTTACATGGTGGAATTTTCCACAGAGGATGAGCGGAAGGAATATTATTTTACTGCTGTTCCAGAAAGTGATATGGCTGGTTACAGGAATATCCATCTGGGAAAATGGGAGAAGGATGTAAAGGGCTGGCGTTATCTGTATCAGGGGGATTATCTTACTTCCTGGGCGAAGATCAATGAAAAATGGTATCTGTTTGGTGCAGATGGATATATGTTAACAGGCTGGCAGGAATCTATGGGGCATACCTATTATCTGAACCTTTCTGATGGTGTGATGATGAGCAATTGTACCATAGATGGCCGCAGGCTGGATGGAAGCGGAGAATGTGTAGAATGAAAAAATCATATGAAATAGATATGTGTAACGGCCCACTTCTGGGCAAGATCCTTGTTTTTTCAGTTCCCCTTATGCTTTCCGGTATTCTTCAGCTGCTTTTTAACGCGGCAGACATCATTGTAGTAGGAAGGTTTGCGGGAAGTACAGCACTGGCAGCTGTTGGTTCTACCGCCGCACTGATCAATTTAATGATCAATGTATTTGTGGGATTATCAGTAGGTGTCAATGTTCTTGCTGCCAGATATTATGGCGGCCAGAAGGAAAAAGATATTCAGGATACAGTCCACACAGCTATTATGATGGCTATATTAAGCGGCCTGTTTCTGGTGCTTCTGGGAGAAACTGCTTCAAGACCGATGCTTACCCTTATGGGAACACCGGATGATGTACTGGATCAGGCGGCATTGTACCTGAAGATCTATTTCTTTGGGATGCCGGTGCTGATGATCTATAACTTCGGTGCAGCTCTTTTAAGGGCGGTGGGGGATACCAGACGTCCGTTGTACTTTTTATTTGCAGCCGGAGCTGTAAATGTAGTTTTAAATCTGTTCTTTGTAATACAGCTGGGGATGGGGGTAGATGGCGTTGGCTGGGCAACCGTTATTTCTGAATGTGTGTCTGCGGGCCTGATCATCCGCAGTCTGATGAAGGAAAGGGGAGCTATGAAGCTTCATCTTTCCAAACTGCGCGTTGTACCTGAAAAATTGAAACAGATCATACGTATAGGTCTGCCGGCAGGTATGCAGGGAGCGATATTCTCTGTTTCCAACGTGCTGATCCAGTCATCTGTAAACTCTTTTGGCTCTGTTGCCATGGCAGGAAATACATCTTCTGCCAATATTGAAGGCTTTGTATACACGGCTATGAATGCTGTATACCAGACCAGCTTAAGCTTTACCAGCCAGAACCTGGGCGGTAAGAAATACAGCCGTATTGACAAGATCAAAAATATCTGTCTGGGAGTTGTAACAGTAGTAGGTCTGATCCTGGGACTGGGAGCTGTATTTGGCGGAAAAGGACTTTTAAGTATCTATTCTTCTGATCCGGAGGTACTTGCCTTTGGCATGCGCAGACTGCGTATTATCTGCGGTACCTATTTTCTGTGCGGTCTTATGGATTGTATGGTAGGAAGTTTAAGAGGTCTGGGATATTCAGTACTTCCAATGATCGTATCCTTAACAGGAGCCTGCGGCTTCCGTGTATTCTGGATCTTTACGATCTTTGCTTCCTGCCGGACCCTTGAAGTGCTTTATCTGTCCTATCCGGTTTCCTGGATCATAACGGCTTCAGCTCATATGTTTACATATTATAAAATACGAAAAAGATTCCCGAAAAAAGATGCAGTGTAAGATCCTTTCGGGGGTCTTTTTTATTGCGCGATACATATGGTGAAAACTTAATAGAATATTCTGATAAATACGTTTTGAATACAAAATAAAAGTATTAAAATGTACAAAAAATATAAATAATTACAATCAATAAATACAATTTTAAAATATGCTAAAAATATAGAATTAATTTTAAAATAGTATTGACAAAATGCGGGATATCTGGTATATTAAAGACAACAAAAGAACGAAGGAAATAAATAAAAAAGAAATTGTAGACAATCAGTTTCGAAAAAATCTAAGAAAAGGAGGTACGGACCACCAGAAGGATAACATTGTTTCATTTATAAAAGATGTGATTTATAAATGAGACTAGGACAAACCTCAATCTTTTAAAACCGCTTACTTAAAAAACTATCCGTAAGAGTATCGAAAAGAGAAGAGTACAAAATTGGAAAATCCAGTTTTCGGTTTGGTCATATGACGAGAAAGTATGGTCAGGACGAAAGAAGATTACCAGATAGAAAGAAATATAAAAAGAAAGAGTGAGAAAAGAAAAGCGGAAGAGAAAGAAATGAGGCACACAATTGAATATAGAGAAAAGAAACGAAAAACAAATGTTTCAGAAAAGAGAGGCTTGGTCCAATGGACGAGATAGTCAGAAGGCGGATATCGTAATCGCGAAGTGGTTAATCAAAGATTCGATATCCGTCTTGTTTTTTGTCATTTTACAGCCCTTCCAGATTAAAAGGCGGTGTGTATTCTTCTTTCGCACTGCTTTTTTGCTGCATAAAACCGTCAGTCATGCCAAGCTCCAGGGCAGTATCTACTACTTTGTTATACTCATAAGAAGTGATCCGGCGATTTAGCTGGGGATAGTCCGGATTTTTGGTATAAGGAGTGTACTGGCTTAACAGACTTACCAGGTAGTGGTGCTCCGGAAAATGTTGGTGGATCCAGTAAAGCAACCGGATGGAATCATCCTTATGTCCGGGAAGGACCATATGGCGGATAATGATGCCTTTCGTCATTAAGGGAAAATCCGGTCTGCCGGGGACAGAGGAAGGATGGATCGTATATTCGGGTGCGCCGGTCTGGTGGATCATCTGGGCGATAGAAGCAGAGGCCTGTTCAAAGTAATCTTTTGCTTTTGAATAGCGAAAAGCCAGTTCATTGTCAAAATATTTAAAATCAGGAAGCCAGATATCAATATAATCTTTTAGCTGGGAAATAATCTCCGGGCGTTCATAGCCGCCACAGTTACAGACTACAGGAATATGCAGCTTGTGGCGGACCAGATCCAGTGTTTTAATAATATCCGGAAAAAACTGGGTAGGCGTTACCAGATTGATATTGTAAGCACCTTTGTCCTGAAGACGCAAAAAAGCATCTCCCAGTTCGTTTACGGTCAGTTCTTTACCAAAATGATTCTTGCTTAGTATTGAATTCTGGCAGAAACAGCAGCGTAAGGTACAGCCGGAGAAAAAGACAGCGCCGCTGCCGCCTGGTTCTTCTTCCGGTCCGCTAAGCACCGGTTCCTCCCATTTATGAAGGGCGGCTCTGGCTGCTGAAATGTGACTGGAGCAGCCGCAGTAGCCTGTGGTCACACTGCGGTTTACATGGCACATTCTGGGACAGAGTGTACAGTTTGTATAGTCAGGTAAGTTCATGTGTATAAATTCCTTTTTGTTATATTGTTTTTATCTATATAATAATTGCCGCCATTGAATGACGGCAACTCCTTATGCAATCTTTTCACTTACATTTTCCAACCCATACAACATCTCCGGATCTATATCCAGACACTTACTGCAATCTCTGGTTCCAGTAACATCCCATGCCAATGTCCCATTCAAAATGGTGCATGCATTCATAAAAAATTTAATATCTTTCAATGGTTCAAAAACTTTCTTTTTCAATAACGTTTTAGCATCATAGCATACAATCTTTCCATCTTCAAAATATACATATACGGTATAGTCTTCATTAGGAATTACCTGCACAATATCATAAAACATATCTGCCTCCTATACTAATGGATTAATCCTATTAAGCGGAAGTCCATCTTTGGACAGTTCCCAGTTTTGCATCAGTTCATCCTGATGTATCACACACCATGCTAATATCAGTTTTAACTGCCTGGATGGTAAAGCCCCTTTTATTACTCTTGCTGCGTTAATATCTACAATCGCTTTATTTCCATTATATTCTGCATGAAAATGTGGTGGATTGTGATCTTCATAATACATTGTAACCCTTATTCCATAAAATAACGAAATTTCTGGCATAGATACCCCTTCTTTCTTTTCAATCTTAAATCTTCATGGCTACCTATATTATATCAATAATTTATTCTTTTGACCATAATTGTATTACTTCTATGGTGCTTCATACCTTTTTATTCCAAAATAATTATTCTATCATCTCTACAAATTCCTTTTTGTATTTATGGTTCGGTTCTGATCAGCCGGTGCTGCTCCCTGTATTCTTTTGGTGAGATCCCGTATTCTTTTTTAAAAGCACGGAAAAAGCTGGTGTAATCTTTAAAACCATATTGTGGAAAAATACGGCTGATAGGTTCGCCGGAGAGGATCGCCTGGCGGCTGGCATGAAGCCGCTTTTTTAATATATACTGATGCAGGGAAATTCCTATATTATCTTTGAAAATGTGGGCAATGTGGTATTTACTCACATAAAAATTTGCTGCGATCCGTTCCAGACTTAGATCATCTTCCAGATTCTGATGGATATAGTCACATATTTTTAAGTAAAGGGCATTTTCAAATACCTGGGAATGTTCGTGGAGGCTGCTGTAAAGGAGCCGGTTAATGTATACAAGGAAAGACATAGCCATCAGTTCGCTTGCCTGGGCATGAAAAATACGCTCGGAACTATTTTCCTCTAACAGATCCATCAGCTTTCCCAGGATATCCTGGGCTGTAATACGGTCGGTAGGAATGCGGTAGATCTGGTTAGAGGCAGCAGTGTCAAAGCAATAGGTTAGGTCAGTATCCTGTTTATGGAGTTTTTCATAATAAGACCGGTTCAGCCAGAGTACAAAACGGCGGTATGGCTGGTCGAAGGAGAGAAATTCCGGAAAATGGGGGATTCCCGGAGGAATCAGCAGGCAGTCACCGTAGGAAAGTTTGTATATAGCATCGCCGATGTGGTATTTGACATTTCCTTCCAGAAAAAAATAAAATTCGCAGTAATCATGGTGGTGAGAGGCAACAGAACGCAGCTCAGTATCGTTATAATAAAAAAGCTCAAAATCTACCGGCCGCATGTATTGCCGTTTATTGAAATCCATGGAAATCTGTTTCATGTAAAAACCTCCCATGTAAGGAAAGATATTTTTTGATTTTTCCGTATCACACCTAGTATAATCCACAATAATTATCCGCCCCTTTCACTTGTTTAAATTTCCATCTGCCGCGTCAGCTTCAATCGACGATGCCACCGGCATCGCCTCATTCAGCTTCTTTGCACATGAAAATTTATCCTGCGTGTAATGGATCGGTAATTATCGTGGATTATA
>UQJF01000142.1 GCA_900541315.1 uncultured Clostridium sp. | reverse complement strand
ATCCTCCTGCAAGCAAGCTTGCATCGGATTTATGACCTTTTGACCTTGGTATCATGATACATTATTATAGAAAAAATTGCAACGAAAAGCGCAAAAAGATGATAGCAAAAGGAAGTTGGGTGTGATATACTGACTGCATGTATGTGATGAAAAAAAAGGAATTCATGTATACAAAGAAAATTTTGCCTGAAGGCTGGAAAAAGAAGGTTTTGGCAGCGGTGTTCCTGGCTGTTTTGGGAAATATCCTGGTGCAGTATGTGATCCCATGGCCGGAGTTTATGACAGTTTCCTATGAGGCAGCAGCAGAGGAACTGGCGGCGTATCCTTTGGGAGTTTATCTGGCGTTAACGTTGCTTATAGCCCCTTTATTGGAAGAAGGGATATTCAGGAAGGGACTTTATGGGATCTTGCGAAAATGGTTTGGTGTGATCTTGTCAGCGTTTATATCAGCCGCCGCATTTGGTCTGTATCATGGAAACTGGATCCAGGGGATATACGGTTTTGTTTTTGGCTTGCTGCTTTCCTGGGGATATGAAAGCAGTTCTTTTGGAAAATACAGAATGGCTGTGGTGATGCATGGAGCTGCAAACGGGGCGGCGCTGCTTTTAAATGTGGTTTTAATTAAATATTTATAAGATATGTATTCCGGGGATCTTCTGGCAAAATCAGGCACAGAAAGATTCCAGAAGCGAAGGAGGAAAAACGTGAAGTTATTATCCATTGCGATTCCGTGTTATAACTCAGAAGCTTATATGGAGCATTGTATCAATACACTGCTTACAGGCGGTGATGAGGTGGAGATCATTATCGTAGATGACGGGTCACAGAAAGACCGTACACCAGAGATCGCCGATGAATATGAGAGAAAATATCCGGGGATCTGCCGTGCAGTCCATCAGGAAAACGGCGGACACGGTCAGGCAGTAAATACAGGTCTTAAAAATGCTACGGGTGTATTTTTTAAGGTAGTAGACAGTGATGACTGGGTCAACGAGGAGGCATACCAGAAGGTTTTGGAAACTTTGAGAGGGTTTGTATACGGTCAGGAAACCCTTGATATGCTGGTAACTAACTTTGTTTATGAGAAAGAGGGAGCAAAGCGGAAAAAGGTGATGAATTACCATACTGCTTTCCCAAGGGATAAAGTGTTTACCTGGAAGGATGTTAAGTTCTTTATGACAGGACAGTATATACTGATGCATTCTGTTATTTACCGTACAGAACTGCTGCGCCAGTGTGGACTGGAGCTGCCAATGCATACCTTCTATGTGGATAACATTTTTGTATATCAGCCGCTTCCCCATGTAAAGAACATGTATTACCTGGATGTGAATTTCTACCGCTATTTTATCGGAAGATCTGACCAGTCTGTAAATGAGCAGGTAATGATCGGAAGGATAGACCAGCAGCTGCGGGTGACAAAGCTGATGTTAGGATATTATGATGTAACAAAAATCCCTAACAGAAAGCTGAAGCATTATATGACTTCTTATCTGGAGATCATGATGACCATTTGCTCTGTGCTTGCGATCAAGTCAGGAACAGAGGAAAATATGGAAAAGAAGAAGGAAATATGGGAGTTTTTAAAGAAAGAGAATCTGGCTTTGTGGCTGAGACTGCGGTTTGGATTTTTGGGGCAGGGATGCAATCTACCTGGGAAGGGCGGTAGAGACCTGCTGATCTTAGGGTATAAGATAACACAGAAGTTTTATGGATTTAATTAATATGGCAGCATTTTCATAATAAAAAAGCGTTTGGTGTTTTAACCAAGCGCTTTTTCTGTTATCTTCTTGTCTTCTGTATCAGCTGCGTATCCGTATACTAAGTAATGGATGGCATAGGCCATTAAGAAAGCACCGCATACATCAATAATAGAATGTTGTTTTAAGAACATAGTTGCCAGACAGATGGAAGCAGTTAAGAGAAAAGAACAAAGTTTTATGATCTTATGTTTTGATAAGAACCGGCTTCTGCTGATGGCAATGTGGGTTCCCACAGAATTGTATACATGAATGCTGGGGAAGA
The DNA here is from genome assembly GCA_900541315.1 of uncultured Clostridium sp. GTDB lineage: Bacteria > Bacillota > Clostridia > Lachnospirales > Lachnospiraceae > Enterocloster. The sequence goes on along the minus strand of UQJF01000142.1, from coordinate 5,103 downwards.
CGTTGGTGTTAGTGTCTGTTTTATAAAGGGCAGCTACGGCTGCACTGAAAATATTCTTATCCGGGTCGATCACCGGGCGGAAATCAGTTCCGTTGTGGAAGAAAGTACAGATGATTAGGCTCAGCGTCATGCCGGAAAATAAAAAGGCACACATTTTGTAGTAATCTTCTTTACTGCGAAACAGAAAGAAAATTAAGGTTCCTGCTACGTAGACGAACCACAAAAAATACGGCACGATGAAATATTCATTAAATGGGATCAGGTCATCTAAGGACGCATGCATAATATGGTAATCACGGGTCACTGTCCGCTCCAGGAACATAAACCAGGGGAGGTAGATGAATGCATAGGACAGCAGCCATGCATGTCTGTATTTGTATAAAAATCCGCAGATCTTTTTCATGTTTTCCTTTCTTGAAATGTTCATATGTCTTGTTTTTTATCGTGGAAAAATTATAGCACGGTAAATTTTGAAAAACAAGGGGAGTCACAAAATATTAATAAACTTCTCTTTTATTTTTATTTTTGTTATGGTATATTTATTATTAAGAAATGAATTTACATGTGAATGGCGGTGTAAGAAATGAATGAAGCACGAAGCGTTTTGGGCGTGATCTGCTCAGCGTATGACAGTTTTTTTGAGGCAGAGAAGAAGATTGCAGATTATATTATGGAGCATAAGGATCAGGCTGTGGATATGACCGTAGGAGAGCTGGCAAAAGCCAGTGGTACCAGTGATGCTACAGTATCAAGATTTTGCCGCAGATGCGGTTTCAAGGGATTTCAGAACCTGAAACTGACACTTGCCAGGGAGATTTTAGAAGAGGAACATCAGAGCCAGGAAGTGACAAATGATATTGACCGGACAGATCTGGAACAGTCTTTAAAGAATATTCTTGCGAATAAAATTGCAGAACTGACAGAGACTATAAAGATGATAGACATTAAAAATCTGGAGATCATACTGGATAAGCTGGAGCATGCAAGAATGGTGCAGCTGGCAGCTGTAGGAAATACCATTCCGGTAGCCTTAGATGGTGCTTTTAAGTTTAATCAGCTGGGCATTCCAGCTGTAGCGGGGGATATCTGGGAAGCGCAGGCTGCCTATGCTTTTAACCTGGGACGTGAGGACGTGGTTTTGATCATTTCTAATTCCGGATCGTCCAAAAGGTTGGAAACACTGGCTGCGGGAGCGAAGGAAAATGGAAGTACCCTGGTACTTATTACCAATAACAGGGAGTCACCCCTGGCGCAGATCTGCGATTATAAGATCATCACTGCTACCAGGGAAAAGCTTCTTACAGAAGAATTCTGGTTTTCCAGAGTGACGGCCACTACTGTGATCGAGATCATCTACCTTCTTCTTATGGCTGGAAAGAAAGATGCAGTAGAGCATATCAGGCGTCATGAAAAAGCTATATCATCAGATAAGCAGCGAGGATAGGCATACTAAGAAAGAAGAAAATAAAGAAGAGAATAGATATTAAGAAAAAATAGGTACAAGAAAAAATAGAATATAAGCAAGCACAGGGCAGTACACAGTAATCTGCACAAAAGAGAACCGCATTTTATGGAAAACTGCGGTTCTTTTTTGTTTAAAACGCTGAAAGAACATGCGAAAATATTTTTCTCAAAGAACGCTATTGACGAAAAATAAAAATCATATTATAGTAAGACTAAGGATAAGAAATAAAATTTCTTAAAAATAAGGAGAGATGATACATGATTTACACAGTGACTTTTAATCCGGCACTGGACTATGTGATCTCTGTAGATCATTTTACTCCAGGTAAGGTGAACCGGACCATATCAGAAAACATGATCTGCGGGGGAAAAGGAATCAACGTATCCGCTCTTTTAGCAAATCTGGGCTATGAGAGTACAGCATTGGGCTTTGTAGCAGGTTTTACAGGAGCGGAGATTGAAAAACGGGCAAAAGAACTGGGCTTTGCATCTGATTTCATTCATGTAAAGAACGGCATATCCCGTATCAATGTAAAGATGAAATCGGACGAAGAGACGGAGATCAATGGCATGGGACCAGATATCCGGCCTGAAGATGTAGATGCCTTATTTAAGAAGCTGGACGGTTTAAAAGAAGGGGATGTATTGGTGCTTTCAGGAAGTATTCCTTCTATGATCAGCCATCACATTTATGAGGAGATCATGAGACGTCTGGAAGGAAGAGGCATCCGCACAGTCGTAGATGCAGAAAAGAATCTGTTGTTAGATGTGCTCCCGTTAAAGCCATTTCTTATTAAACCAAACAACCATGAACTGGGACAGATGTTCGGAAGAGAGTTAAAAACAGAAGAAGAGATCATAGAGTGTGGGAAAGAACTGCAAAACAGGGGAGCTGTGAATGTTCTGGTTTCCATGGCAGGAGATGGTGCATTGCTGGTGGCAGAGGACGGACATATTTATAAGGAAGGAGTCTGCAAGGGAACTGTGAAAAATTCTGTAGGAGCCGGTGACTCCATGGTGGCAGGCTTTTTAGCCGGTTATCTGGAAAAAGCAGATTATGAGTATGCCTTGAAGTTGGGAACAGCCAGCGGCGGTGCAACGGCATTTTCCTATGGCATTGGTACAAAGGAACTGATCATGGAGCTGTTAGGACAGCTGCAATGATAAATGATAAAAAATGAGGTAACTGTTCAGATCCAACCTCCAAAATGCTACGCATTTCGTCGGTGTGGCGTATCCGCCAAATAAAATTTCAAAAACAGTTTTAAAAATGCAAGCATTTTATACCTGTTTTTTGAAATTTTGCTTGGCTCTGAACAGTTACAAAATGAGAATGAAAAAGCAGATTGAAATTTATAAGGAGGTATACGCATGCGTATTACAGAGCTGTTAAAAAAGGAAAGCATTGAGCTGGGCGTAAAGGTGGCAGATAAAAATGCGGCTATTGATAAACTGATCTCACTGATGGATGCTGGAGGACGGCTTAACAGTATACAGGGGTATAAAGAGGGGATTTTAGCAAGAGAAGCACTTGGAAGTACAGCTATCGGTGAAGGAATCGCTATCCCACATGCGAAGGTAGATGCTGTAAAAGAGCCGGGACTGGCAGCTATGGTGGTTCCTGAGGGCGTTGATTATGAGGCATTTGATGGTTCCCTGGCAAACCTGATCTTTATGATCGCAGCACCGGCAGCAGGAGATGATGTACATTTGCAGGCGTTATCCAGACTGTCTACATTACTTATGAATCCAGGCTTTAAAGAGAGTCTGATCGGGGCAAAGGATGCAGACGAGTTTTTAGATATCATCGACAAGGCAGAAAATGAACGCTTTGGTGAGGAAGAAAAGAAAACGCAAGCAGCGAAAAATGGGGCAGAGGATAAGAAGACAGAAAAGAAGGAAGCTGACCAGTCAGATCAGAATGCTTCTGCTGTCAATGCCCATTACCGTGTTCTGGCAGTTACTGCGTGCCCGACGGGTATTGCCCATACCTACATGGCAGCAGAAAATCTGGAAAATACTGGAAAGAAATTAGGGATTTCCTTGAAGGCTGAAACAGACGGCTCCGGTGGTGCCCAGAATGTACTGACAAAAGAAGAGATTGCAGCAGCAGAGGCGATTATTGTTGCAGCAGATAAGAACGTGGAAATGGCCCGTTTTGACGGAAAGCCGGTGATCATGGTTCCTGTAGCAGATGGCATCCATAAGGCAGAGGCTTTGATCAATCAGGCAGTAAGCGGAACAGTACCGGTTTATCATTATAGTGGAGATGTTTCAGGTGCAGCTTCTGCGGGAGAAAGTGACAGCATTGGAAGACAGATCTACAAGCATCTGATGAACGGTGTATCTCATATGCTTCCATTTGTTATTGGCGGTGGTATCCTGATCGCTCTGGCGTTTTTACTGGATGATTATTCCATTGATCCATCTAACTTTGGTAAGAATACACCTCTTGCAGCTTACTTAAAGACCATTGGTGAGCAGGCATTTGGCATGATGCTTCCGATCCTTGCAGGTTTCATTGCAATGAGTATTGCAGACCGTCCAGGTCTGGCTGTGGGTCTGGTAGCAGGTCTGATCGCAAAAATGGGTTCTACTTTTGCAAATCCTGCAGGCGGAGATGTAAACGCCGGTTTCCTGGGCGCATTATTTGCAGGCTTTGCAGGGGGTTATCTTGTCTTAGGCCTAAAAAAACTGTTTTCTAAACTGCCAAAGTCACTGGAAGGTATCAAACCGGTATTATTATATCCGGTGATCGGTATTTTCCTTGCAGCAGTGGTGACTACTTTTATCAACCCATATATGGGCATGATCAATGACGGACTGACCCACTTCTTAAATGGAATGGGCGGAACCAGCCGTGTAATGTTAGGTATGATCCTTGGCGGCATGATGTCTATTGATATGGGTGGTCCTTTTAACAAAGCAGCCTATGTATTCGGAACTGCCCAGCTGGCAGAAGGAAACTTTGAAGTAATGGCAGCAGTAATGGCAGGCGGCATGGTACCACCCTTGGCGATTGCGCTGTGCACTACCTTCTTTAAGAAGAAATTTACTGAAAAAGAGCGTCAGTCTGGTGTTGTAAACTATGTAATGGGCCTTTCCTTTATCACAGAAGGAGCCATTCCATTTGCAGCCCAGGATCCTCTTCGTGTGATCCCGTCCTGTCTGATCGGTTCTGCCATTGCAGGTGGATTGTCCATGGCTTTTGGCTGTACTTTAAGAGCACCTCATGGCGGATTATTTGTACTGCCTACTATTGGCAATCCGGTAATGTATCTGGCGGCTGTTGTGACTGGGGCTGTTGTTAGCTGCGTGATCTTAGGAGTTCTTAAGAAAAACGTGGAAGAGTAACAAGATCAATATCGCATCTTCCCCTGCAATGCAGGGGAGAGCAGTTATATGCTTAAGGGAGTATTTTACAGCAGTCCGGTCAAGGGGAGAAATGGCCGGGCTGTTTTTGGATACCTGTAAAATATCAAAAAATAAAATCCCAAAAATGTATCAAAAAGTGTTGACAATTCCTACAATTTGAATTATACTATTCAAGCAATCGCATTTGAGACAAGTGTGAAAGCGGATAAGGGGTCTTAGCTCAGCTGGGAGAGCATCTGCCTTACAAGCAGAGGGTCACAGGTT
>UQJF01000141.1 GCA_900541315.1 uncultured Clostridium sp. | reverse complement strand
ACTCAAATCCGCATCCTACGTGATTCGTACAGTTATTTACGAAACGATGTACTAGCAAAGCGCTTTAGCACGGGAGAATTTGAGTATAGACAAAAGGAGTATATTGCATAACTATGAACAGAATCCCGCAGCCTGGAACCTTTTACAGGCATTTTAAAAATAAATTATATCAGGTTATAGCAGTGGCCACTCATTCAGAAACAGGAGAAAAAATGGTAGTTTATCAGGCGCTTTATGGGGATTACCAGGTGTATGTAAGACCATTGGAAATGTTTATAAGCCCGGTGGACCGGAAAAAATATCCAGATGCTGTACAGGAATACCGTTTTGAACAGGCGTTTCCGGGACAGATGGATAAACTGGAAAAAAATGGGAATGAACCGGCTGCAGAAAACAGTGAAGATTGTGGATATGCAGCAGCTGTTGAAAATAATGCAGAATATGATAATAAGAACCAGCCGGAGGAAGAACCTATGGGACATGAATGGCTGGAACGTTTTTTGGATGCTGACCGCCTGGAAGACCGGCTGGCAGTATTAAAACAGATGGAAGGACATGTGACCCAGAGAGAGCTGGACTGCATTTTCCTGTCATTAGATCTGCAGCCGGAAACAGGAAAGACAAAAACAGAGCAGATTTCAGCCCTGCGCCGTCACATACAGCTGCTGCGCCGTTATGACGGAGGAAGATTGAGGTAAAAATGTTTTTTGATCTGGAAGAAGAATTAAAAAAACTGCCTGCAAGCCCCGGCGTGTATCTGATGCACAATCGCAGGGATGAGATCATCTATGTGGGAAAGGCTGTCAGCTTAAAGAACCGTGTGCGCCAGTATTTTCAGAGCAGCCGCAATAAAACAGCCAAGATCCAACAGATGGTTTCCCATATTGCGTGGTTTGAATATATCCTGACAGACTCTGAATTAGAGGCCCTGGTGTTAGAGTGTAATCTGATCAAAGAGCATCGTCCAAGATATAATACCATGTTAAAGGATGACAAGACTTATCCTTATATCAAGGCTACTGTCTGGGAAGATTTTCCAAGGCTTTTGTTTTCGAGAGATATGAAGAAAGACGGCAGAAGCCGTTATTTTGGTCCTTATACCAGTGCCGGGGCTGTAAAAGACAGTCTGGAACTGATCCACAAACTGTATCGAATCCGCACCTGCAGCCGCAGCTTGCCAAAGGATACAGGAAAAGAGAGACCTTGTTTAAATTATCATATCCATCAGTGTGATGCTCCCTGTCAGGGCTATATTTCAAAGGAAGAGTACCAGGAGTCATTTAAGGGGGCTATGGACTTTTTAGGAGGTCATTATGAGCCTTTGCTAAAGTCTCTGGAAGATAAGATGTATGACGCTTCTGAAAAAATGGAATTTGAAAAGGCTATTGAGTACCGGGAACTGCTAAACAGCGTAAAACAGATAGCCCAGAAGCAGAAGATCACCAGCAGCGGACGGGAAGACCGGGATATTGTTGCCATGGCAAGAGACATGGAAGATGTGGTAGTCCAGGTGTTCTTTATCCGGGAAGGAAAGATGATCGGAAGAGACCATTTCCACATCCAGGCGGGAATGGCAGAGAGCAGAGGAGAGATATTAGACGGTTTTGTAAAACAGTTTTATGCAGGAACTCCGTTTATACCAAGAGAAGTGTGGCTTCAGTATCCAATTGAGGAGGAAGAGATCATCTGTCAGTGGCTGTCACAGAAAAAGGGTCAGAAGGTAAAAATCGTAGTGCCGAAAAAGGGAGAAAAAGAACGGCTGGTAGAGCTGGCAGCCAGAAATGCGGATCTGATCCTGACTCAGGACCGTGAAAAGGTAAAACGGGAAGAACTGCGCACGATTGGTGCGATTGATCAGGTGGGGCAGTGGATCGGCATAGGAGGTATCCGCCGGGTGGAAGCTTATGATATTTCCAATACCAGTGGTGTGGAATCTGTAGGTTCCATGGTGGTCTATGAAGATGGAAAACCGAAACGCAGCGATTACCGTAAATTCAAGATCCGTACAGTCCAGGGGCCAAACGATTATGCATCTATGGAAGAGGTGCTTACACGTCGGTTTTCCCATGGAATACAGGAAAGTAAGGACTTGCAGGAAGAAGGAAAGGATATTTCCTATGGAAGCTTCACCCGTTTTCCGGATCTGATCATGATGGATGGAGGACGTGGACAGGTAAATATTGCGTTGTCAGTCCTTGAACGTCTGGGGCTTTCTATTCCTGTATGCGGTATGGTAAAAGATGACAATCACAGGACCAGAGGACTGTATTATAATAACGTAGAGATACCTATTGACCGTCACAGCGAAGGATTCCGCCTGATCACCCGTATCCAGGATGAGGCTCACCGCTTTGCTATTGAATATCACAGAAGCCTGCGTGGCAAAGATCAGGTAAAATCTATACTGGATGACATTGAAGGCATCGGACCGGCCAGAAGAAAGGCGCTGATGCGTTATTTTAAGGATATTGACGCAATAAGAAATGCCAGTGCAGAAGATCTGGAGCAGGTGCCTCAGATGAACAGGAAGGCAGCAGAAGCAGTTTACCTTTTTTTTCATAAGCCTGCAGTGAACCAGGGGGATGATGGGAGCGGTGCTGACCAAAACGAAAATACATGACAATAGAAGCAAAATATGGTAGTATAAGGATAAATAACAGGTTAATATTGGAAAATATTGGAAACCAAATGATATAAGGGGGAAACCATTATGCATGGAGTAACTATTACAGAGCTGATCGAGAAAATGCATCTGCGAAATTCTACACCGCAGATCGACACAGACAAGATCGTGCTGACCCATCCGGATGTAAACCGTCCGGCCCTGCAGCTGACAGGATTTTTTGATCATTTTGACAGAGAACGTGTGCAGATCATCGGATATGTTGAGCAGGCATATATTAAGACCATGGAGCGTGAGGTAAAACGCCAGATGTTTGATAAGCTTACTTCCAGCCAGATCCCATGTCTGGTATTCAGCAGAGGCCAGGAGCCGGATGACGATCTCCTTGAATATTGCAATTACTATGGTGTTCCATGTCTTGTTTCTGACAAGACCACTTCTTCACTGATGGCAGAGGTGATTCGCTGGTTAAATGTAAAACTGGCACCATGCATCAGTATCCACGGCGTACTTCTTGATGTATTTGGTGAAGGTGTGCTGATCATGGGTGAAAGCGGGATCGGTAAAAGTGAGGCGGCGCTGGAACTGATCAAGCGGGGACACCGTCTTGTTACCGATGACGTAGTAGAGATCCGCAAGGTCAGCGATGATACATTAATCGGAAGCGCACCGGATATCACCAGACATTTTATCGAACTGCGAGGTATTGGTATTATTGACGTAAAGACGCTGTATGGTGTTGAAAGTGTTAAAGATACCCAGTCTATTGATATGGTCATTAAATTAGAGGACTGGAACAAGGATAAAGAATACGACCGGCTGGGACTGGAAGACCAGTACACTGAATTTTTGGGCAATAAGGTAGTCTGCCATACGATCCCCATCCGTCCAGGACGTAATCTTGCCATTATCGTAGAGTCTGCAGCAGTAAACTACCGTCAGAAGAAGATGGGGTACAATGCAGCACAGGAGCTGTACAACCGAGTACAGGCCAATTTAAAGGGAATGTCCCCGTCAAATAAGTAAAGGGACTAAAACTGTCCTCTCGGAGTCTTTCGTGCACCTGCCTTTGTGGCCGGTTTTCCGCCAGTCGCACCCGAATTTTATCAACGTACGCACCGCGTACGCCTCAAAAATTTGGGCACAACTGGCAAAAAATCTTCTCGCAAAATCAAGTACAAAAAGATACCGGGAGAACATAAACATTAAGGGAGGAATAAGACCCCATGCCAGAGCTGAGTGAAAAGCTGGAGGAAAAGCTGAATAAGATCATGACTTCAGATAGAGGAAGCTTCCGCTTTATGGAGCCTATGAAACGCCATACCACATTCCGGATTGGAGGACCGGCTGCTGTTTATATCAGCCCTGGGTCTGAAGAAGAGCTGAAAGAGGTGCTGAACCTGTTAAAAGAGGAAAATATCCCATGGACCATCCTGGGAAATGGGAGCAACCTGTTAGTCAGTGATGAGGGCTACCGGGGAGCTGTGATCTCCATGTCCGGAGGATGGGCTTATTCCGGCGTATTAAAAGAGTATGAAAAAACGGGAAAGGCCCTTATAAGAGCAGGGGCAGGAGAGCTTTTAAGCCGTACCGCAAGGCTGGCCATGGAATGCGCTCTGACGGGAATGGAGTTTGCTTCCGGTATTCCGGGAACCATTGGCGGTGCTCTTGTAATGAACGCAGGTGCTTATGGCTCAGAGATCTGCAATATTTTATCCAGGGCGAAAGTGATGACACCAGAAGGAGAATTTCTGGAACTTTCTGCAGAAGAACTGGAATTAGGCTACCGTACCAGCTGCATTCCAGAACGAAATTATATTGTTTTAGAGGCAGTATTTGAATTAACCAAGGGAAGCAAAGAAGCTATTAGCAGCCAGATGCGGGAATTAGCAAAGAAGCGCAGGGAAAAGCAGCCTTTGGAATATCCAAGTGCAGGCAGTACCTTTAAAAGACCGGAAGGCAATTTTGCGGCAAAGCTGATAGAGGATGCCGGTTTAAAAGGATTTTCAGTAGGTGGAGCCATGATCTCTGAAAAGCACAGTGGTTTTGTAGTCAATTACAATGATGCTTCAGCAGAGGATGTAATGGAACTTTGCAGACAGGTAAGAGAAAAAGTCAAAGCCTTAAACGGGATCGAACTTGAAATGGAAGTAAAAAGGCTGGGAGAATTCAAATGAAACTTGTGATCGTAACCGGAATGAGTGGCGCAGGAAAAACAGTTGCATTAAAAATGCTGGAGGACATAGGATTTTATTGTGTGGACAACCTGCCTATCTCTCTGGTGGATAAATTTGTACAGCTTGTTTCCGGGGGTACGGATATAAAAAAGACGGCCCTGGGGCTGGATATACGAAGCGGTGAAGAACTGGAAAATCTGGATGAGATCCTGGAAAACTGGCGGGGCAGTGATGTAGATGTCCAGGTGCTGTTTTTAGATGCCAATGATGCTGTTTTGATCAAACGTTATAAAGAAACCAGACGGGTCCATCCCCTTGCAGGAGCGGGAAGGCTGGAAAATGGCATTGAAAAAGAGAGGGAAAAGCTGGCTTTCTTAAAAAATGAGGCAGATTATATCATTGATACCAGCATGCTCCTTACCAGGGAATTGCGAAAAGAACTGGAAAAGATCTTTTTACAGGATGCCAGATATAAAAACATGTATGTTACGGTTTTATCCTTTGGATTCAAATACGGAATACCGGAAGATGCAGATCTGGTATTTGATGTGCGCTTTCTTCCTAATCCGTATTATGATGAACATCTGCGGTCTCTTACTGGACAGGTACAGGCAGTGCGGGATTATGTGATGCGGGGCACAACGGCGGAGATCTTTTTAAAGAAATTGTATGACATGATCGATTTCCTTCTGCCTAATTACATAAATGAAGGAAAAAACCAGCTGGTCATTGCCGTGGGCTGTACAGGAGGAAAACACCGTTCAGTTACTATTGCAAGGGCACTTTATGAGCATCTGGAGGCAGTGGGAGAGTACGGTATCCGCATTGACCACAGAGATATTGAGAAAGATAACAAAAAGGCATAAAGCATTTAATACAGCAGTGAGGTGAAAATGTCATTTTCTTCTACAGTAAAAGAGGAACTGTCCAGGCAGCTTACACCGGCCAGACATTGCCAGATAGCAGAGATGGCGGCTATCTTAAGCCTTTGCGGACGGGTGAAAATATCTGCATCTGACCATTTTGCCATTGGGATCCACACAGAAAATCTGGCAGTTGCAAGAAAATACTTTACATTATTGAAAAAAACATTTAATATAAAGACTGATGTTTTAATCCGTCGGGGCCTGTTACCGGCCCGGAGCATGACCTATGTTGTAGCAGTGCGGGAGCATGCAGATGCCCTCCGTGTTTTACAGGCAGCGAAATTACTGGATGCAAAAGGTGAGATCGCAGAAGATCTGTCTTTAGTCCACAATGTGATCGTACAGAATGCCTGCTGCAGACGGGCATTTATCCGGGGAGCATTTCTTGCAGCGGGCTCTATCAGTGATCCGGAGAAGTTTTATCACTTTGAGATCACCTGCGCGTCTATGGGGAAGGCGAAGCAGCTTCAGGGACTTATGGCGTCATTTATGATCGACGCCAGGATCGTACTGCGCAAGCGGTATTTTGTGGTATACGTAAAGGAAGGCAGTCAGATCGTTGACCTTTTAAATATCATGGAAGCACCGGTTGCTTTGATGGAACTGGAGAATATACGGATTGTAAAAGACATGCGTAACACAGTGAACCGGAAGGTAAACTGTGAGACTGCAAATATCAACAAAACAGTTTCTGCGGCGGTGAAGCAGATAGAAGATATACGCTATATCTGTGATACAGTGGGGCTTGAGTCTCTTCCGGACAATTTAAAGGAAATGGCAAAGCTGCGCCTTGAGCGGCCTGAAGCCACTTTGAAGGAGCTGGGAGAAGCATTGGAACCGCCGGTAGGAAAATCCGGTGTTAATCACAGACTGAGAAAATTAAGTCTGATGGCACAGGATATCCGTGAAAGATCTTAAACAAGGTACCTGGATGGGAAGAGATACCATCGCTAGGAATGAGGAGGATAATTATGGTTAAGAAATCTATTAAAATTGAGTTGTCTTCAGGTCTGGAAGCACGTCCGGCAGCCATGCTGGTACAGGTTGCAAGTCAGTATGACAGCAAGATTTACCTGGAGGCTGATTCTAAGCGTGTAAATGCAAAGAGTATTATGGGTATGATGACTCTTGGTCTGGTAACTGGTGAGTCCATTACCGTAGAGGCAGATGGTGCTGACGAAGAGCAGGCAGTTGCTGAGATCGAGAAGTACCTGCAGAATCAGTAAAAACAGGATTTCCGGGACACAATTTGATTTAGTGTGATATAAACAGGCAAAAGAGGCTGCTGTAAACGGGCGGTCTCTTTTTGAATTGTAGAATATTTATTATGTCTTCTCGGAGTCTTTCCTGCACTTGCTTTTGTGGCCGATTTTCCGTCAGTTGCACTCAAATTTCATCAACGTACGCACCGCGTACGCCTCAGAAATTTGGGCACAACTGACAA
>UQJF01000140.1 GCA_900541315.1 uncultured Clostridium sp. | reverse complement strand
GCACCCGAATTTCAGAGGCGGACGCAACGCCAACGCCTCAGAAATTTGGGCACAATTGACAAAAAATCTTCTTGCAAAATCAAGTACAAAAAGATTCCGAGAGTACATAATCTAAAAAGGGGGAAAACAATTGAATACGAAAATATGGAAACGGACACTGGCAGGTTTACTGGCTGGGATCCTTATTTTTACAGGAGTTCCATTTTCAGCTGCCGCAGATGAACCGCCGGTACAGATGATCATAAGAGGAGATGCTTTTCAGAACCGGCAGATCAACATTTTCGGGCACAGCCACAGGTCGATCACCTGTTATTATGTGAATCCGGTGGAAGGTCATGTACCTGCATTCTGTTTGCAGCCGGGCAAGAAACTGCCAAATCATACCCAGGCAGCCTGGCAGCGCTACAGCGCATCACCGGAGACGTCCATACCGGTCATTGGAAGTTTTGACCGGTATCTGCCTATGATGATGGCTTATGAATGGATGGTTTCGGGAAATTATTATGATAAGACCCGGTATGCTGTGGTGCAGACTTATTTCTGGGGTTGTCTTGCCGGTTATGAACGGGAATGGGATGTCCTGGAAGACACTATGAAGAAACTGGAATGGGCCATAGGAGACGGAAGAGTTCTCTCTCTGTTCCATGAGATGCAGAATGCAGTGGAAAATGGTCTGAATGAGTATGAGTCCGGTGGTGGAAACAGTCTTCCGGACTGGAATGGAAGAAAACAGAATATGGTGTTAAAGGATGGTCATTATGAGCTGACGATTGACCTTAGCTCCTGTGAGAAACTAAAGGATGCAAACTGGCAGTTTCCTGATAAAAACTGGAGCTTTACCCAGGGACCGGGAGAAAATGAGATCACATTCCTTTATACAGGAGAAGAACCTTCAGGACGGATCAGTGCAGGAAATATAGAGGGACTGGAAGAACGGTATTATGCCTATATTTTCCAGCCAGCAGAAATATTCCAGATGCAGATGGGCTGGCTGGATATGAGCAGACCGGAGGCAGAAGTGTGGTTTGAAGCAGGAAAAGGTGCTGTTTCAGGGGGAGAAAGAGATGCATTAGAGCGGTTCCGCCACAGAGAGGTATTTGAAGCTGATTACAAGGTAGGACTGGAAAAATACTGTGCAGAAACAGGACAGCCCCTTGCAGGAGCTGATTTTAATGTATGGGAAAGCTTCGATCATTCCCAGATCAATGAAAATGGCTATGAAGAAGGAAATCCGGATGGTACTACAGGAGAAGTTTATGTTAATTGCATGTCACCGGAACCGGAAGGAAAATGGCTGTGTGATGTGATCACCACAGATGAAGATGGAAAAGCTTTCCACCGTGATATCCGGAATTATAATTACAGTAAAACCTATTGTATGGGTCATCCGGCACCAGAGTGGATCGAATGTGACCATGATGAAGGGGGTGGCGGAGGAGAAGGAGATGGTGAAGCAGAAGATTGCAATTGTGAAGAAGAAAATGAGCGTTTAAGAGAACAGTGGCTGGAAGAACAGGAATTGTGCGAAGCTGTCACAGATTTTCATGTTCCTAATGAGGATGAAGACGACCATGGGCAAAGTACTATGGCAATGGAAGCAATGTTAGAAGACAGGGATGAGACCTATAAAAATTTTATTGAACTGGAATACGGATATACATTAACAGAAAAAAAGGCCAGAAACGGCTATATGGTCCATGGCACACACAGGGAAGACTTTGAGATTGAACGGATTGTGGTTTCTTCTGCCCAGGCTCAGGGAGAAGCCATGGGTGAGAACGGAATTTTTGGGTATAAAGCCATGGGTGAGGACGAAATTTCGGAGCATGAAGCCATGGAACAGGACGAAATTCTGGAGTATGAAGATCTTGAAGAGCAGTTTGAAATGCAGGGAAATCTGGATCATGGAACAATGCCGGAAATAACCGAAAAGAAAACAGGCTTCAGTTATCCATATGGGCTGGTAAATGAAACAGATCTGGAAGAGCGGCGCCAGATCACCTGGCTGAAGTTTGCAGAAGACATTGATGAAGAAAAGGAGGGGGACGAGGATGAAGAAAATGAAGATGAAGAAGAGACAAAACAGTACATTTATGTAAGGGAAGAAACGCAGTTACAGCCGTTTTCTTTCCAGAAGCCACTAAAAGCCGGATCAGAAGATAATGAAAATGAAATGATAACAGCCTTTCTTCCGGATTTTCAGGATGATGATCTGGGCAGCATGGATATTTCCGGTTTTGGAGATCCGGATACTTTTCTCTACCAGTTCCGTATATGGGATCACCGGACAGAAGGAAGGATCTACATTAATAAGCGGGATATGCAGCTTTATGAAACAGATCCGGAAACCAGCTATGGAAAGGCTCAGGGGGATGGAACTTTAGAGGGGGCAGTATATGGGCTTTTTGCAGCAGAAGAGATTGTGCATCCAGATGGAAAATCCGGGGTGATCTACAGAAAAGATGATCTTACAGCTGTGGCAGCAACGGACAAAGAGGGAAATGCAGCATTTCTGGCATATACAGAAGCTCCCCATACTGTGTTAAATACAGATGGGACCATTAAAGCACCAGAAGATTCTTTAAGAACAGAGAACCTATATAACGGAAGCTCCATTACCTCTTCTGAATGTGGCTTTGGAAGTTATGTCTATCCGGACAGAGAAACTGAAAACGGGAATTCCTGGATCGGAAGACCTTTGCTTATGGGAAGTTATTATATCCGGGAATTAAGCCGGTCAGAAGGTTATGAGCTGTCAGTTACAGGAAAGAACCTGACGGAATCTAACCGGATGGCAGATCAGGAAAATGTAGTCCGAAAAGCAGGACAGGTGCGTATTTTACAGGGGCTTTCAGATCATAACAGTATGGAGGCAGATGGTTCCTGGAATGATTTTACTATAGAATCCTATGGAACGGAAAACGGATATGAGATCACAGTTTCCGGTTATCCGGAGCATACAGCTTTTTATAAACTGAAGCCTGCAGAAAAAACAGAAACTTTAAAGCAGATCACAAAAATGGAAAAAATACCCAAAACTGATGTATGGGGGAATCCTGTGTACAAAAGGGCTGTAGGAGGAGAACTGAAAAAAGACAAAGAAGGCAATCTGATCTTAAAGGCAGATCCTGCAGAAGAAGAGAAAACTCCTGCTTCTGAAACTGTGTCTTATCATTTTCGCACAGCTCCTTACATAAAAGGAGAGGCAGAACCAGATGACCTGTCATTGTGGGATGCAGCGCTGGTTCCAGATTATCTGACAGAACAGGTTATGGGAATGCTTGGGCAGTTAGGGTACAGGCAGATAACAGAAGATGGAGCACCATGGGCTTACATCCAGATAGATCCCATAAACGGGGAAGCCGCAGGGCAGATCCTTGACTGGTATACAGAACATGGTTTTTATGACATGGCAGATATAGAAGAGATCATAGAAGCAGATGGAAGCTGGTATGCAAAACTGCTTTATGATCATTCAGACCAGATTGCAGCAGGAACGGGGATTTATGACCCTGCAGAAGGTCAGCTTTACATAAAAAAAGAAAGACAGAACGGGCATTACTGGGTCAGTATTTCTAAGGATAAATTCCGTTTGGGAAGCCATACTGCTTTTGTAAAAGAAAAACGGGAATATGTGGAAACGGATGACATGGAGACAATGGCCTTACAGGATGAACTTATAAGTCTGGAAGATAAGATCTCTGTGATCTGGGAACCTGTATATGAACGATATGAAAAAGACGAGATATTATTGGATCCTGATGGAAATCCTGTTGCAGAAATGGAACAGGTCCCTGTTTTTGAAGAGCGGGAAATAAGCTATGTTACAACAGAAAAAGAACTGTTGTCAGCTGTATGGGATCCGGAGAAAAAAGAACACAGGATCCAGGTGGAAAATAAAACAGACTGGTCAGGAAAAACAGAGGCAGTAGAAGAAAATTTCCGTGCAGAAACAAGGGAAAAGACCATTATGGTATCCGGGATGGAAGTTCCCTATAATCAGTATCTTACATCTGCGGGAGCTGCCGTGGATGTGAAAACACAGTGGAAGGACACAGACCCGGGCAGTTTTGTACAGTATATCCATCTGGCTTATCCGGGGCAGAATCAGACGATCCAGGATGGAGGAACAAAGAAAGAACCGGTACTTATGCTGGAACGTGTGATCCGTCAGCCGGTGCGCATTACAAAGCATATTTCCCAGTCGTCCTATGAAAATGTTAATACATATGGTTCTGTTCATAATGATCCTCTCACCAGCTTTCTAGGATTATTTGGAAAAAATGGACAAACAGAAGGAAGAAAGATATTAAACCAGTTTTCATTCCGGATCTATTTAAAACGGGATCTGTTAAATGTTTATTCAGGTGATGATGGGCAAGCCAGGAGACTGCTGGAAGAAAAGCCGGATGGCAGTTTAAATTACAGGAAGTTTTTTGATGCAATGGATGGTGCAGAGCAGAAAAAAGGTGGTTTTTATCCAGATGAGGTCCTCCGGCAGTTTGCCCTGGATCATTATGACATAAAATCTTATAAAGAAGAGGTATTGAAAAACTGGCCCTATATGGACAGTGACCGGGCCTATGAACGGGCATTAAAACAGGCAAAAGAGGAAGCAGCAGTTTACCTGGATGGGTTTGCAGGCTTAAAAGAAAGTTTGTCCATAGAATGGGAGCGGGATGAAGACGGTGGTACAGATGGAAACAGAAAGACTTTGCAGTGCAACCGAAGAGATGGAAAAGAATGTTATTATGAATATTCCATTCCTCTGCCTTATGGTGAATATGTAATAGCAGAAGAAATACCATCGGATCTGCCTAAAGAACTGGCTAACCGTCATTATAAAACAGAAGAACCAAGGGAGATCTTTCTGCCTTTTGTGCCGCAGATCATAAAAGATGAAAATACAAAGGAAGAGATCGTTTTAGACGAGACAGGCAGTGCATATTTCCGTTATAACAGCAGTGACAGTCCAGATGAGCTGATCCGTAAATACAAGATCCGTTTTAATGAAGAGGACCGCAAGATACACACTGACAATATAGACGGCTCGTTTAAAATTTATCCCTATGGACTGGATAAAGATATAGATCCGGGAAATACTTTGGGAATAGTTTCACAAAGTGAAGATAAAGAAATCCTGGACAGTATTATTTATGATGGAAATGAAACGGAAAATGGACAGATACAGATCCGGCATCAGGTACCGGCCATGAAGGGAGAAAACAGGGCAATAGAAGGGAAATTTGCACCTATGTTAGTGCCATGGAGCATCCTTGCACCACAAGCAGACCGGATCAATCCGGATACGGGAAATGTGGAAACTTTAAAGCCAGGTGGTGAGGGAGCGGATTTTAATTATGCAGCTTTTAAACAGGAAGATTTTGAAAATACCTATTTCCATTCCAGGCTTCGTATTGAAAAAGTGGACAGTGAGACAGGGGAAAACATCATCCATGATGGAGCATTGTTTCGGATCTATGCAGCAAAAAGAGATGTGAAAAAAGCAGGTATAGGAAGTGTGACCGGAACAGGTCAGGCGTTATTTGGACCTGCTGTGGATCATGAAGGAAATAAGGTGTTGGATACAGATGGAAAAGAGATCCTTTATCCAAGAGTAGGAATGGACAATGAATCAGAAGCTGATCTGCCTGTACAGTTAGATGAAGATGGGATCCCGCTGTACGATGAAAGCCAGCGGATCAGCCAGGTGGATGAAACAGGCACAGAAAGAGGCATATTCCGTTCTTTTACCACACTGCGGGAAGTGATGGTGGATGGGAAACTGGAAAAGATCCCGGTGGGGTATATTGAAACGCCAAGGCCTTTAGGAGCAGGAGTATATGTCTTAGTAGAGGTGCAGGCACCGGACGGTTATGTAAAAAGCCGGCCTGTGGCCTTTGAGATCTATGGAGACAAAGTATCTTATTATCAGGAAAATATACACAGGGACGGGACCATGGATGGCTATGAGCGGAAAACAGCAGCAAAATATGAGTATGCTATCCCGGTCACCGGAGAGGGAAATAAGACCTCTTATGAAACAGTCAGCCAGATCCCTGTAAAAAATCATCCTTCAAAAATGAAAATCCGCAAAGTAGAGGACGGGGATTCCTGTGTTGGAAATGAAAATGGGCTGTTAGAAACAGATTTCCAGGGATTAAAAGAAGAAAGCGGAGGTCTGGAAGAAAAAATACTGGTAAATGATGCTGGTGATAAGCTGATCTATCAGGTGTCCGGAAGAAAGGAAAAGCTGGAAGAAAGAGGGGATGTGCGGGATATCCATTTTGATACAGAAAAAGGGACCTGGACAGGAAATGTTACGAAAAAAATGGATCAGTATTCAGAAGAGATTATTGAAGGAACAGAAAAAGAACTGAAAGCTATGGAAGGCGTTAAATTGTTATATGATCTTCAGGGCAGATTCACAGGAAAAGGAATCCGTTTTAAAGTGACTGTTTCCGGGGCTGATTTAGCACTATACCGGGGCCTTGTTGTGGAAAAAGAAGAAAATGGCGGTTATATCGGTGTAAAAGCAGAGAAAGAGAAAGGAAAAACCATAAAGATCACTGCAATGGAAACAGGAAGCAGGCGTAAGATCCTGAAAACAGGAAAAGACAATGGTCCTGCAGCCCTTTCAGTGTTGGAAGATAAAAAAGTAAAAAAAGAGCCGGAAAATCTGTATTTTTATGATCTGGACCGGTTGCGGGAAGAAAAACGTCTGGAGCCTGGGGATGATGAAACTGCATACAAGGTACTGGATGAACGTGGGAATTTTATCTGTTATGCAGACAGAGAGACAGGAATGGCTTTTGTATATGACGACTATGGCCGGCTCATAGCTTATGTGGCAGGTGTGGACGGGGAAAAACAGCTGGTATATTCTGTACAGGTCCATAAAAACGAAGCCGGGGAATCTATTTATACAGAAAAAAGTTCTGCAGATGATGAAAACGGACTTCCTGTATATGATAAATCTGGCCATCTGACTATGAAAGAAGAAAAATGGACCAGTGATGGAAGCACTAATTCTAAAGGAGAAAAAGAAGAAAGTGGAGACCTTCATGAGATAGACAGACTTGCATTTGGCGCATATATCCTTCAGGAAGAACAGGTTCCTTTTAAGCAGGGATATGTGCAGGCACCTTATCAGGGGATCTTTTTTAAAGATACCATAGAACCCCAGGAATATTTTCATTCTAATGCCTTTACAAGAGCTGCCTCTGTCTCTTATACACATCTCCGAGCCCACGAGACGGAGCTACATCTCGT
>UQJF01000139.1 GCA_900541315.1 uncultured Clostridium sp. | reverse complement strand
GAGATGTAGCTCCGTCTCGTGGGCTCGGAGATGTGTATAAGAGACAGATCCTATCGTTTGCATAAATTTTGATATGTTCACAGTGAATTGCCCATTTAATTTCTGATCCTTGCGGAAGAAATTCCATAATATCATAATGTCTAATAAAACTGTGGGACACACGGGGATAGCTCGCTTATGCTTTGCCCTATAGGGCAATCGAACGAAAAGCTCACACTTCAAGTGTTGGCTAAGTGGTGGGAGTATGTAACCCCCTATCATTTTGTGCATATTCTGTCTCATAAAAGATATGGAGTTTTCCCACGCATTTTTGTATAGTAGTTACAACGTATTGAAAAGGCAGGATGACAAAGACTATTATATGAAAAGAGGATTAAAATGGAAGAGAAGACATACCTGAAATGGCATAACAAAGTGGGGTACGGAAGCGGTGATATTGCAGGAAACTTAGTTTATGCGTTCCTGTCATCTTTTGTCATGATTTACCTGACAAATACAATTGGCTTAAATTCAGGAATCGTTGGCACATTAATTGCAGTATCCAAATTATTTGATGGTATAACGGATATTTTTTTTGGAACCATGATCGACCGGACAAAGAGCAAAATGGGTAAGGCAAGACCCTGGATGTTTTATGGTTTCTTTGGCTGTGCTATCACGCTCTACGGAGTTTTTGCGATCCCTACTAATATGGGTAAAACTGCGCAGTATGCCTGGTTCTTTATTTGCTATACCCTGTTAAACGCAGTATTCTATACGGCAAATAACATCGCATATGCAGCACTGACTTCTCTGGTAACAAAGAACAGTAAAGAACGAGTGCAGATGGGTTCTTTCCGTTTCATGTTTTCCTTTGGTACAAACCTTGCAATTCAGTCTATTACTGTAGGAGCAGTTGAGCTTCTTGGTAACGGTGCAACAGCATGGAGAATCATTGCGCTCATTTACTGTGTGATCGGTATCATCACCAATACGCTTGCTGTATTTTCCGTAAAAGAACTTCCGGAAGAAGAATTGAAATCTAATGGTTCTATGGGGATTGAGGATGATAAGCTTTCTTTCAAGCAGACTGTAAAGCTGCTGTTTGAGAACAAGTATTTTTCCATGATTTGTGTGATCTACATTCTGCAGCAGCTTCGTGCAGCAATGGTTAATGTGGGAATTTTCTTTATGACCTATGTTCTTTTAAATAAGAATTTATTTGGTGTGTTCTCCTGGGCTAACAATATCCCTCTGATCATTGCTCTGGCGATCACACCAATGCTGGTAGCAAAGACAAATGGAATGTACAAGCTGAACAAATACAGCTATGTATTTGCAAGCTTCTCCCGTCTGTTGGTAGTGTTTGCAGGTTATATGGGAAGTATCCCGTTGATGTTGTTATTTATCGCAATGACCTCCTTAGGTGAAGGTCCGTGGCAGGGAGATATGAGTGCTGTTATTGCACAGTGTTCCGAGTATACCTATTTAAAGAGCGGAAAACGTATTGATGGTTCCATGTTCTCATGCACTTCCATGGGTATAAAACTTGGCGGTGGTATCGGTATTGCTCTTTCCGGATGGCTGCTTGACATCAGTGGATATATCAATATGGACAACGCGGTTCAGCCGGCCAGCTGTATCAAAATGATGTATTTTATGTACCTCTGGCTGCCATTTATCTTTGATATCATCATTACGGTTATCCTTTCTTTCTTGAATGTGGAGGGTGCAAACCGCGAATTAATTGAAAATATGCAGGAATCATAAATCAATAGCCTCTAAAGTTTTCTTTAGGGGCTTATTTTAGAAAAGGAGAAGATAGAACATGAATGCAGATATGAAATGGTTGGATAATCCGGAAGTATTCCGGGTAAATCAGCTGGAAGCGCACAGCGATCATACTTATTATGAAAGCTATGAAGCACTGGAAAAGAAGGAAAATGCACTAATCCAGTCTTTAAATGGACAGTGGGAATTTGCTTTCAGTAAGAATGTTAAGAGCAGACCGGAAAACTTCTATGAAGAGGATTTTGATGCGAAAAACTTTGATAAGATTATGGTGCCGGGCCATATTGAACTGGCTGGATATGATAAGATCCGCTACATCAATACCATGTACCCATGGGAGGGAAAAGAATACCGCAGAGGCGCCTACAGTATGGAGAGCACCGGAGACGGAGCCGGAATGTTCAGCGAAGCTGAGTATAATCCGGTAGGTTCCTATATCAAACGCTTTGATCTGGATCCGGAGCTGTGTTCCAAGAGAGTCCGTATCTGCTTTGAAGGCGTGGAAGAGGCAATGTATCTGTGGCTGAACGGTCAGTTCGTAGGATATGCAGAGGACAGCTTTACTCCTTCCGAGTTTGATCTGACACCATTCATCCGGGAAAAGGGCAATGTACTGGCGGTACAGGTGCATAAGATGAGTACGGCAGCATTTCTGGAAGATCAGGATTTCTTCCGCTTTTTTGGAATTTTCAGAAATGTTACCCTGCGTGCGGTTCCTAAGATTCATCTGGAGGATGTGTGGTTCCGCCCGGAATTGTATAAGGATAATGCGAGCGGCAAATTATCCGTAAATCTGAAAGTATCCGCACCAGAGAACCGGAAGATCAATGCCCGGTTTGTGTTAAAGGATCAGGAAGGCAGTGTTGTGCTGGAAAAATCTGCTGCCCTGCAGGAGAAAAACGGAATCTACACTGAAGAAATTCAGACAGATGATGCGCAGGTAAAAGCCTGGGACAACCATCACCCGTATCTGTACCATGCATATGTGGAGCTGACGGATGAAAGCGGAAATCTGGCTGAAGTAGTACCGTATGACATCGGCTTTAGACGGATCGATGTGATCGACAAGGTGATCCATTTAAATGGGAAACGCCTGGTCCTGACCGGTGTGAACCGTCACGAGTGGAGCCCTAAAACAGGCCGCTGCATCAGTATGAACGAAATGAAGTCCGATATTGAATGCATCTTAAGAAATAATATCAATGCCGTGCGCACCTGCCATTATCCGGATCAGATCCCGTGGTATTATATGTGCGACGCAGCAGGAATCTATATGATGGCTGAAAACAACTTAGAAAGCCACGGAACCTTCCAGAAGCTTGGTGCGATCGAACCTTCCTGCAACGTGCCGGGATCAATCCCGCAGTGGAAAGAGGCTGTGGTAGACAGAGCCAGAAGCAACTTTGAAACGTTTAAAAACCATACCGCCATTTTATTCTGGTCCCTGGGAAATGAGTCTTATGCTGGGGATGATATCGAGGCCATGAACACCTATTATAAAGAGAAACAAGACGGCCGCCTGATCCATTATGAAAGCTCCTTCTATAACAGAGCTTATGAAGACACAATTTCCGATGTGGAAAGCCGTATGTATGCAAAGCCGTATGAGATCGAAGAATATTTGGACAATGATCCGAAGAAGCCTTACCTCTTATGTGAGTTCATGCATGACATGGGGAACTCCATGGGTGGACTTGGCACCTATATGCACCTGATTGATAAATATGACATGTACCATGGTGGATTTATCTGGGACTTTATTGATCAGGCACTTTATGTGAAGGATGAAGTTACGGGGAAAGAAGTGCTCCGCTATGGTGGAGACTTTGATGACAGACCTTCCGATTATGAATTTTCAGGAGATGGAATTGTATTTGCAAACCGTGTGGAGAAGCCGGCTATGCAGGAAGTGAGGTATTATTATGGCTTATACAGATAATGGGAAATTGAGAGTGGTCTATGGTGATTATGTGCTTGGTGTACACGGAAAAGGGTTCGACTATACGTTCTCTTATGCTCAGGGCGGTCTGGAGTCTATTGTAAAAAACGGCTATGAATGGCTGTACCGTTGCCCGAAGCCGACCTTCTGGAGAGCACTGACAGATAACGACCGAGGAAGCAAATTCCATATTAAAAGCGGCAGCTGGATGGCAGCAGATACGTTTATCGACTGTCAGAATGTCGAAGTCATCATGGACGGTGAAATGCAGAAGCAGTATGCTCCGGACAATAATATCTATGAGGGCGATGTATCTGCAGATGAGATCATTGTAAAATTCACCTATAAGACCATCAGCAATCCTTCCGCGACGGTTCTGGTAAGCTATACTGTGACCGGAAACGGAAAAATCAGGGTGGATGTAGAATACCACGGAGTAAAGGGTCTCCCGGAGCTTCCTGTGTTTGGCATGAGATTCATTATGCCGACACTTGCAGACAGCTACATGTATGAGGGCTTATCCGGAGAAACCTATCCGGACCGGAAAGCAGGCGCTGTAAAAGGGGTATATCAGGTGAGTGATTTAAGCCTTACCCCATACCTTGTTCCGCAGGATTGTGGAATGCATATGGATACGGACTGGCTGGAGGTTACGAGATATACGAGTCTTGATAACAACAGAAGGGATTATTCTTTGCAGATCTTAAAAATTGAAAAAACAGACGAGCCGTTTGCTTTTTCCTGCCTGCCATATACAGCAGAAGAGATTGAAAACGCAACACACTATGAAGAACTGCCGCCGGCAAGAAGGACTGTTCTGTGCGTTTGTGGCGCAGTAAGAGGTGTTGGTGGAATTGACAGCTGGGGAAGTGACGTGGAGGAAGCATACCGCATCAATGCAGAAAATGTTATTTCCTATTCCTTTGCCATCTGCTAAGCCTCCGCGCAACCGGAAAAATAACCATCGTGTGAAACGAAATGGAAACATCTGTGTATTGTATGGGGAATGAAAAATGAATCTGGAAGAACGTATAAAAGCAGGCATGCTGTTTTATGAATCCGGGCATGTAGATCTGGTCAATCAGGAGATAGAAGAACGCCTGGAAAATGAGCGGAAAGACTGCAAAGAATTGATGTTTGATTATAATCACTGCAGACCGGGAGATCAGGATCGGCGGCTAAAAATTTTAAAGGAACTGCTTGGTTCTTGTGGGGATCATGTGTATATCGAAGATGGGCTCCATATGTCTTACGGGAAGCATGTATATTTAGGTGATTATTTCTATGCAAATTTTAATCTGACAATCATTGATGATGGAGAGGTACACATTGGAGACCTGACAATGATCGGCCCCAATGTGACCATCTGCACAACTGGGCATTCGGTCGATCCACACTACAGGGAAATGGCAGCGCATTACTCCCTACCGATCTATATTGGTAAAAATGTGTGGATCGGCAGTAATGCTGCCATTTTGCCGGGTGTTTCCATTGGCGATAATACCGTGATCGGGGCCGGCAGTGTGGTAACAAGGGATATTCCGGCCAATGTAGTAGCAGTAGGAAATCCCTGCAGGATTTTAAGAGAAATCAGTGATCGGGATAAAGAGTATTATTTTCGGGATATGAAAGTAGATTTCCCGTATGCATCAGAAAAGAAAATGGATTAAGACAGAACCAGAAATGGCTTTCGGAAAACAAAAGGTGGATGGATTATGAGAACGAACAAGATCATTGAGGCAATCCATGAAGGACGGTTGGATGAACGATTAACTGAGATTTATGCGGATCCGTATATTATTCCGTATGAGAAAAAGCGTTATGAGCAGGCACTTTACCAAATGCCACGTTCGGTGCGGATGAAGTAGAGATATTCAGTGCACCGGGCAGAAGCGAGATCGGAGGAAACCATACAGAAGAAGATATCGACGGTGTCATTCACTTTGAAGCAAGTTCCAAGGTCGGGGAAAGCATGAAGGACCCGCTTAAGTATTACAGTAATAATTTATGCGGTACCGAGGTGCTTTTGGAGAGCATGCATGGAATTGACAAGATCGTCTTTTCGTCCACAGCGGCAACGTATGGAGAGCCTGAGAGCATTCCAATCCTGGAAACCGATCCGACTGTTCCGACCAACTGCTATGGCGAAACGAAGCTGTCCATGGAAAAAATGTTCCACTGGACCTCCATCGCACACAATTTAAGATATGTTTCCCTGCGCTACTTTAATGCCTGTGGCGCGCATCCGAATGGAAAAATTGGTGAGGCTCATAATCCTGAAACACATCTGATCCCGCTGATTCTTCAGGTACCGAACCACCAGAGAGAGTATATTTCCATTTTCGGTACGGATTATGATACAAAAGATGGCACCTGCGTAAGGGATTATATCCATGTCAATGACCTCGCTCAGGCACATATTCTGGCTATGAACTATCTGCGAAACGGCGGAAAGAGCGATATCTTTAACCTTGGAAACGGAGTCGGCTTTACTGTGAAAGAGGTTGTGGAAACTGCCAGAGAAGTAACCGGACATCCGATCCCTGCAAAGGAAGAAGCACGAAGAGCAGGAGATCCATCAACTCTGATTGCTTCCAGTGGAAGAGCAAAAGGTATCCTGGGATGGAAACCGCAGTATGCAGATCTGAGAGTAATCATTGAAACAGCCTGGAAATGGCATCAGGCCCATCCACATGGGTACAAAGCTGATTAAAGGGGGAAGATTGCTATGATCGATACACAGATCAATGAACTTGTGGCTTATGGCTTAAAATGTGGTCTGGTATCAAAGGATGATCAGATTTTTGTGACAAATCAGTTATTAGACCTCTTTCGTCTTGCGGAGTTTCATGAAGAAGAAATCCTGAAAAGCCGGCCATTAGCTGAAATTCTGGAAGATATGGTCTCTTATGCTCATCAGCAGGGAATTCTAGAAGAAGATACCATCGCTTGGAAAGATCTATTTGATACCAGGATCATGGGGCTGTTAACTCCGCTGCCGTCTGTTGTCAGATCCAGGTTTCAAAGCCTTTAAGGGAAGAATTGCTTTCGGACGGTTTATCGAAACTTTGTAAAAGCCGATACGAACTGACCGGTTAGCAGGCGGTTTAAATTTTATATTTTTACAAAACCTTCCTATAATGGCATGTACATAAAATCAATACTTTAGGACTTGACATTATAGAAAGGGGCCTTTACCTGATATATTTCCGGGCAAAGGCTCCTTTTTGCGAGGTCGTTGTTATTTCATTGGATATGAGTAGCTATGGTGAGATTTTTTTGAGAGGAAATACAGAAGATGAACGTCCTGCTATGTCACTTTTCAGGTAGAGACCGATGATCAGATGGCTTGAGCTGGGGCCTTTAAAATGCTGTGGAAAAATTGGGCTAAATGAAATTGTGTACATTTAACACAATTTTGTATTATTTAATGTGATCGTACATAAACTAAAATGAGTGTATTCGCCTTTTCAAAAAATTCAAAATCACTGTTGACAAACGATCTGTTTTACGATATAATCATCTACGTTGCTTGAGAAAATAGCAACGCAGAGATGCAGAAGTGGCGGAATTGGCAGACGCGCACGGTTCAGGTCCGTGTGGTAGTAA
>UQJF01000138.1 GCA_900541315.1 uncultured Clostridium sp. | reverse complement strand
GCAAGCCCACGAACAAAGGATTTTCTCCCAAATGCGCATCTGTCATGTGCACCGGTGGCTTTCGGACCTTAGTCAACAATATCCTAATTTTATCCGATGATCTGCAGTTCCTTGGGATAATGGTTTAATACTTCTACACTATTTTCTGTTACCAGCACCAGATCCTCTACGCGGACGCCGGTATCACCGGTTAAGTAGATGCCTGGTTCGATGGAGAAGATCATTCCTGGTTTTGCCTGCCAGGTGTTTGCAGAGGAAACATCACCGAATTCATGCTCGGAAAGGCCGATAAAATGTCCAAGGCGGTGATTGAAGTTTGGTCCCCATCCTTCGGCCGAGATCAGGTCTCTGGCGACAGCATCAAGCTGGCATAAGGGTACGCCCGGGCGGATCTTTGAGATAGCAGTCTCGTTAGCTGCTTTGGCGGTCTCATATACTTTTCTGTGGGCATCGCTTACAGTTTTGAAATAGAAGGTACGGGTCATGTCAGAGCAGTAGCCGTCTTTTATGCAGCCTACGTCAAAAAGAACGCAGTCTCCAGGCTTTACAACAGTATCGTCGGGAGAATGGTGTGGGTCAGCAGCATTTGCGCCAAAGGCAACTAATGGTTCAAAGGAATAGCCATCTGCGCCCAGATCCAGGTAGATCTGAAGCATCTGGTCAGCTACTTCTCTTTCAGATATGCCTTCATGGATCAGATCCTTGAATTTAGCCATGGCTTTGTCGTTAATAGCAGAGGAGATACGCATTTTTTCCTGTTCTTCGGTATCTTTTACACCTCTGGTGATATCAACAGCCAGAGAGCCGTTTACGAAGCCGGCAGCAGCTTTCATTTCCATAAGAGGCAGAAGGAAGCGTGCTTTTAAGTCCTTGTCTACGCCGAGAACGGCATTTTTATCCAGATGGGCGGCAACGATCTCCGGTACTGGATCTGTGTCGGAATACCATACTTTTTCAACACCTACATCACCGGGGACATTGAAAAGGTGGTTTAAGAAATAGTAATGATGTCCGTCAGCTTTTAACAGAAGTGCATAAAAACGCTCAATAGGAGCCATGGAAATCCCTGTAAGGTAGCAGATAGACATTGGATCGGTAATGAGCATCTGATCTACGCCCTGTTCTTTTAAGGCAGCCAGAATGCGGTTTGCTCTTGCTTCATTCATGATAAATATTCTCCTTTATAACTTTTATAAATTCATGGCGCCGGGGCTGAAAACCAGCCTTCCGGCGCCATAATACTGTACTATGATAGTGTTGTCAGGCAACCTTGCTTTTTACGTATCTGCATGCAGGACAGATGAGAAAGTTTGCCATTAAAATTGTGTTCTCAGTTTCGGATCTAACAGGTCTCTTAAACCATCGCCAATGAAATTGGCACCTACTGCCATGGTGAAAATGGCAAGTCCCGGAAAACCGGCAACCCAGAATTTATTGAAGTAATCTACGCCGTCAGAAACCATCATTCCCCATTCCGGTGTTGGCGGGGCGGAACCAAGTCCCAAGAAGCTTAAAGTAGAGAACATCAGTATCTTGTTTCCGATATCTGTGGTAGCCATGATCAATACGGAGCTGACGCTGTTTGGGATGATCTCTTTTAAAAGGATACGCATGCGGGAAGCACCAAGGGCCTCCGCTGCATTCACGTATTCATTTTCCTTTACGCTTAGAACAACGCTTCGCATCAGGCGTGCGTAAGTAGGCCATGAAACAATGACAAGGGCAAACATGGTGTTGAACAGGTTGGAGCCCATAACTGCGTTGATGATCATTGCCAGGATCAAGGATGGGAAAGACAGGATCATTTCGGAAAAACGCATCATCACATTATCCAGCCAGCCGCCTGCGTAACCGGCCAGTGCGCCGTAAAAGGTGCCGATAATGCCTGCAATGATAACGGAGAGACACCCTGCAAGAAGAGAATAACGTCCGCCGTAGATCACACGGCTGAAAATGTCACGTCCAAAGTTATCTGTGCCGAACCAGTGGATGGCAGAAGGTGCCTTTAAACGCATGGACAGATCCTGTGTAATTGGGTTGTAAGGAGCAATAACAGGTGCTAAAACAGCTGCTAAGATCCATCCAAGACAGATCAAAATACCCAATGTAAACAGGTAATTGGATTTTAATAATTTTTTCAGGGAATGGATCATGGTTAATTGCACCTCACTCTTGGGTCGATAATGCCGTAAAGGATATCAACCACTGTATTGATGATCATATAGTTTAATGCGATCAGCAGTGCCACGCCGATGATCGCCGGATAGTCAGCTGCCATGACGGATTCGTAGGCAAACTGGCCTACTCCCGGCCATTTGAAAATGGTTTCTACTAATACCATACCGCCAAGAAGGTTTCCAAGTCCCAGTCCAATAACGGTCATAACCGGGATCAGTGCATTTCCAAGTGCATGTTTTAAGATCAGGCAGAGACTGTTTAAGCCTTTTGCCTTTGCTGTGCGGACATAGTCAGTAGACAAGGCATCTAACAGGTTAGAACGGGTGGTTCTGGTGATCAGGCCCATGGTAAAGGCAGCCAGAACAATACTTGGAAGGATCAGGTGACGGATGGCATCCATGGCTTTTGCCGGATTTCCCTCGATCAGACTGTCGATCACATACATTCCCGTAACGGAGGCCGGGGCAGAGAAAGAATTGCTTAAACGGCCCGGTCCCGGGAATATTTTTAACTTATAGTAGAAGAAATACAGCATCAGCAGCGCAAACCAGAAAGCCGGAATGCTGACGCCGGTTACGGAAATGGCCCGGACGATCTGATCTAAGATACTGTTGCGGCGGATGGCGGAAATGATACCAAACAGGATGCCGAAAACAGAAGCAATCACGATGGAAAACAGGGCCAGTTCCAGAGTAGCGGGATAGCATCTTGCCAGATCGTCCAGTACCGGACGGCTGGTTCGGATAGAGGTTCCCAGGTCAAAGTGCAGAAGATCACGGATGTAATAGATATACTGCACAATGAGCGGACGGTCCAGACCGTGCTTTGCACGGTAGGCCGCTACGATCTCAGGATCATTTAAAGCTCTCTGGCTCAGGTTTGCAACTACCGGGTCGCCAGGTATCATCTTTGTAAGGATGAACACCAGGGTGGCAACGCCGAACAGCATAACTGCCAGATAAACCACACGTTTTCCAATAAATTTCAACTCTCCCATTTGGATCTGGTACCTTTCTCTGCGTTATTTTACTTTACGTTTATTGCAGTCAGATCAATGGTATAGGAATCAAAGATATCTACGCCATCTAATCTGGTGCTGTGGGCAATATGAGCAGGAGCCTGTGCGATCACGATGAACGGACCGTCCTCATACATTGCATCCTGGATATTTTCCAGAACCTGGGTGCGGGCATCATTGTCAGTTGCTTCCATTGCTTCCTGGGACATTGCAGCCAGTTCCGGGTTCATTTCAGCAGTCCATCCGCCTCTTAGTCCTACAGTACCGCCTGGAAGGAATTCCAGCTGTACGTTAGGATCGCTGTAATCTACGCCCCAGTACATAACAGTAAAGCCAAGAGTTCCGTTTCTGTAAGCATCGCCGTAGCCTGCTGCCCATGCTTCTGTTGTGATATTTACATTAATACCGATCTGGGATAAGTCATCCTTTACCTTCTGGGCCAGGTCAGTTAAAAGGATGCCTTCCATATCCAGGTCAGAAACAGTCATATCTACGTCAAAGCCGTCCGGATAACCGGCATCAGCTAACAGCTGCTTTGCTTCTTCGATGTTAGTGTAGTCATCTGGGCGTGTTCCCTTGCTTCCCATAAATCCGTCCTGAATGATAGAATATGGAGTTAAGGTGCCGTCACCGCAGATCATGCGGATTCCGGAGTAATCTAAAGCCTTGCGGATGGCTTTCTGCACATCTGGATTGGAAACAGGTCCGCCGTATTCTTCGTTCATGTTCATCATAACGAAACCGATCATCTTTGTGGTTCCGTTTACAATCTCAACATTTTCAGCAGATCCCAGTTCCTCTAAAGTATCGTCAGTCAGGTTTAATGCAACATCAATATCTCCGGCAGATAAAGTCATCATCTGGGTATTTGCATCTGGCTGGATCTTTAAAATGTACTTGTCTACATTAGTAGAAGTACCCCAGTAATTCGGGTTTTTTTCCAGAACAACTTCCTCATCGGGAGTGTAGCTGGTCAGGATGTACATGCCGCTTCCTGCACTTGCATTATCAAGGAAGCTCTGTGCAGTATCAGTGGAAGAAGCATCTTCTGCATCAGTACCGCCATTTTCCTTTACAACAGCGCTGTCAAGGATAGCCAGAGAACTGTAAGTCAGCTTGGAGAGAATGGCACTGTCAGGCTGGTTTAAGTGGAAGATCACAGTAGCATCATCTGGAGTTTCAATGCTTTCAATGGTATCGCAGATGAAAGAAGGATTTCCCTTTAAGTTCTTGGTACGGTTGATACTGAATGCAACATCAGCAGATGTGATCTTATTGCCACTTGCAAAGGTCAGGCCGTCTTTTAACTTGACAGTCAATGTTAAGCCGTCTTCAGAAAACTCGTAAGTATCTGCCAGACAAGGCTGTGGTGTGCCATTATTTTCATAGAATTTAAACAGGTTTTCATAGCAGGCATTTACGATCAGCTGTGGGTATTTTTCGTAAACATAACCAGGATCCAGAGTGGAGAAGCCGGAACCCATGGCAACGATAACAGTGTTGTCGCCGGTGGAACTGCTTTCTGCCTGGGTGCTGCCAGATGAACCTGCTGCAGAAGTGTCTGTGGATGCCTGTCCGCCGCCACATGCCGTGCAGCCTGCTGCAACTGCCATGGAGAGGGCGAAGGCTAAGAGCTTTTTGTTTTTCATAATAAAATCCTCCTCTTGTTTAGATGTCCTCTCGGAGTCTTTCCTGCACTTGCTTTTGTGGCCGATTTTCCGCCAGTCGCACCCAAATTTCATCGACGTACGTTCCACGTACGCCTCAGAAATTTGGGCACAACTGACAAAAAATCTTCTCACAAAATCAAGCACAGAAAGATTCAGAGAGAACATTTAGTACTTATTGATACAGCTTTAAAAAGCTGTGATAAAGCAATATTTTATGTGCTGGTAAAATTCATTTACTGATATAAATGACATGCCACAAAATGACCTTTTTCAATCTCTTTTAACTGTGGGATCTCTTTGGAGCAGATATCACAGGCTTTCGGACAGCGGGTGTGGAACGGGCAGCCGGAAGGCGGGTTAGAAGGACTTGGAACCTCACCTGTTAAGTGGATGCGTTCTGTCCTGTCATCTGCATCAACCTGGGGAATAGCAGATAAAAGAGCCTCTGTATAAGGATGATAACGTTTCTCATATAGCTGGTCATAAGCGGCGATCTCCACCATTTTTCCCAGATACATAACACCTACACGGTCACTGACCTGGTAAACAACGTTTAAGTTGTGGGAGATGAAGAAATAGGTCAGTCCCAGACGTTCTTTTAATTCCTGGAGCAGGTTTAAGACCTGTGCCTGGACAGATACGTCAAGAGCAGAAACTGCTTCATCGCAGATAATAAGCTTTGGTTCTAAGGCCAGTGCTCTTGCAATACCGATACGCTGTTTCTGACCACCGGAAAGCTCATGTGGATAACGGCTTAAATGATAGGTGTCAAGGCCTACTAAGTGAAGCAGCTCCTCGATCCTTGCGTCTACATCCATGGAACCTGTCATATGGTGGATCTGGAAAGGTTCCATAAGGATCTGGCGCACCGTACGTCTTGGATTTAAGCATGCGGAAGGATCCTGAAAAATGATCTGGGCTTTCTTACGCATCTGCTTTAAGGCTTTTCCCTTTAAACCGGAAATATCTTCCCCGTCCAGATAAACATGGCCGTCAGTAGCGGGGATCAGGCGGATCAGGGTACGTCCTAAGGTACTTTTTCCGCAGCCGGACTCACCAACTACGCCGAAGGTCTCCCCTGCGAAAATATCAAATGAAATATCGTCTACGGCACGTACTGTGCCGGATTTTTTGTCTTTTCCTTTAAAATATACTTTTACATGGTCTGCGTGGACCAGTACGTCTTTGTTCTTGCTTTCATCAGCCATTGGTCACTGCCTCCTGACTTCCATTATCTGCCTGTGCATAGAGCCAGCAGCGTACCTGGCGGTCTTCCCCAACAGAAAATACAGGTGGTTCTTCCTTACGGCAACGGTCACAGGCTTTTGGACATCTTGGCCAGAAACGGCAGCCTTTGATGCGTTCTACCGGGTTTGGAACCATGCCTTCAATGGTGGATAATGGTTTACGCTCTTTGGTGATCCTTGGGATAGCGCTTAAAAGTCCCTGTGTATAAGGATGAAGAGGTTCACGGAAAATGTCAGCTACAGGCGCTTTTTCTACGATGTGGCCGTTATACATAACGATAACGGTATCACAAAGTTCACTTACTACGCCCAGATCATGGGTGATAAATACAACTGAGGTGTTCATTTTCTGGTTCAGATCACGGATCAGGTCTAAGATCTGTGCCTGGATAGTCACATCCAAAGCGGTTGTAGGTTCATCTGCGATCAGGATCTGCGGCTGACAGGCCAAAGCCATGGCGATCATCACACGCTGGCGCATGCCGCCGGACATCTGGTGGGGATATTCATAAGCACGGGCCTGTGGATTGGCGATCCCAACAGCCTGCATCATTTTAATGGCCTCTTCCATGGCTTCTTTCTTTTTCATTCCTCTGTGAAGCTGTAAAGATTCTGCGATCTGCTTTCCACAGCGGATGATGGGGTTTAAAGAAGTCATAGGTTCCTGGAAGATCATGGAGATCTCATTTCCGCGGATCTTCTCCATTTCCCGTTCAGAAAGTTTTACAAGATCCTTTCCATTATATAAGATCTGTCCGCCTGTGACTTTGCCCGGAGGATTTGGGATCAGCTGCATCATGGCCAGGGAAGACACGCTTTTTCCACTTCCGCTTTCCCCAACGATGCCAAGCTTCTCACCACGGTGGAGCGTATAGCTTAAGTGGTCTACTGCGTGTACTGTTCCGGCCATGGTCTTGAATTCCACACACAGATTTTTTATTTCAAGTAATGTTTCTGAATGGTTCATGGTTTTCTCTCATTTCTACAGGATTCTATAAGTAAACAAACATATTATCCGACGACAGCACCGGATGCCAGTAATACATTCGTCAGTTTAAAGCGACAAAGTATCAACGCAAAAAAAAATAGCCATAATAGTATAGATACAATTGTTAAAGCCTAGAATACCATATTTTTTAAGGAAATTCAACTGGGGGAAGCAAGGTTCTTTTGATAAATGTTGGGATTTAGTTCAATAGGGTCCGAAAGGGCTCCTCCATGTATAAACGCATTCACGG
>UQJF01000137.1 GCA_900541315.1 uncultured Clostridium sp. | reverse complement strand
TTCTTACCAAAAAGGAGTTATTTTTTACCAAAAACACAAACTATTTTACACTACCCCTGATTATCAAGCTCATCGCTCTTAATTATCATAGAAGAATCTTATTTACAGAGTTTTTCTCATACACTCAGCCTTGCTATATGTCAAAGTGACGGAGCTGCCGCTCAATCATCTATTTTTGATGATTTTGCGACAGCCCCATAACCGTGCACATATTACAATAAAAAAAGAGCCCGACGCATCAAGCTCTTTCAAGGTGTTGTCCGAAGACGCCCACCGCAATTCATAGATATAATATACCATATGGTCAAAATTTATGCAAGTTCTATCAGGAATTACTAATAAAATTTTGTAATTGCTTAAGATGAGAACGTTGCTGGGTTCCCAAAATTTGATTACATACGTTTGCCGGAAGCTGATTACGTAATTCATCAGTCGATGAAATAAATGCATTCAAAAATTGTTTACATGTTGTCTTGGATTCTCCCATTTTTCTCAAAACATATGTCAAAAGAATAATGTACGCATAAATATATTTAAAATCAAGATTTACAATTCCAACTTCTGCTTCTAACAGAGCCACTAATCTTTGATTTATCTTACCCGTTCTGAATCTTGTATCAAAAATAATATTATTATGTGCAATCGCGTTTCTAAGATCCTTTAACGAGTATATAATATACTCTGTTATTTTTCCATCTGAATCAAGATTATTGGGAAGGTGTAATGTTGCTGATGTATATAACTTAACATCAGAATTTGCACATGCAAAAAATGTACCAAATTCTCCAAGCGTAAGAGATTCAAATATTGCCCATATCGGTATTGATTTATCTGCATCAAAAAAATGATTCACTGTTTTTTTATTATTTCCATAATCTCGAATCAATGCACTATTTATCTTACCTTTGAGCATCATTCTCTTAGCATATTGCTTATGATACATATCACTTCCCGGAGTATATGATCGATAATCAGTAATTGATTTGTTAAAAATAACATCCAAATTCTCCGATTTTGCGTTTTTCAAAGTTGATTCAATAACATAACTTTTTAGAGCATTTTCAATAAACATTACTTTAGGGTAAAAAAGTGCTTTTAAATGCATATCAAATTTATTCAACGCAATAATTTCATCTAAAGATGTAAACGGAATTCTCTGACTTGGTATACGAATAAAACGATATCCTTTAAAGCCGTGATAATATCCCATATTTCGTAAATCCTGCGCTTGATTACTTTTAACAGTAATATGATGTTTTGTCCTCAAATATTTCATTAACTGGTTTATTGTTAACATTACTTTCCCTTTCCATGTATGTGCTATATATCTTACAAATTCTCCCAAATATCCTTCTATTTTCATATATGTTAACATAAAAACAGCGATACTGTATAGATAATTTATCCATACAATATCGCAATTTTTATTAGTCTCATGTCTTCATTATCTTTATCAACGATGTCAATAACGCAGCCTTTTCCGGATTCTCCAACTCCTTCATCAATAACTCCGCATCCACTCCATCCGGAACTGTCGATACACTCACTTCAGCTAGTTCCGCTGCATCCTGCCTGGATATGTATTCTTTTACCACCAAAGACAGCGTCTCTTTTTCCTGTAACTGTAATTTGACTAACTATTTACCATATACTACATTTCTTTCATAGTTAAAAATATACTGCTGCATGACTCCCGCATAGCCTTTATAGCATCCAAAGGAGTCAGTGATCATCTGGTCATAAAGTCTGGCTTTTGGAAGATCTTTGTATTTTTCTGCATCATAATAATGTTCCTTTAAGATCTTCTCGATCCAGGTATCTACGGGAAATGCATCAATGTGATGCAGACCGAAAAGGCATACGCAGTTGGCTACTTTTTTGCCAATGCCGTAAAAGCCGGTAAGATAATCCATGGCAGCTTCATAGTCCAGTGTGCTTAAATAGGCGAGATCCAGATGGCCGTCAGTTGCATCGTGGCAGAGGCGGTAGATGTATTTTGCCCGGTAGCCCAGTTTTAAAGCCAGAAGATCCTCGAAAGAGGCCTGACATAACTGCTCAGGAGTAGGAAATGCATAAAGCTGGTGACAATTGGTATCATTTTCTGTATCGCATGTATCGGCAGTAAATAAAAGTTTTGTCCCATACCGGCTGCAAAGTGCTTCCACCAACGCCCGGATGGCAGGAATGGTTTTCTGCTGGGAAATAACAAAGGTAATGATCATCTCCCAGGTATCCTGGCGCAGGATGCGGATGCCTTTTCCTGCCTGGGCAGCTGCCTGCAAATATGTATCCCCAGGCGTGATCGATACGATCATTTTCTCATAATCTGTATCCATATCAAAATAGTTCTTCCAGAAATCCTCAAAATCTGGTTCGCATTCCAGAAAAAAAGTGTTATTTTCCTGGCGGATGAAGCAAAAATGACCATGGCTTATGACCTGCCAGGTATTGGTAGTTTTATCTGACGGTATCATTCTGAAAACCTGTCCTGACCCGGCAGTCTGCTTAAGATCCAAACAGGGGATCTTATATGTAAATGTCATAAAATGCCTCCAAAGTTTTTGCATTTATAAAACAGTTGTTTTAGGGATAATATTAATGGTATCATAAATGAAGGAGAAAAAACAGATATGTTTTTCTGGTAAAAAAGTTTGAGAGTACATAAAAGGGTTGGTGTAAAATACGATGAAGAAAATTGCAGTTGTGGCGCTGGATCCGTTGGCCGGTGCTTCCTATACAAAAGAAGTAAGAGACCTTTTTGGTGAATATGCGGAAGTAGTGGGTTATAGCGTAAGAGATGGATCAGCTGCCGGAGTTCTTCCAAGAGCGGATCTGTTTGCTATATCTACAGATGCCTATGGTTCTGCAGAAGAAGAGGCCCGCCATGTGCCTATTGATAGTCAGATCATGTCCATTGAGGTTACTTTTTACTGGGAAACCCTAAAAAAACTGTTTGAGATACCACAAGGAACGAAAGTGCTGTTTGTGAATGTTACCAGTAATATGGCAAGAGAGGCTATTACCCAGTTAAGCTCTCTTGGAGTAAACCATCTGCAGTTCATTCCTTATTATCCCGGCGCTGTTTTAGAAGAACCGGTGGATATTGCGGTAACTCCCGGTGAATCCCGTTTTGTGCCGCCTTCTGTAAAAACAGTGATCGACTGTGATCACCGTCCCTGTTCCTATGGAATGATGGTAGAAATAGCTTTGCGTCTGGGACTGGAATATCTGCCGGAAACAGAAAGCTTTATGAATTATGCCAAGGTAGTGGCCTCCAATCACTACAGCTTTGACCTGATGTATGCTAAAAGCCGCAGGCAGGAAAGCCAGATGCATATTCTGGCGGAAAGCCTGGATGAAGGTCTGATCGGTGTGAACGAAACAGGAGATATTTTTGTATGCAATAAAAAGGCATGTCAGATCGCCCGCATTTCTGAAGAACTTACTATGGGGAAAAAGGGGGAAGAGGTTTTTCCTTATATTCCTTTTTATCAGGTCCTTCGTGAGAAAAAAGCGGTTCCTGAGAAGATAATCCGTCTGTTCGGAACCGATATTTCCCTTGCAGTAGTGCCGGTTGTGCGGAAGGAAAACTGCATAGGTGCCTTTGCCATGCTCCAGAAGTTTAATGAGCAGGAGTCCCGTCAGAATGCCCTTCGAAGGCAGATGATGCAGAAAGGCCATTATGCCAGATATACGCTGGATGACGTGATAGGTATTTCCACAGCGATTACAGAAACAAAAAATATTCTGCGGAAAATGGCGGCAACAGACAGCCCGGTCCTTCTTATGGGTGAGACTGGTACAGGAAAAGAACTGATGGCTCATGCGCTCCATCAGGCTTCCAGACGGGCAGATGGACCATTTATCGCCATTAATGTGGCTGCCATGCCGGAAAATCTTCTGGAAAGTGAACTTTTTGGTTATGAGGAAGGCGCTTTTACAGGAGCAAAAAAGGGAGGCCGTCCAGGACTTTTTGAATTTGCCCACCAGGGAACCTTATTTTTAGATGAAGTGGAAGGAATGAGCCTTTCCATGCAGGTAAAACTTCTGCGTGTCCTTCAGGAAGGGGAGATCATGCGTGTAGGTGGCGGCAGCATTATCCGTGTGGATGTGCGGATTGTGGCAGCTACCAATGAATCCCTGGAAGAAAAGATACAGGATGGAAGTTTCAGGAAAGACCTGTATTATCGTTTAAATGCACTGACAGTAGAGATACCGCCTTTAAGAAAGAGGGGGGATGATATTTTTTTGCTGTTGGATTATTTTATGCGGAAAATGGGCGGGGATTTTACTTTGTCAGAAGGTGTTAAGACATTTTTACGCAGGCATCCATGGCCGGGAAATATAAGAGAACTTCAGAATGCAGTAGAGTATTTTAATTATCTGGCAAAGCCGGTGATCGGACTTTCAGATCTGCCGCCTACAATGACCCGGTTTGTGGATGACGGATCAGATGACGGTGAAGGGGAAGTAAATGACAATGCAGCAGATGACAAAGAAGCAGACATGGCCTATCAGGCTGCAGTAGATAAAAAACGGTTTGTATTAAATCAGCTGGCACTAGCCTGGAAAGCAGGAGAGACAGCAGGAAGAGAGAAGATACTGGGGGCAGCAAAAAAGGATCATATCTCTATGACCCAGAAACAGGTGCGGGATTTATTAGATGAACTGGCAAAAGAGGGATTGATCCAGGTTGGCAGAGGCAGAGGGGGAAGTAAAATTACAGAAAAAGGGTTAAATAAATTAAAGATTAATTAAAAATAGATTTAAAATGGGTTGACAACCAATTTACAACCAATTAAAAACCTGAAAAGCCTATAAATACAACCAATAAAATGATTAATTACGAAAATCGACCTAATAAAAATACCAGAATTTTTCAGAAAATCGACATAAAACTAAAGGAAATTATTTTTTTCAATAAAAAAAGCGGAAAAATAAAAGTTGGCACGGGATTTGCTTTATATATAAGCATCAACCGGAAACGGGAAAGAAAGGATAGAAATCGTAATGAAGTACAACTTTGATGAAGTGATCGACAGAAGCAACAACCGTTCTTCTAAGTATGATGAACGACTTAAGAAGTTCGGAACCGAAGATGTGATCCCGTTATGGGTAGCTGATATGGATTTCAAAACTGCCCAGCCGATCATCGATGCATGCAAAAAGAAAGCGGAGGAAGGTATATGGGGATATACATCCAGACCGGCAAGTTACTTTGAGGCAGTACAGGAATGGGAAGAGAAATATTATGGCTGGAAGCCGGAAACTTCGCACATGAGCTGGTGCCTTGGTGTTGTTCAGACCATGGCATCCCTGATGAAGATCTACACAATGCCAGGAGATAAGATCCTGATCCAGACTCCTGTATATTCTGAGTTTTATGACATTCCAGAGGCAATTGGCCGTGTAGTAGTAGAAAATCCTCTGGTAGAAGAAAATGGAAGCTGGCATGTAGATTACGAGGACTTCGAACGTAAGGTAAAAGAGTGTAAAGTGTTTTTGCTGTGTAATCCTCACAACCCATTAGGTCTTGTGTGGGATAAAGAAAACCTGGAAAAAATGGCAAAGATCTGTATGGAAAATGAGGTAATGCTCATTTCTGATGAGATCCATTCTGATCTGATCTTCCACGGAAAGAAGCATACCAGAACTGCTACTATTTCCAAAGAGATCCATGATTATGTAGTAACCTGTGTTTCCGTAACAAAGACATTCAACCTGGCGGGTCTTCAGGCATCTACCACCATTTTCCCAAATCTGAGAATGAAGGCAGATTTCGACCGTTACTGGAGCTCAATGGATATCCACAGAAATAATGCATTCAGCTCTGTTGCTATTGAAGCTGCTTACAGAGAAGGCCGCGAGTGGTTAGACCAGTTGCTTCCTTATCTGTCTGCAAACTTTGATTTTGTTAAGGAATACTGCGAGAAGAACATTCCTCAGATCAAGCCAAACATCCCGGATGCAACTTACCTTGTATGGTTAGACTGCCGTGATCTGGGAATGAGCAATGAAGAATTAAGAAAGTTTATGATCGAGAAGGCTAAGATTGGATTAAATGAAGGATATACCTTTGGAAGAAGCCTGACTGGATTTATGCGTCTGAATGTAGCATGCCCACGCAGCGTACTGGAAAAAGCTCTGAGACAGTTAAAAGATGCTGTAGATGCACTGGACAAATAAAATACAGTGTAATTTTAAACAGTACAATTTAAAACAATACAAAACGAGATAATTTTGGGGGAAATTATGGACAAGAAGAAAATCTGGGAAAGCTACCGCTTTCCGCTGATCCTTTTAGGAGGAATTATTTTAGGAGCGATCCTTGGAGCAATTTTAGGAGAGAAAGCAACTATACTTGCACCAATTGGTAATGTATTCATCAACCTGCTGTTTATGGTTGTAGTACCTATGGTTTTCGTTTCTATTGTTAATGCAGTAGGAAGTATGTTAAATATGAACCGTCTTGGAAAGATCCTTGGTTCCCTGATTGGTGTATTTATTGTAACCGGACTGATCGCATCTGTTCTGGTACTGGTAGTTGTAAATGTATTCCCACCAGCTGCAAATACTACTATTGAGATGACTAGCGGCGAA
Organism: uncultured Clostridium sp.; assembly: GCA_900541315.1. GTDB lineage: Bacteria > Bacillota > Clostridia > Lachnospirales > Lachnospiraceae > Enterocloster. The sequence goes on along the minus strand of UQJF01000137.1, from coordinate 940 downwards.
ATGGGAGAAATGGCAAGTGTTGGTGATATGATCGTTAGTACACTGACTGTAGATGATTTCTCCGGTCTGATGAGCAGAAAGAATATGCTTCCGATCATTGTTGCAGCTATCTTTACCGGTCTTGCAGTAGCAAAGTGCGGCGGACAGGAAAGCCCATTTGGTAAAGTAATGTGCAACTTAAATGACATTATCATGAAGATCGTTGATATGATCATGAAATTTGCTCCTCTTGGCCTTGGCGCATATTTTGCAAACCTGGTAGGTGAATTTGGTCCTCAGCTGATCGGTGATTATGGCCGCTGCATGCTGATCTACTATCCGATGTGTATTGTTTACGGCGTTGTATTCTTCCCGTTATATGCTTACTTTGCAGGCGGAAAGAAAGGCGTAAAAGCCATGGCAAAGAACATCTTCAACCCAGCTATTACTGCATTTGCAACACAGAGTTCATGTGCAACCATCCCTGTAAACCAGGAAGCATGTGATAAGATGGGTGTGCCTCAGGATATCAGTAATATTGTTCTTCCTATGGGTGCTACCATGCATATGGACGGTTCTGTATTATCCGCTATTACAAAGATCGCTTTCCTGTACGGTGTATTCAACATGCAGTTTACAGGTGTTGGAACCTATGCAATGGCAATCGCAGTAGCAGTTTTAAGTGCATTCGTATTATCCGGAGCTCCAGGCGGCGGCCTTGTAGGTGAAATGCTCATTGTCAGCCTGTTCGGTTTCCCAGGAGAAGCATTCCCACTGATCGCAACCATTGGTTTCTTAGTAGACCCAATGGCTACCTGCTTAAATGCATCTGGTGATGCTGTTGCTTCTATGATGATCACACGTGTTGTAGAAGGTAAGGACTGGATCAATAAAAAGATCAATGGTTAATCCGCTTTATGGATAAGCTGCCTGAACCTGTCTCTTATACACATCTCCGAGC
>UQJF01000136.1 GCA_900541315.1 uncultured Clostridium sp. | reverse complement strand
TGACAAAAAATCTTCTCGCAAAATCAAGTACAAAAAGATTCCGAGAGTACATTAAAATGAAAAGGAGCAGAAAATGAGTATACAAAAGACAAGAGTAGCCGGACATATGGCTGCTGTTTTTACGATGCTGATATGGGGAACTACCTTTATATCTACCAAGGTACTGTTAGAAAGCCTGTCACCATTGGAAATACTGGTGCTGCGCTTTGTGGCCGGTTATATTTTCCTGTGGCTGATCCGCCCGGTACCTCTTAAGATGAAAAGCGTGAAAGAAGAACGGATCATGGTTGTTGCCGGTATTACCGGTATCGGCATTTACTATCTTCTGGAAAATATTGCCCTCACCATGACTCAGGCTTCCAATGTCAGCGTTATCGTATCTGTTGCACCGATTTTTACAGGGATCATGGCCCACTTTTTCTTAGACGGGGAGAGGATGAAGAAAAGCATTGTGGCAGGTTTTATCTGTGCCATGTTGGGAATCTGCTTGATCACTTTCCAGAAAGGTGAAAAATTAGAGTTGAACCCGGTAGGAGATTTTCTTGGTCTGGCAGCAGCAGCCATATGGGGCGTTTATTCTGTGTGTACCAGAAAGATTGGCGGTTTTGGCTATGATACCATTGTTACAACCAGAAGGACATTCTTTTATGGGATCCTTTTCATGCTGTTAGCGCTGCCGTTTATGGATTTCCACCTGCAGATTCTGGCACTCCTTCAGCCGGTAAATCTTGCAAATGTAATATACCTGGGAATCGGTGCATCTGCTATATGCTTTGTTACCTGGAACTATGCAGTAAAATCTCTGGGAGCGACCAAAGCCAGTGTTTACATTTACGGTATTCCTGTAGTGACTATTTTAATGTCCATTCCGCTGCTTCATGAAGTTATTACTCTTCAGGCTATGGCAGGAACAGTGCTTACTCTTGCGGGACTTCTGATTTCTGAATGGCCATTTTCTGCTAATAAAAAGTAAAAAAATAATGCTTTCCTGCGTAAACTGTAAGTAGAGTGTGTGTCTTAAGGCAGGAAAATATGAGAATAAAACCTAAAATTGTAAAAAAATGGAAGATCCTGCAAAAGACAGCCCCATTTCTTATAATAGGAATGGCAGTTATCACAGCAGGATCTTTTTTTTGCGGCAGATATTTTTATACAGATATAGAAAGAGGAAAAAAACAGCTGGCGGCTGCTTTTTGGAATGCAGGGGAAGAGATTCTCTGGAAGCAGATATTTCCACTGGAAGTCAGGAAAAACAATGAAGACGGGTATGAGGGGACAGACAATCTGAAAATGCAGAATACCGGATCTGACCCGGCTTATGAAAAATACCGTCAGACCAGTGAATTTTACCGTACCCATGGATATCTGGCGTGGATCGGAGAAGATGAGGCGGATTTTGATATGGATGAAGCAGGGGGCGTGAGCAGTCTGACAGCAGGAACAGGAGAAAATGTGTCCTCCAATGAGGAAAATGGACCGGACGGAAACACTGCCGCAAATCTCCGTATTGCCACATATCCGCTGCAGAAACTTATGGATTATGACTTCCTCATGAAACATTTCTATAATGTACATACATCCACCACAGCAGACCGCCAATTAATGAATGCTGAAAATCTTCTCTCAAAGGATATAACATTGCAAAAAGAAGAAACTCCAGATCCACAAACACCTCAGATCCTTATTTACCACACCCATTCCCAGGAAAGCTATAAAAACAGTGGGTCTGATGAAACTGTGACTGCGGTCGGTGGGTATCTGGCAAAGCTTCTTACAGAAAAAGGCTGGAGTGTTTACCATGATAAAGGCGTTTATGATCTGCAGAAGGGTAAAATGGATCGGAGCAAAGCCTATAATTATGCCTTGGAAGGACTTAACCAGATCCTGGCAAAATACCCGTCCATCCAGGTAATATTAGATATCCACAGGGATGGAGTAGGAGAAAATGTTTATTTAAAAACGGATATAAATGGAAAGGCCACTGCCAGGATCATGTTTTTTAATGGTTTAAGCCAGACTCCGGAAGGTCCCATTTCCTATCTTCCCAATCCCTACAGGGAAGAAAATCTGGCGTTCAGCTTGAAAATGCAGTTAAAAGCAGAAGAATATTATCCGGGGTTTACAAGAAAAATATATTTAAAAGGCCTGCGTTACAACGAACATCTGCGTCCAAGGTCCGCCCTTATTGAAGTAGGCGCCCAGACAAATACCTTTGAAGAAGCAAAAAATGCCATGGAGCCTCTGGCAGAACTTTTGGATATGGTGTTGCAAGGAAATTGAAAACATAGTAAAATGGATACGATATTTTAAAAGACAGTATTATCAAAGGGGTCAAAATACCTTTTGACCCCCAAATCTAAGAAAGAATATATTATTTAAAATATTATTAAAGAACAGAAAGAAAAATATGGAGAAAGAGGATAAAGAATGGCAGCAATTGACCAGAGTAAAATACGTAATTTTTGTATTATTGCCCATATAGACCACGGTAAATCCACACTGGCAGACCGGATCATTGAAAAAACCGGACTTCTTACCAGCCGTGAGATGCAGGAACAGGTTCTCGACAATATGGACCTGGAACGTGAGCGCGGCATTACCATTAAATCCCAGGCTGTACGTACTGTATACAAAGCAAAAGACGGAAACGAATATATTTTTAACCTGATCGACACACCGGGACATGTGGATTTTAACTATGAGGTATCCCGAAGCCTGGCAGCCTGCGATGGTGCTGTACTGGTAGTAGATGCTTCCCAGGGAATCGAGGCCCAGACTCTGGCCAATGTATATCTGGCGCTGGATCATGACTTGGATGTATTCCCGGTCATTAACAAGATCGATCTTCCAAGTGCAGATCCGGACCGTGTGGCAGCAGAGATTGAAGATGTGATCGGCCTGGAAGCCCATGATGCACCAAAGATCTCCGCAAAAACGGGACTGAATGTAGAAGAAGTCTTAGAAGCTATCGTTCGTAAGATCCCGGCTCCTACTGGAGATCCAAATGCACCATTAAAGGCACTGATTTTTGATTCTGTTTACGATTCCTATAAGGGTGTTATCATTTTCTGCCGTGTTATGGAAGGAACAGTGAAAAAAGGTACGCCGATCCGTATGATGGCAACAGGGGCAGAGGAAGAAGTAGTAGAAGTGGGTTATTTTGGAGCAGGACAGTTTTTCCCCTGTGATGAACTGGCTGCCGGAATGGTTGGCTATATTACAGCCAGCATTAAAAATGTCCGTGATACCCGTGTAGGTGATACTGTAACAGACAGCAGCAACCCATGTGACGAACCGCTGCCAGGCTATAAAAAAGTCACACCAATGGTTTACTGTGGACTTTATCCGGCAGATGGTGCCAAGTACAATGATCTTCGTGATGCATTGGAGAAGCTTCAGTTAAATGACGCTTCATTGTTCTATGAGCCGGAGACTTCTGTAGCATTAGGCTTTGGTTTCCGTTGCGGATTCTTAGGACTACTGCACTTAGAGATCATCCAGGAACGTCTGGAACGTGAATACAATCTGGATCTTGTTACAACAGCACCAGGTGTTGTATACCGCGTACACAAGACCACAGGTGAGATGATCGAGCTGACTAATCCATCCAACCTTCCGGATCCAACTGAGATCGAATACATGGAAGAGCCGATCGTCAGTGCTGAGATCATGGTAACTACAGAATATGTAGGAGCTATCATGACTCTCTGCCAGGAACGAAGAGGCGTATATCTTGGAATGGAATATATTGAGACCACCAGAGCTTTATTAAAATATGAACTTCCGTTAAATGAGATTATTTACGATTTCTTTGATGCCTTAAAATCACGTTCCAGAGGTTACGCTTCCTTTGATTATGAGTTAAAGGGTTATGAGCGTTCTGAATTGGTGAAGCTGGATATTTTGGTAAATAGAGAAGAAGTGGATGCCCTTTCCTTTATTGTACATGCAGCATCTGCTTATGAAAAAGGCAGAAGAATGTGTGAAAAGTTAAAAGATGAAATTCCAAGGCATTTATTTGAAGTACCGATCCAGGCTGCTATTGGTGGCAAGATTATTGCCAGAGAAACTGTAAAGGCAGTGCGCAAGGATGTACTTGCCAAATGCTATGGCGGTGATATTTCACGTAAGAGAAAGCTGTTAGAGAAGCAGAAGGAAGGAAAAAAGCGTATGCGTCAGATCGGCAATGTGGAGATTCCGCAGAAGGCCTTTATGAGCGTGCTGAAGCTGGATGACGAATAGAGCGTAACAATTCAGCCATGCGCTGGTTTGAACAAGAAAGAGTGTTGCAAGCTTGCTTGCATAAGCTCTTTCTTGTTCAAATCGGCATATCGTGAACCAACGATGCCTCTTGTTTTCATATATATGGAAACAAGAAGAGAAGCATGGCTGGATCAGCAGAGAAACAAGATGATGACTAACATGAAGAAAAAGCCCATTGAACTATATATCCATATCCCATTTTGTGTGAAGAAATGTGATTACTGTGATTTTCTCTCTTTTCGAGCCCTTTCATCGGTCCATGAGGCCTATGTAGAGCAGTTGATAAAAGAGATCAAGGCCCAGAGCTGTTACTGCCTGGACTGTCAGGTTGAAACTGTATTTATAGGCGGAGGGACCCCTTCTTTACTGGAGCCTTCCTGTATCCGTCGTATTATGGAAACAGTATTTGAATGTTTTCAGGTAGAAGAAAATGCAGAGATCACCATTGAAGCAAATCCGGGAACTCTTGTAGGAAAGAAACTTCCTGTTTATAAGAAATGCGGTATCAACCGGGTAAGCTTCGGTCTGCAGTCTGCGGACAATGAGGAACTTAAAAACCTGGGAAGGATCCATTCCTTTGAGGAATTTTTAAAAAGCTTTCAAAGTGCAAGGATGGCGGGCTTTACAAACATTAGTATTGACCTGATGAGCGGGATACCGGGACAGACTTTGGAATCCTGGAAAAATACATTAAAAAAAGTCACTATGTTAAAGCCGGAACATATTTCCGCTTACAGTCTGATCATTGAAGAGGGAACTCCTTTTTGGAACCGTTTCGGGGAGAAAAACTGCAGCTGCGGATATACAGGTCCGGCTCTTCCAGATGAGGATACAGAAAATAAAATCTACCGTTTTACACGGAAATTTCTTCAGGAACAGGGCTTTGAGCGCTATGAGATATCTAACTATGCAAAACCGGGAAAAGCCTGCCGCCATAATATTGGTTACTGGACAGAGGTTGCCTATTTAGGCATTGGTCTTGGCGCATCTTCATATATGGAAGGCTGCCGCTTTACCAATGAAAGAGACTTGGATAAGTATCTGGCTTTAGATTTTGGCAGCGAAGTACCGGAAGAGAGGGAAGCTGCCCTTAAAAAGCTTTGGGGACCTATTGAAGAGCTGACCCAGGCCCAACGCATGGAAGAATTCATGTTTTTAGGACTTCGAATGTTAAGAGGTGTATCCGATGTGGATTTTATCAGGCTTTTTGGCGTGAAAATGGAAACAGTTTACGGGGATGTGATCGCCAGGCTGATCTCCAATGGCCTGTTGAAAAAAGAAGGAAGCAGCCTTGCTCTTACAGAATGGGGCATGGATGTGAGCAATTTTGTATTAAGTGAGTTCTTGTTAGGCTGATCAGAACAGGAATATGTGTGTAAAACATAAACAAAGACCCTTGGGCAGAAAATGGGATTGATATGACCGGATCTCTGCCTGGGGGTCTTTTACTTATTAAACGAAAAATTCTAATATAAACACAACTGCACAGGCTACAATAGAAACCTGGAAAAGACTTTTTCCTTTATATGCCAGGATCAATGCTGCGATCAGCGCTGCAGCTCCTGAAACAGGGGAAGCAGTAGCGTATACAATAGCAGGAAATGTCATTACAGACAGTGTAACATAAGGTACATAGTATAAAAAAGACCGGATAAAAGGATTTTTTATCTCCTGTTTGATCAGTGTCAGTGGAAGCACCCGGATCAGGTACGTCACAATGGCCATGACCGCTATGTAAAGATATACAGGATAATTCATTTATTCTTCCTCCTTTACAGGGAACAGATAAGCGGCAGCACCTGCCACGATAAATGTAAGGATGATGATCTTAAAGCCGGAGGAAATATCCTTTAAAACCGGGATCAAAGTAAAGAGAAAGCTTAGTGCCATGGAAATAAGGATAACCATGCGCAGTACTTTCTTTTCTCTTGCCGGCGGGATGATCACTGCTAAAAACATTCCATAAAGAGCTACATTTAATGCACTTAACAGCCTTGCAGGAAGAAGGCTTCCGGAAACAGCACCAAGGAGTGTTCCAATGGTCCAGCCAGGAACTGCCACAGCCATAAGACCGTAGCTGAAATAAGGGCTAAGAATCCCGCTTTTGCATACAGATACACCAAAAATTTCGTCTGTTATACCATAAGACATAAGAAGACGGTGAAAAAATGGCATGTGACTGTCTAATTTCTGTGAAAGAGAGCAGGACATAAGACAGTAGCGCAGGTTGATGATCAGCTGGGCCAGAGCCATTTCTAATAAAGAAGAACCTGCGGTGATGATGCCAAGGCCTGCAAACTGTCCGGCACTGGTCAGGTTGGTAAGAGACAGGACTACGGCCTCTAAGGTAGTAAGTCCGGCGCCTTTAGCCATGATGCCGAAAGTAAAGGAAACTGCCAGATATCCCAGTCCAATAGGAATCCCGTCTTTTAATCCCTTTTTGAATTGTAAAATATGTTCATTCATGTAAAACCTCACAGAAATTTAAGAAGACTTCCACAAAATATCATGGTTTACGGTCTGATAGAACAGCTCCCGCACTTTTTCCGGTTCCCTTGTCTGGGTGAGGATCCACATGATCTTGGTAACAGCTGCCTCTAAGGTCATATCATAAGCTTCCAACAGGCCGAATTCACGCTTGATCTTTTTGCCTACCTCATAAACAGACATATTGCTGCCTTCGTTTGTAACCTGTGTGGTCATGATCACAGTCTTGCCAAGGCTGATCCAGTGGGCTACTGCACGGTAATAATCCCCACCGTCATCATAAGAAGGCAGTCCGCCGACACCAAAGGATTCGATAATCACTGCATCATAGTGAGCGGCCATGTAGTCTAAAAGAGAAGCATCCGCAGAAGGGATCAGCTTCATCAGTCCTACGCTGGAATCCATCTGATGATAAAATTTTAATGGCCCGCAAAGCTGTGCCTTATCATCTAAATAAAACAGGATATGGTCTTCCTGGATAATGGCGATATAAGGAAAATTAATGCTGGAAAAGGCGTTATAGCTTTTAGTACGCTCTTTTTTGCCTCTGGTACCTGCAATGACCTTGCCGTCAAATACAATATTGACTCCGTGAGCCTTGTCATGGGAAGAAAAACGCAGGCTGTCAGCCAGATTTGTGCGGGCGTCTGTGTTTTCCATATCAATAGGCTTCTGTGCACCGGTAATGACAATAGGCTTTGGTGAATTCTGGATCAGATAAGAAAGAGCAGCAGCTGTATAAGCCCTGTCTCTTATACACATCTCCGAGCCCACGAGACGGAGCTACATCT
>UQJF01000135.1 GCA_900541315.1 uncultured Clostridium sp. | reverse complement strand
ACTCAAATCCGCATCCTACGTGATTAGTACAGTTATTTACGAAACGATGTACTAGAGACTGTATGGCAGTTATTTGGTTATGAGCAGGCAGTGAAGGCAGATTGCCAATGTCCTTTCACTGCAAAAGACTCCGGGAGAACATAAAAGCAGCTAGGAGAAAAAATGACAGGAAAGATAATCAAAGGGATCGCAGGATTCTATTACGTAAACAATGGCGAAAATAAAGTATATCAGTGTAAGGCCAAAGGAATCTTCAGAAACCGGAAGATCAAGCCTTTAGTTGGTGATGATGTAGAGTTTTCTGTGCTGGATGAAGAAGCCATGGAGGGAAATATTGATGAGATCCTTCCAAGAAAAAATCAGCTTATCCGTCCGGCAGCTGCCAATGTGGACCAGGCACTGGTGCTTTTTGCACTGACTCATCCGGCACCGAATTTAAATCTTTTAGACCGCTTTTTAGTGATGATGTCCATGGAAGATATCCCGGTAACATTATGCTTTAATAAGCAGGACCTGGGAGATGAGGCTTTGATGGAACAGTATAGAAGCATTTATGGACCGGCGGGCTATCCGGTGTATTTTATCAGTGCTATGGAAGAAACGGGTATTGAGCAGGTTAGAAGCCTTCTTCGCGGAAAAACTACGGTACTGGCAGGCCCTTCTGGTGTAGGTAAATCTTCCCTTACCAACTGTATCCAGCCGGAGGCAGAGATGGAAACAGGAGATATCAGCCGCAAGATTGAGCGTGGAAAGCATACCACCCGTCATTCACAGTTGTTTTTTGTTGAAAAAGATACTTACATGATGGACACGCCGGGATTTAGTTCTATGTTTACGCCGGATATAGAAGCAAATGAGTTAAAGGATCATTTCCCGGAATTTAGCCAGTATGAAAGCGGCTGCAGGTTTTTGGGCTGCGTTCATATAGGAGAAAAGGTGTGCGGTGTAAAAGATGCAGTAGCAGAAGGAAAGATCAGCCGGAGCCGCTACGACAATTATCATCTGATGTATGATGAATTAAAGCAGAAAAGGAGATATTAATTATGGAATACAAAGTAGCACCGTCATTACTGGCGGCAGATTTTACCAAACTGGGAGAACAGGTTCATGAGATTGAAGAAGCAGGGGCACCTTATCTGCATCTGGATGTAATGGATGGAGCCTTTGTTCCAAGTATTTCTTTTGGAATGCCGGTTCTTAAAAGCTTAAGAAAAGTTACGAATATGACTTTTGATGTTCATATGATGGTGGAAGAACCAGGGCGCTATATAGAAGATATTAAAAATGCGGGAGCAGATATCATTACTGTCCATGCAGAGGCATGTACCCACCTGGACCGGGTTGTAAACCAGATCAAGGAGGCTGGCTGCAAAGCAGGTGTTGCCTTAAATCCAGCTACTCCTGTATCTGTACTGGAATGTATCTTAGGTCAGGTGGACATGGTACTGATCATGACTGTAAATCCAGGTTTTGGCGGCCAGAAGTTCATTCCTTATACATTAGAAAAGGTAAAGCAGGTGCGGGCTATGTGTGATGAAAAGGGTCTTACTGCTGATATACAGGTAGATGGTGGCATCAGCGCAGCTAATGTAAGAGAGGTATTAGAAGCAGGTGCCAATGTATTTGTCGCAGGTTCTGCTGTTTTCGGTTCCGATCCGGCAGCAAGAGTAAAAGAATTTAATGAGATCTTTAAGGAATACGAGAAATGAAACGTTGTCTGATCTTGACCGGCGGGAAGCTTTCCCTTGCTTTCGCCGGTTCTTTTTTAGAGAAAAGTAAATATGAAAAAGTAATAGCTGTAGATGGAGGACTGGAAGCTGCAAAAGAGCTGGGGATCATCCCGGATGTGATCGTAGGAGATTTTGATACTGTCCGCTCGGAGATATTGTCTTACTACCGGAAAATGGAACATATCATATGGGAAGTGCATCAGCCGGAAAAAGATGATACAGACACAGAGCTTGCCATTAAGCGTGCTCTTGCCATGAACTGCAGCCATATTACACTGCTGGGAGCTACAGGAGGAAGACTGGATCATATGATCGGGAATATCCATTTGCTGTTTCCATGCCTGCAAAAAGGCACTTATGCAGAGATTGTGGATCCCCAGAACCGTCTGTATCTCATAGATGAGGAACATATTTTCCGAAAAGATGCAGTATGGGGGAAATATATTTCCTTCCTGCCTCTTACGCAAGAAGTAAAAGGGATCACTTTAAAAGGCTTTAAGTATCCACTTACAGACCGTGATATTTTTATTGGAACCAGCCTCTGTATCAGCAATGAGCTGGTAGAAGAGGAAGGTAGGATTACGTTGTCTGACGGTGTTCTGATCACGGTAGAGTCCCATGACTGATGGATCAAAAACTGGACTGGTTTAAAATGAATAAACTGGATATTTAAAACTACCCACTAAAGTGTTAGTATACCTTCTAAGTAAAAGAGCCGGATAAATAACTAACAATAAACCGGACAGAGGAGGTCAATTATGAATACAGCACAGGCAGTACATGAAGACTCAAAAACAGGGAGCAATAAAGTATATAAGATCGCTCTTACAGGACTTTTTGCAGCATTATCCTACGTGGTATTTACATTTTTACAGTTTAAGATCTATCTTCCAGGCGGAGATGCAACATCTATTCATCTTGGAAATGCAGTCTGCGTTTTAGGTGCATTGCTTTTAGGCGGCTTTTACGGCGGTTTAGGCGGTGCTATCGGTATGACCATCGGTGATCTTTTTGATCCTAAGTATGTGTTCTATGCACCAAAGACCTTTGTTTTAAAGCTTTGCATTGGCCTGATAGCAGGTTTAGTAGCGCATCACATCGGACATATTAATGAAACAAAGGACAGTAAAAAAGTATTAACTTATGCAATTGCTGCAGCAGTCAGCGGTCTGCTGTTTAATGTGATCTTTGATCCTTTAGTAGGTTATTACTACAAATTATGGATCATGGGAAAACCTGCAGCAGATCTGACACTTGCATGGAATGTAGCAGCAACTTCTATTAATGCAGTTACATCCACCATTGCATCTGTTGTGATCTACATGCCGGTAAGAACGGCGCTGATCCGTTCTGGGTTATTCGATAAATTAAAATAAATGGAGTGAAGAATGACACAATACCACCAGAAAAAAATCGCAATGATCAATGATCTTTCAGGTTATGGCCGCTGTTCTATTACAGCGGCTCTGCCTGTTTTAGCGGCACTGAAGATCCAGTGCTGTCCGGTTCCCACCTCAGTGCTTTCCAATCACACCGGTTTCCCAGTGTATTTTTTTGATGATTATACTGATAAAATGGAACCTTATATTGAAAAATGGAAAGAACTGGGATTATCCTTTGATGGCATTGTCTCCGGCTTTTTAGGCTCTGAGCGCCAGATCCAGATAGTTAAAGATATGATCACTGAATTTAAGAAACCGGAAACCAAAGTGATCGTGGATCCGATCATGGGAGACCACGGGGAAACCTATGCCACTTATACAGAAACCATGTGCCGGAAAATGCGGGAACTTGCAGAAATGGCAGATATTTTAACACCAAATCTTACAGAGGCCTGCATTTTAACAGAACGCCCTTTTAAAAAAGAAGGCTGGAGCCGGAAAGAGATAGAAGGGCTTACAGAAGAACTTCTTGCTATGGGTCCATCTGGCGTTGTGATCACCGGTGTGAGAGAAGGAGAGTATCTGGTCAATGCAGTAGCGGAAAGGGAAAAGAAAATAACTTATATCCGCCGCAAAAAGGTCGGTACAGAACGTCCAGGTACAGGTGACGTATTTTCATCAGTAGTAGCAGGTGTCTGTGTAAGAGGAGGAAGCTTGTCAGAGGGAGTGGCACTAGCTGCAGATTTTGTAAAAGACTGTATCCGCCGTTCTGAAGAACTTCAGATACCAGTGGAAAATGGTGTATGCTTTGAAGAACTGATGGGTAAGCTGGTGCGGTACAGCGGAAAATGAACCCTAAACGCAAAAAGGTCTTTTCAATCTTGGGAAAATGTTATATACTCAATAACAGTTGGCGAAATATGGGATGTATTCTATATAAACTGATCGCTATATAAATAAGGAAATGAAGATCCAGGAGGAGTAGCATGTTAGATTTAAAGTTTGTCAGAGAAAATCCAGACATTGTAAAGCAGAATATTAAGAATAAATTTCAGGACAGCAAGCTGCCGCTGGTAGATGAGGTTATTGCACTGGATGCAGAAAACCGCACTACCCAGAAGGAAGCAGATGATTTAAGAGCAAGCAGAAATAAACTGTCCAAGCAGATCGGTGCTCTTATGGGACAGGGCAAAAAGGAAGAAGCAGAAGAGGTTAAGAAGCAGGTTAGTGCTAACTCTGCAAGACTGACTGAATTAGAAGCAAAAGAAGCAGAGCTTTCTGAAAAGATCTTAAAGATCATGATGACTATTCCTAATATCATCGATCCAAGCGTGCCGATTGGCAAAGATGACAGCCAGAATGTAGAGATTGAACGTTTTGGCGAGCCGGTAGTACCTGATTTTGAGATCCCATATCACACAGATATTATGGAAAGCTTCAATGGCATTGACTTAGATGCAGCAAGAAGAGTAGCAGGAAACGGCTTCTACTACTTAATGGGTGATATCGCAAGACTGCATTCCGCAGTTATTGCATATGCTAGGGATTTCATGATCAACCGTGGATTTACTTACTGTGTACCTCCTTTCATGATCCGTAGCAATGTAGTGACTGGCGTTATGAGCTTTGCTGAAATGGACGCTATGATGTACAAGATCGAGGGAGAAGATCTGTACCTGATCGGAACCAGTGAGCATTCTATGATCGGTAAGTTTATTGATACCATTACTCCAGAGACACAGCTGCCGCTGACCCTGACCAGCTATTCTCCATGCTTCCGTAAGGAAAAAGGTGCCCATGGAATCGAGGAGAGAGGTGTATACCGTATCCATCAGTTTGAGAAGCAGGAAATGATCGTTGTCTGCAAACCAGAAGAAAGCCCGATGTGGTATGATAAGCTGTGGCAGAACACAGTAGACCTGTTCCGTTCCATGGATATTCCGGTAAGAACCTTGGAGTGCTGTTCTGGTGACTTAGCCGACTTAAAGGTTAAGTCCTGCGACGTAGAGGCATGGTCTCCAAGACAGAAGAAGTATTTTGAAGTAGGAAGCTGCTCCAACTTAGGTGATGCCCAGGCACGCCGCTTAAAGATCCGTGTTCAGGGAGAAGATGGCACCAAGTATCTGGCTCACACTTTAAACAACACAGTAGTAGCTCCGCCACGTATGCTGATCGCATTCTTAGAGAACAACCTGCAGGCTGATGGTTCTGTACGTATTCCTGAGGTATTAAGACCTTACATGGGCGGTATGGAAGCTATGGTTCCAAAGAATAACAAATAATGGGGTTTTTTATGATCAAATTTAATCACTTCAATTTTAATGTATTAGATCTTAATAAGAGCCTTGCTTTTTACAAAGAAGCATTAGGCCTGGAGCCAGTAAGGGAAAAAGATGCTTCTGACGGCTCTTTTAAGCTGGTTTACTTAGGTGATGGAGTTTCAGATTTCACACTGGAACTGACCTGGTTAAAAGACCGCACAGAGCCATACAATCTTGGAGAATGTGAGTTCCATCTGGCTTTTCATGTAGATGATTACGACGGCATCCATAAAAAGCATGAGGAAATGGGCTGCATCTGCTACGAAAATCCGTCTATGGGAATCTATTTTATCACTGATCCTGATGGATACTGGATCGAGATCGTACCAGAACGTAAATAAGGGAATTAAATAAGAGAGAATACATGTAAAAAGACCAGACTTTTTATCCGGATAAAACGGATAAATGTGTCTGGTCTTTTTGCAGGACAAATAAAAAAATCCCCCATCATCAGATGGGGGATTAGGTATGTGTCTTATTTAAAATCGCTATATTTTTCTTCACAGTACTGGCAGCGATATGTCTCTGTCTTTTCATCACTAAGATAGAAGATATGAGGCAGTTCCTGCTCAATAGAGGTAATGCAGCGAGGATTCTTGCAGTGGATCACGTTGGTGATCTTTTTAGGAAGCTTTAATGCTTTCTTTTCTGCAATGTGATCATCCTTGATGATATTAACAGTGATGGTATGATCAATGTATCCTAAGATATCCAGATCAACCTTATCCAGTCCGCCTTCGATCTTAATGATGTCCTTGCGGCCCATTTTATTGCTTCGTGCATTCTTGATGATAGCTACCTGGCAGTCTAATTTATCAAGACCTAAGTGGTAGTAGATATCAAGGCTTTTTCCAGCCTCAATATGGTCAAGTACGATTCCTTCTTTTAATCCGCTGATATTTAACATGGCTTTTCTACCTCCAGTAATGTCATGATCAGAGCCATACGAACATATACGCCGTACTGTGCCTGTCTGAAATAAGCAGCTCTTGGGTCGTCATCTACTTCTACAGAGATCTCATTTACTCTTGGAAGTGGATGGAGAACAAACATATCATCCTTTGCCATTGCCATTCTCTTCTTGTCTAAGATGTAGCAGTCTTTTAAGCGGATATAATCCTCTTCGTTGAAGAAACGCTCCTTCTGCACACGGGTCATGTACAGGATATCCAGCTGGCCGATGGAATCATCCAGACTGCCGATTTCTTCAAATGGAATGTTATTAGCAATCAGAACGTCCTCACGGATGCTGTCAGGGATACGAAGCTCAGGCGGGGAGATGAGAACAAATTTTATACCTGGATAGCGGACCATGGCATTGATCAGTGAGTGGACGGTACGGCCAAATTTTAAGTCACCGCACAGGCCAATGGTTAAGTTATCCAGACGACCTTTTAATGAACGGATGGTCATAAGGTCTGTTAAAGTCTGTGTTGGATGCTGGTGTCCGCCGTCACCTGCGTTGATGACCGGGATACGTGCTTTCTGTGCAGCTACATAAGCAGCACCTTCTTTTGGATGACGCATAGCGCAGATATCTGCATAGCAGGAAACCATGCGGATGGTATCAGCAACGCTTTCGCCCTTTGATGCAGAACTGGAATTAGCAGATGAAAAACCTAAAACATTTCCGCCAAGGTTTAACATAGCAGCTTCAAAGCTTAAACGTGTACGGGTACTTGGCTCATAGAATAATGTAGCCAGCTTCTTGCCGTCGCAGACATGGGCATATTTTGGAAGGTTGCTTTCAATGTCCCTTGCCAGCGCCAGAAGATCATCAATCTCCTCCACAGAGAAGTCTAAGGGATTCAATAAGTGTCTCATGTGATTCTCCTTTGCCTTTTATATTCAATTACATGATTTTGGGAAATACTTCAGCACTGAACCAGTGCGACAGCTGATCTTAGCCAGAATGGCACTGATTATGTGCCTCGACATATTCTTACATAAAACTCATAGGAAGTCAAGCGCAATTATGAAAAATTGTAAAAAATCGTTAAAAGTATCGTCTTGTTAGCAGAGTAAGAAATATTTAAGGAACTTTCAAGGAAAAACAGAGAGCCTGAATGAAGATACTATGATATAATGAGCGCAGGGAAAAACAAGCGGCTGCGCAGCAGACATTTGCTG
>UQJF01000134.1 GCA_900541315.1 uncultured Clostridium sp. | reverse complement strand
CGAGATGTAGCTCCGTCTCGTGGGCTCGGAGATGTGTATAAGAGACAGCTCCGGCTCTGTCTGTGTAGGAACCGTCTTTGTTAAATAACAGATCATGGTTCTGCTCTGCTGCATAAAATCCTGGTACAATGGCATTGCAGCGGATGCCGCTTTGTCCAAAATGGATGGCCAGCCACTGAGTCAGGCTCTGGATAGCGCTTTTTGCATTGGAATAAGCCATGACCTTGGAAAGAGGAAGGATGGAAGAAACAGAAGCGATATTGATAATGCTTCCCTTTCTCTTTTCAACCATGTCTCTGGTAAATACCTGGATAGGCAGTAAAGTTCCCATGTAATTCAGATCCATTACATTTCTAATATTCTCTTCCTTCAGATCCCAGAAAGAATAATCGTCCTCCTGTTTTTCCTTCTTTAACATTTTTACAGAGGCAATGGCTCCCGGCTGGTTTCCCCCCGCGCCGTTAATCAGGATATCGCAGCTTCCCAGCTCTGCTTTGATCTGCTCATAAGTCTTTACCAGTTCTTCTTTATCCAGTACATTGCAGCTGTAGCCTTTTACTGTTGCTTCTTTGCTGTATTCATTTTTGGCATTTTCTGTAAGGGTCTCAGACATTTTCGCCAGTTTTTCCTTATTACGCCCAATAATGGCAACTTTCGCCCCGTTCACAGCCAGGCCGTAAGCCATAGCAGAACAAAGCACACCGCTTCCTCCTGTTACAATGGCTGTTTTTCCTGTAAGATCCACATTAAAAGGTACTTTCATAGCTTCTCCTCTTTCCGCTCCCTTTAAGGCACTATTTTATTTACTGATACATGAAACGCATAAAAGAGTCATGTATGATCACAACAAATTCAGTATACCGGTCTTATGTGTCAATATATAATACAAAATACGATTCCCGTCAACTGGTATCCTAAACTTTATTTTACCAAATATTTCCCTTCCTGGGCAATGCAAAAATCCTGGAAGCGGCCTGTATTTTTCAGACCATCTTCCGGGACCTTAATTTTATTATTTATTTAAAGTACTTCACACCAGATTCAAAGATCTTCATATCCTGCTCACCGTAAATATTCATGGCAACCGCCTCGCCTCTTCTCTCAGAGTGAGCCATCTTGCCAAGGATACGTCCATCAGGGCTTGTGATGCCTTCGATGGCCATATAGGAGCCATTTGGATTCCAGTATTCGTCCATGGTCACATTACCCTTGTCGTCTACGTACTGGGTAGCTACCTGACCATTTGCAATAAGTCTGTGGAGCCATGCTTCATCTGCTACAAAACGTCCTTCGCCGTGGGAAGCCGGGTTACAGTACACACCACCCAGTTTTGCCTCTGCCAGCCATGGGGATTTGTTAGTCATTACCTTAGTATAGACCATCTTGGAAATATGACGTCCAATGGTGTTCATAGCCAATGTAGGAGAATCCGGCTTCTGCTCAGTGATCTTACCTTCCGGAACAAGGCCTAACTTGATCAGGGCCTGGAAGCCGTTGCATATACCAAGCATAAGTCCGTCACGTTCATTTAACAGCTTTTCTACCTCTTCTTTGATCACTGCATTGCGGAATACTGTTGCAAAGAATTTAGCAGAACCGTCCGGCTCATCACCGGCAGAGAAACCGCCTGGGAACATGATGATCTGTGCCTTTGCGATCTCTTTCTTATATTCTTCTACAGACTCACGGATGTCCTGGGCGCTTAAGTTCTTAAATACCTTTGTTACTACCTTTGCGCCTGCACGCTCAAAGGCCTTTGTACTGTCATATTCGCAGTTGGTCCCCGGGAATACAGGGATAAATACTTCCGGCTGTGCCAGCTTGTGATCGCAGATGTAAATAGTATCTGTATCATAAAGCTTCTCTTCTACCCTTGCAGCTTCTCCTGTCTTTTCTTTGCCTGTAACAGTTGGGAATACATCCTCCAAGGTCTTCATCCAGCCTGCCAAGGCTTCATCCATTGTAATAACGGTATTTCCGTATTCAAATACGCCCTTGTCTGTTACTTCGCCAAGTACAGTATATGGAATAGAAAGTTCTCCCACTTTTCCTTCTGCTACTTCGCATACGATATTGCCCCAGCCTGCGCCAAAGAAATCTCTTGGATCTACATTATGCTCGATCTTAACACCCATCTTGTTGCCGAATGCCATCTTGCTCACAGCCTCAGCAGCACCTCTGCCTTCTACTGCATAAGCAGAAAGGATCTTTCCTGCTTTGATATCTTCAAACAACTTGCCGTAGCCATCCATGATCTGGGCATAATCCGGCAGATCATAGTTATCACGGTTAATCTTAAATTCTACGATCTTGCTTCCTGCTTTCTTAAATTCAGGAGTGATGATGTTCTTGCAGTTGTTTACATCTACTGCAAATGAAACCAGTGTAGGAGGTACATTGATCTCACCGTGTTCATCATCAAAAGTACCTGACATACTGTCCTTACCGCCGATAGAAGGAAGTCCAAAGCCCATCTGTGCATTGTAAGCACCAAGGAGTGCTGCAAACGGCTGGCTCCATCTGGTTGGATCACTGCTCATTCTGCGGAAGTATTCCTGGAAGGTAAAACGGATCTTTCTATAATCACCACCTGCTGCCACGATCTTTGCCACAGAAGATATAACTGCGTAAACAGCACCATGGTATGGGCTCCAGCTGGAAAGATATGGATCAAAGCCATAGCTCATCATGGTAACAGTATCGGTATGTCCTTCCAATACAGGAAGCTTTGCTACCATGGACTGTGTTTCTGTCAGCTGATATTTGCCGCCAAATGGCATAAATACAGAGCCTGCACCGATAGAACCGTCAAAACGCTCTACCAGCCCCTTCTGTGAGCATACATTTAAGTCAGACAGCATGTTCAGCCATTTTTCTTTTACATTTCCTACCTCTTTCTTATCAAAGAGATTTCCCTCATGCCCCGGAACCTCTAAGGTAACATCTGCTTCCTGATGAGCGCCGTTTGTATCAAGGAAAGCACGGCTAATATTTACAATGGTCTTCCCTCTCCAGTTCATCACCAGTCTTGGATCTTCGGTCACAACTGCAACGGTAACTGCTTCCAGATTCTCTTCAGCTGCATAGCCTAAGAATTTCTCTACATCTGCCGGATCAACAACCACTGCCATACGTTCCTGTGACTCGGAAATCGCGATCTCAGTGCCGTCAAGTCCTGCATATTTTTTAGGCACCTTGTCAAGGTCGATCTGAAGACCTGCAGCCAGTTCGCCAATGGCAACAGATACACCGCCTGCACCAAAGTCATTACATTTTTTAATAATAGAGCTTACTTCCGGGCGGCGGAACATTCTCTGGATCTTACGCTCAGTAGGTGCATTTCCCTTCTGTACCTCTGCACCACACACCTCAATAGAAGCCGTGGTGTGTACCTTGGAAGAGCCGGTAGCACCGCCGATACCATCACGGCCGGTACGTCCGCCTAAAAGGATAATGATATCTCCCGGATCAGAGGTTAAGCGCTTTACGTATTTTCTTGGAGCAGCGCCCATAACAGCACCGATCTCCATTCTCTTAGCCACATAACCTGGATGATATAATTCTTTTACATAACCAGTTGCCAGACCGATCTGGTTTCCATAAGAAGAATATCCGGCTGCTGCGCTGGTAACGATCTTTCTCTGAGGCAGTTTACCCTTTAATGTCTCATTTAATGGCTTTGTAGGATCAGCTGCACCGGTAATACGCATTGCCTGGTATACATAAGTACGACCGGATAACGGGTCGCGGATCGCACCGCCAAGACAGGTAGCTGCACCACCGAAAGGCTCGATCTCAGTTGGATGGTTGTGGGTCTCATTTTTAAAGTTTACCAGCCACTCTTCTGTTTTTCCGTCGATCTCTACAGGAACTACGATGCTGCAGGCATTGATCTCATCAGACTCTTCCTGATCTTCCAGTTTGCCTTCGCTGCGCAGCTTTTTCATTGCCATAAGAGCCAGATCCATAAGGCATACATATTTATCCTTGCGGTCCTTATAGATCACTGCACGGTCAGCCAGATATTTTTTATAAGTATCTTCAATGGGCTTTCTGTATTCGCCCTCTGTGAAAGCCACATTTTTAAGCTCTGTAGAGAAGGTGGTGTGACGGCAGTGGTCAGACCAGTAAGTATCCAGCACGCGGATCTCTGTTACAGTTGGATCTCTGTGTTCTTCTCCTGCATAATACTGCTGTATATATAGGAAGTCTTTGAATGTCATTGCAAGATTTAAGGTGTCATATAATGCCTTTAATTCTTCTTCTGAAGCCTTTGCAAAGCCTTCAAAGCTCTTAATATCTTCCGGAACATCAAATTCAGTCACCAGAGTCTTTGGCTTGTCTTCTTCTGCCTGACGGCTGTCTACCGGGTTGATACAGAAATGACGGATAGCGTCCTCCTGTGCCAGAGTCAGCGGTGCTGTGATCACATAGGTGGTTGCTGTGCGGATCACCGGCTCCTCATCTTCTTTTAAAAGCTTTACACACTGCATGGCAGAATCAGCTCTCTGGTCAAACTGTCCCGGAAGATACTCAACAGAGAACACCAGATCTCCCGGATTCTTTGGAAATTCTTCCTCATAGACTTCATCTACAGGCGGCTCTGAGAAAATGGTTCCCAGTGCCTTCTTATAAGTATCTTCTGAAAGATTTTCAATATCATAACGGATCAGTACCCGTACACTCTTCACTCCGGTAATACCAAGATAACTTACTAATTCTTCTCTTAACTCTCCTGCTTTTACCGCATAATCAGGCTTTTTCTCTACAAAAATTCGTCTTACGCTCATTACAGACCTCCTGTGATTTATAGCTTTTAGCTTCTTCTGTGCAGGCCACCTTGTAAATGGCCTTATTTGCCTGTTTAACTTTAACTTTTGCCTTTATAATAGCACATGTTATATAAATTAGTAAAATTAATATATTTAATTATTCTTATATTTGTTTCTTATAAGTATGTTGTGAATGTCTATGGCTCCCCTTGGACAGACACGCATTCTCCATAACCGCCTGTCAACACTTTCATAGTAAAAGTTCTGGTATGGAATGTAAAATTATGATATACTAAAACAAATGCGCAAACGTACGTGTTTAAATAAGAGAAATCATAGCAGGAGATACAAGAACATGAAAATCGGATTCGACAATGACAAATACCTTTCCATGCAGTCAGAGCATATTAAAGAGCGGATCGGACAATTCGGTGACAAACTGTATCTGGAGTTCGGCGGCAAACTTTTTGACGATTACCATGCCTCCAGAGTCCTTCCCGGATTTGCACCAGATAGTAAGCTGCGTATGCTGCTTCAGTTAGCTGACCAGGCCGAAGTAGTCATCGTTATCAGCGCTGCTGATATTGAAAAAAGCAAGGTGCGCCACGACCTTGGCATCACCTACGACGTAGATGTACTCCGCCTGATCCAGGAATTTCAGGGAAAAGGCCTTTATGTAGGAAGTGTAGTTATTACCCAGTACAGCGGTCAAAGCGGCGCTGACCAGTTTAAGATGAAGCTGGAGCACATGGGCATCCGTGTATACCGCCACTACTGTATTGAAGGATATCCAAGTAATATCCCGCTGATCGTAAGCGATGAAGGTTACGGCAAAAATGACTATATTGAAACCTCCAGACCATTAGTTGTCATTACAGCTCCCGGACCGGGAAGCGGCAAAATGGCTACCTGCTTATCCCAGCTTTACCATGAAAACAAACGTGGAATCAAAGCCGGATATGCAAAATTTGAGACCTTCCCTATCTGGAACCTTCCTTTAAAGCATCCGGTAAACCTGGCTTACGAGGCTGCTACTGCCGACTTAAATGACGTAAATATGATCGACCCGTTCCACCTGGAAGCTTATGGAAAGACTACTGTCAACTACAACCGTGATGTGGATATTTTTCCTGTATTAAATGCTATTTTTGAAGGCATCTATGGATCCAGCCCTTACAAGTCTCCTACTGACATGGGCGTAAATATGGCCGGTTTCTGTATCTGTGATGATGAGGTATGCTGCGAGGCTTCTAAGCAGGAGATCATCCGCCGCTACTATCAGGCATTAAACCGCCTTGCAAAAGAAGATGACAACTCTGATGAAGTTTACAAGTTAAAGCTGTTAATGAACCAGGCAAAGATCACTCCTGAAATGAGAAAAGTGGTTGGACCATGTTTAAAGCGTGCAGAAGAGCTCTCCTGCCCTGCAGCTGCCATGGAATTAGAAGATGGACGGATCGTCACCGGAAAAACCAGCGACCTGTTAGGCGCTTCTGCTGCTGTTCTTTTAAATGCCATCAAGGTTTTAGGAGATATTCCTGATGATGCACACCTGATCGCACCTTCTGCTATCGAACCGATCCAGGTATTAAAAACCGGTTATCTTGGCAGCAAGAACCCTCGTCTTCATACAGATGAAGTCCTGATTGCCCTGTCCATGAGTGCTGCTACAGACGAGACTGCAAAGAAAGCTCTTACCCAGCTTCCAAAACTGCGTGGCTGCCAGGTACATACTTCCGTTATGCTTTCTAATGTAGATATCAAGATTTTTAAGAAACTGGGTGTTCAGCTGACAAGCGAGCCGGTTTATGAGCACAAAAAACTTTATTATTAAAATAACCAGGAACCCGACATCAAAAGCCCCGGTGGGTACTGCCTCTGGGGTTTTTGGGTTCTTTATAATGAGCTGCTTTAGCTGAAAAAAAA
The DNA here is from genome assembly GCA_900541315.1 of uncultured Clostridium sp. Lineage (GTDB taxonomy): Bacteria > Bacillota > Clostridia > Lachnospirales > Lachnospiraceae > Enterocloster. Next base: position 960 of record UQJF01000134.1, on the reverse strand, counting down.
GATCCAGGAACTGAACAATAAAAACAGTACATTTGATATTGGCGTAATGATGTTTGATCTAAACGGATTAAAGCATGTAAATGACACCTTTGGCCATGAAAAGGGCGATGAATTTATCCAGTCTTTTGCTTATTGTCTGACCCGCATTTTAGATGACAACTGTTTTTTAGCCCGTTACGGAGGTGAGGAATTTATCATCATCAAGGAACATACTGATCCAGATGACATGAAGCAGATGAACGAACGGTTGAAATGTCTGGTACAAGACTACAATAACCGGTCCTCCCTTCCATTAAGCTATGCAGCAGGTTATGAGGTCAGCTACCGGAATCATTATTTTATGATAAATGATCTGATACAGGCAGCTGATAAAAACATGTACCAGGACAAATTCTACAAGAAAATGTGTATCTCAAAAAGTAAACTCCCTGCTTCTTCCCAGCCGGCTTCTGTGATTCCTTAAATATTTCACCGATCCATTTTGAACAGCCTCAGGTGTTTATCCAGAAAGTATGGGAACTGATCAATACCTATCATATATCCCCTTCTCTTCTTACCTTTGAAATCACAGAATCTGCCTACATAAATAACCGTGAAGCTGTTAATCAGGTCATTCGCAGCTTTAAACAGCATCAGATACAGATTTCTATGGACGATTTTGGTTCTGGCTATTCTTCTTTAAACATATTAAAGGATCTGCTTTTTGATGAAGTAAAGATCGACCGTAAATTCTTAGGCGACTCGCTGACTGAAAGTGCCCAGATTGTGTTGCAGGAGATCTTTCATATGTTAAAAAGGATGAATAAACTGATCGTATGCGAAGGTGTGGAAACAAAAGAAATTGCAGATTTTCTGAAAGAAGAAGGCTGCTCCGAGATACAGGGATTTCTGTACTACCGGCCTATGTGCTGCTGTCTCTTATACACATCTCCGAGCCCACGAGACGGAGCTACATCTCGT
>UQJF01000133.1 GCA_900541315.1 uncultured Clostridium sp. | reverse complement strand
AGGAAATGTAAACTTTTTATGAAGTCGTTGAATTAATTTACGTCAAGTGATACAATGTATTAGATTGTATCATAAGCGTATTGTCTGTATTTTACAGGTCAGACGCAGGTTGAAAAGAATTTGTATTTTATATAAGGAAGAGAAGTTAGGAGAGCAAACCATGAACGTAATTGAGAAACTGTTCGGGACTCACAGCGAAAGAGAATTAAAGATGATCCGTCCGATCGTCACAAAGATCGAAAGTCTGCGCCCCGAAATGATTGCCAAGTCAGATGAGGAGCTGCGCGATCAGACCCGTATCCTGAAAGCAAAGCTGGCTGACGGAGCAACTCTGGATGATATTCTGCCAGAGGCATTTGCTACTGTCCGTGAGGCGGCAAGAAGAACACTTAACATGGAGCATTTCCCGGTACAGCTGATCGGTGGTATTGTACTCCATCAGGGACGTATTGCAGAGATGCGTACAGGTGAAGGTAAAACATTAGTATCTACCTGTCCGGCTTATCTGAACGCATTAAAAGGAAAAGGCGTACAGATCGTTACTGTCAATGATTATCTGGCAAAACGAGATGCTGAGTGGATGGGACAGGTACACCGTTTCCTGGGACTGACTGTAGGTGTTGTATTAAACGACATGAACAGTGCGCAGAGAAAAGAAGCTTATGCCTGCGATATTACCTATGTAACAAATAATGAACTTGGTTTCGACTATCTGCGTGATAACATGTCCATTTACAAAGAACAGCTGGTTCTGCGTGATCTGGATTACTGTATCATCGACGAGGTTGACTCTGTTCTCATCGATGAGGCAAGAACACCTCTTATCATTTCCGGACAGAGCGGCAAGTCTACTAAGCTGTATGAAGTATGCGACGTTTTAGCACGTCAGTTAGAGCGCGGTACTGTTTCAAAGGAATTCTCCAAGATCGATGCGATCATGGGTGAAGAGATCGAAGAGACAGGCGATTTTGTAGTAGATGAGAAGGATAAAGTAGTCAACCTGACTGAACAGGGCGTCAAGAAGGTAGAGGAATACTTCCACATTGATAACCTGGCTGATCCGGAGAATCTGGAGATCCAGCATAATATCATCCTTGCCCTTCGCGCAAACAACCTGATGTTCCGTGATAAGGACTATGTAGTTAAGGATGATGAAGTCCTGATCGTTGATGAATTTACCGGACGTATCATGCCGGGCCGCCGTTATTCAGATGGCCTGCATCAGGCAATTGAAGCAAAAGAGCATGTAAATGTACGCCGCGAAAGCCGTACACTGGCTACCGTTACCTTCCAGAACTTCTTTAATAAGTTTACAAAGAAGGCAGGTATGACCGGTACCGCTCTTACAGAGGAGAAGGAATTTAGAAACATCTATGGAATGGATGTTATCGTGATCCCCACCAACCGTCCTGTTATCCGTAAAGATCTGGATGATGCTGTTTATAAGACAAAGAAAGAAAAATATAAAGCAGTTGTTGATGAAGTTGTAAGGGCTCATGAGAAAGGACAGCCGGTTCTGGTTGGTACTATTACCATTGAAACTTCCGAACTTTTAAGCAAGATGCTGACTAAGAAGGGCATTCCGCATAAAGTCCTGAATGCCAAGTTCCATGAGCTGGAGGCTGAGATCGTTGCAGATGCAGGTATTCATGGTTCCGTTACCATTGCTACCAACATGGCAGGCCGTGGTACCGATATTAAGCTGGATCAGGAATCCAAGGATCTGGGCGGTTTAAAGATCATTGGTACAGAGCGTCACGAGTCCCGCCGTATTGACAACCAGCTGCGTGGACGTTCCGGACGTCAGGGAGACCCGGGTGAATCCAGATTCTATCTGTCTCTGGAAGATGACCTGTTAAGACTGTTTGGTTCTGAGCGCCTGATGCACATGTTTGAGGCAATGGGTGTACCGGAAGGTGAACAGATCGAGCATAAGATGCTTTCCAATGCAATTGAGAAGGCACAGATGAAGATCGAAGGCAATAACTTCGGTATCCGTGAGCAGCTGCTTAAGTTTGACGAAGTAAACAATGAGCAGCGTGAAGTTATCTATGCAGAGCGCCGTAAGGTTCTGGATGGAGATAACATGCGTGATTTGGTACTGAAGATGATCACTGACATTGTAGAAAATGCAGTAGATATGTCTGTTTCTGATGAAGATACAGCAGAAAAATGGGATCTTACTGAGTTAAATAACCTGCTTCTGCCAATTATCCCATTAAAGTCTGTTGCTTTGACAGATGAGCAAAAGAAGTCCATGAAGAAGAACGAATTAAAGCATACCTTAAAGGAAGCTGCAATCAAGCTGTATGAGACTAAGGAAGCTGAATTCCCGGAGCCTGAGCAGATCCGTGAGATCGAGCGTGTAGTTCTTCTGAAGGTTATTGACAATAAGTGGATGTCACATCTGGATGATATGGATGCTCTTCGCGAAGGAATCGGCTTACAGGCATACGGCCAGAGAGATCCGGTTGTTGAGTACAAGATGCAGGGCTATGAACTGTATGAGGCTATGATGGCTGCGATCCAGGAAGAGACTGTACGTATCCTGTTCCATATCCGTGTAGAGCAGAAGATAGAGAGAGAATCTGCTGCCAGGGTTACAGGTACAAACAAGGATGCAACTCCAGTAGCTCCAAAGAAGCGCGAAGAGCAGAAAATCTATCCAAATGATCCATGCCCATGCGGTTCTGGAAAGAAATATAAGCAGTGCTGCGGACGTATTAAATAGTCTTCCATATTTTGAATTAAAAAATCTTCCTGTGCGGTCAAAACCGCGCAGGGGGATTTTTGTAAAGAAAAATAAAATTTAAAAAGAGAAAGCGGGTGAAGCTGTGGTTGAGTTAGATAATTTTAAATATACGTTATCAACGTATGACAAACCATTAGTGGAAGTGAGGGATTCACTTTGACCTGGATAATAAGGTCAGACGAATCGACGAATTAGACAAATCCATGGAAGAGCCGGGATTCTGGAATGATCCGGAGCGCTCGACCAGATTAGTACGGGAAGCAAAACACTTAAAAGATGAGGTGGATACTTTCCGTGAACTGGAACAGGAATACGAAGACATCCAGACCATGATCCAGATGGGGTATGAGGAAAATGATGCTTCTCTGATCCCTGAGATCCAGGAAATGTTAGATCATTTTTCAGAGACACTGGAAAAAATGCGTATGAAGCTTCTGCTTTCCGGCGAATATGATGGCTATGATGCTATTTTACGTCTGAATGCAGGTGCAGGCGGAACGGAGTCCTGTGACTGGTGCAGCATGCTGTACCGTATGTACTGCCGCTGGGCAGAGAAAAAAGGCTTTAAGGTAGAGGTTCTTGATTATCTGGACGGTGATGAAGCAGGCATCAAATCTGTTACCATTCAGATCAGTGGGGAAAATGCCTACGGCTACCTTCGCTCTGAGCACGGTGTGCACCGTCTGGTGCGTATTTCTCCCTTTAATGCAGCTGGCAAGAGACAGACTTCCTTTGTGTCCTGCGATGTGATGCCGGATATTAAGGAAGACATTGATATTGAGATCAATCCGGACGATATCCGTATTGATACCTACCGTTCCAGTGGTGCCGGCGGACAGCATATTAATAAAACATCTTCTGCTATCCGCATCACTCATTATCCAACTGGCATTGTTGTTACCTGCCAGAATGAACGTTCCCAGTTTCAGAACAAGGATAAGGCAATGCAGATGTTAAAGGCAAAGCTGTATATGCTCCGTCAGGAGGAGCAGGCAGCAAAGGCAGCCGGTATCCGCGGTGATGTAAAGGATAATGGCTGGGGAAGCCAGATCCGTTCCTATGTCCTTCAGCCATATACAATGGTAAAGGATCACCGTACAGGCGAAGAAAGCGGCAATGTTGATGCTGTGTTAGATGGCGCCATTGACAATTTCATCAGTGCATATCTGCGCTGGATGAGCCTTGGCTGTCCAAATAAAAATGCAACCCAGGATGATTGATATTCAGTCATCCAAGGCTGCGGCAGGTCGTGATCAGGACTTTGCAATTAAAGGCAGCATAAGCTGCAAAGTGAATATATTTCCAGAAGCTTCAAAGGAATACAGGCCGCCATGTTGTGTGACAATGGCGGCCATACTTTTAATCCCAAAGCCATGACCGGGTTGATGATTGGAAGATTTTGGAAATTCTCCTTCCATTTGGATAGTTCCGGCATAGGCATTTTTTGTAGAGATCAAAAGCTTATTATTATTTACCAGTGTGCGCAGATAAACTCTGCGCGCTTTTTTTTCTATTAATTTGGAAGCTGCAAAAATGGCATTTTCCAGTGCATTGGAAAACAAGGAGCATAATTCTGTGTCGGAAATAGAAAGTGTTTCAGGAAGATTCGCTTCTATACAAAGCGTGACATTCATTTCCGCTGACTTTGCTTCAAAGGAAGAAAGCACAAGGTTTACGGTCTCGTTGGCACAGTATCGTTTAGGTGTAATGGCATCAATCTCCATTTCTGTCTGGGAAAGATATTCCTTTATTTTTTCCAGATTCCCTTCAGCGGCATAGCCGTTGATCAATGCCAGATGATGCCGCATGTCATGACGGTAGATCCGGGCCTGTTCCTGGTTTTGACGCTGCCTTGCTAAAGACTGTCTGGCAGATTCCAGTACCAATGTCTGCATTTCACGTTCATACTCTAGTTTGTGAATTTTTCTGGTACGGCCAAATACCATTAACAGAAGAAAATAGGCAGTCAGTGTACTAAGACCAATAAGAAAACGCAGAAGTACATTGCGTTCAGAACTCAGGTAGCCGCCAGATGCCAGGATCGTAGCATTATAAAGAAATGGAATAGCGCTGAATTTTAAAATGTCCAGGGACGAAAAAGTATCTAGCAGCTGCCCAAAGACCGGCTGCATAAAATGGTGAATGAGCCAGAGCATGATAAGACTGGTCAAAAGCAGAAAAAGGTAATCTACTGTTTTTGATACAGGCAGAAATTCCCGGGAGATCCGGGAAGCAAACATGGCAGGAACGCACATAAAAATAGCGCTGAGGGTGGCGAAAAAAGTTTTCACCAGTCCTTTGCCGGAAAGCTGCCAGAAAAGCAGAAATACCGGAAGCTGGGCAAAGAAAAAATAAAAGCGAAGATAAATTTTTATGCCCAGAACACAGCCGGCAAAAAACTGAAGCAGCGCGATGATGCCTGCACCGGCCCATAACAGACTGAGTTTGTTGCGGGACAGGCGGGCGGGCGTTGTATCTAACAGCATAGTCATGACGGCTATGGCGTAGATGATTATGGTCAGATTGGAGAGAGTCTGGATCATTCTGCGTTTTCCTCCAGTCTTCCGTTCAACAGGTAATTCATGTAGGCGGATTTTGCTTTTGTATAGGTATCACGGGAAACGGGAACGATTTTGCCTATATTGGTGGAAAAACCATTTTTATCAAGACCTGTTACCTGGTGCAGGTTAACCAGATAGGAGCGGTGGGGCTTGAAAAAGCTTCTGCTTACAAGGAGTTTTTTTTCATAGTCTGCCAGGCGGCCAGAAGCAGTGTGGAAGGTTCCGTCTGCCATTTTAAAGGTGACCAGATGATTCTGGACTTCTACAAAAACAACGTTAGAGATGAGAAGCCGGATAATACCGGTGCTGGTTTTTAAGGGGATATAAGGAGCATTACTTTTAAAATCGGCCAGCAGTTTGTCAAGCACTGGAAAAAGTTTATCAGCATCCAGTGGCTTTAAAAGGTAGTCGGCGGCATTGACCCGGTAGCTTTCTACTGCGTATTCACTGGAAGAGGTGAGAAAAATAATGGGAATAGTGCTGTTGGTCTGACGAATTTCCCTGGCAGCGTCCATACCTGTAATACCGGGCATAAGAATATCTAAAAGCAGCAGATCAAAGTGGTGGACCGGTATGGTCTCCAAAAGATCGGTGGCGTTTGTAAAAATATCATAAGTCAGGGAGCCGTCCCGTGTTAAACGGTATTCTTCCAAAAGGAAAGTAAGGCGGGAAAGCTCTGTCCGGCTGTCATCACAAAGAGCAATATGCATTGCGTTACCTCCAAATGTAAAAGCCGGGATGCGGGGGTATAGACCCGGTCTGATACTATATATTTTAACATAGGAAAAAGTATGGCTCAATAGAAAGCTTACATTTTACGTTGTTTGAGATACATTTCACGCAAAACTTATATTTTTTGCCATAAATATGTTACCATAAGTAATAGTACATCGTTCTCGAAATAACGATACCACTCACTTGTCTGCGAATCTGATTGCACAGGTCTAAAATCCTCAGCGTAGCCCGCTGTGCCTGCGTTTTTAGACCTGCACACTCAAATCCGCATCTTACGTGATCACTACAGTTATTTACGAAACGATGCACCAGCCGCAAAGCGGGGGATGAGTAATTTAATAAGTTGCAGTTTGGCCATGACATCTTCTTGTTTCCATATTCATGAAAACAAGAAGCATGGTGGAACTGTAACTAAAACAAATGGAAAGTACGAAGGGAGAAAATTATGAGAAAAAGAGTATTGGTATCCATTCTGGCTGCATGTGTAGCAGTAGGGATCAGCGCATGTGGAGGAAAGAGCAAGGCAGCACCAGCAACAACTGCAGCACCAGCAACAACTGCAGCTCCAGAGACTACAGCAGCACCAACCACAACCGCAGCTCCGGAAACAGAAGCAGAAACAGAAGCAGAGGAAGATTATATTCAGATTCCTGTAACTGTTGTAAACGGAACTGGCGTAGATATTGCAGCTTTAAGATTGTCTGGCGCAAGCCTGGACGAATGGGGGGATGATCTGCTGGATGGTGAGATCATGACTCATGGAACTTATGCAGAGCTGTTGTTAAATGTAGATGAGGACAATCTGGCCTGGGATATGCAGGTAGAAGATACAGATGGAAATTCACTAGAGTGGTATGATATTGATATCAGCGATATGCCGTCAGACGGTTTTGTAATTGAACTTCTCTGGGATGGTTCTGAGGGAACTGCAAATCTTCTTGAAGATATGACACAGTTAGAGGGCGATTATTCAGCGGTTCAGTAAATCGGCAAAAAGCAGTAAAAATAACTGGAATAAGATTGATCAAATTAGTATAAGGCGGTGGCTGAAAAAAGGCTGCCGTCTTTTTTATGTAGGTGATGGGTTCATTGATTTTTCGTTAATAAAAACAGTTGCATTTTACTAGAAAGTATGTTAATATCTTCCTCATGAGTACAGATGTGTTCACAATACGGACATGGACAGGGAGGAAAAAAAGGGGTTCATGGAAGATAAAAGTAAGTATTTTGTTGTAAAACAAAGGGCGGTACCGGAGGTCCTTTTAAAGGTGGTAGAAGCCAAAAAACTTCTGGAAACAGTAAGAGCCATTACCGTACAGGAAGCAGCAGACCGGGTGGGGATCAGCCGAAGTTCTTTTTACAAATATAAGGACGATATTTTTCCTTTTTACGACAATACAAAGGGGAAGACTATTACATTGGTAGTGCAGATGGATGACAAGCAGGGGCTTTTGAGTGATCTACTCCATGTGGTTGCTGTTTACAGAGCCAATATTCTTACCATCCATCAGAGTATTCCGGTTAATGGGGTTGCTACTTTGACACTGAGTGTGGAAGTAAGAGAAGATACAGAAAATGTATCAAGCATGATCGATGAGCTGGAAGTTTTGGACGGTATCCATTATGTAAAGATACTGGCCAGAGAATAAATGATATGAAATTACAGTTCTGCCGTGCACTGGTTTGAAGGAGAAAGTGTGTTGCAAGCTTGCTTGCATAAGCACTTTTTCATCCAAATCAGCAT
>UQJF01000132.1 GCA_900541315.1 uncultured Clostridium sp. | reverse complement strand
ATCTTTTTGTACTTGATTTTGCGAGAAGATTTTTTGTCAGTTGTGCCCAGATTTTTGAGGCGTTGGCGTTGCGTCCGCCTCTAAAATTCGGGTGCGACTGACGGAAAATCGGCCGCAAAGGCAGGTGCATGAAAGACTCCGAGAGTACATTTTATCTGTTTCTGAAATCTTATTTTCTAAAATCACCAACACAGGCTGACATAAATATCGTGTTATCTGAATACTGTTACAGCTCTGTGTATCCCCTCCGAAATCGTAAAGCTTAGCTGCTTCACTCTCTGATCAATATCCGGAGGCGTTACATAAAGACTTCCAAATTCTGGCTCCAGCAGTTCCCGGATCATGCGGTACTGATCTTCCGGGTTCATGTTTTCGATCCATTTGCCTGTATTTTTCGTAGCTTCTTCTGATGCCAGCACTCCGGTCAGGGCAGAAATGGTATCGTGGACAATGGCTGCTGCTCCCACCACTGTAGGAACGCCAACAGCCAGCACAGGTATCCCCAGAGTTTCCTTTGTCAGGCTGTGCCTGTGATTTCCCACTCCGGATCCGGGATGTATCCCTGTATCAGTCAGCTGTATGGTAGTTCCCAGACGCCGGATGCTTCTTGCCGCCAGAGCATCGATGGCAATGACCAGATCCGGTTTTATTTCGCGGATGATACCTGATAATATCCGGGCAGTTTCCATACCTGTTTGTGCCATGACACCAGGTGCAATAGCTTTTAATCCCGTTTCATTTTGCGAAACACTAAGATTATTTACAGTGCGCGGACCAAGGGAATCAGGTGTTACGCTCTGGTTTCCAAGACCGGCAACTAATATGACCGGCTGGCTGTGCAAAAAGGGAGCTTTCTTTTTTTCCCCTTCCTTTTTCCCCAGCGCATGCTCTGCCAGCTCTTTTAATACGTTTGCCAGCTCATCTGAGACTTCACTGTGGAAATCCTCATCCGGCAGAAGCAGTCTGTCTGCTTCTAATGTGAGATAACTTCCTACTGGCTTTCCTAAAGTCTCTGCTCCTGCCTCATTTAATACCTTCACTTCCGTGATCTGCACATCTTCCGTCTTTCCCTTCCATTTTCGAAAAGAAACACCTGATACTTCTTTTGCCTGCTCTTTTAATCCTTCTCTTTCTTCCAGGGCAAGATCTGTGCGTATTTCAAGTCTGGCTGTTTTCATTCTGTTCGCCCTCCTTAATAATATCAATATAAAGGTTAGTTTAAACAGAATAGCCTGTTTTATTATAAAAACCAGAGATTAGGCACAGAAGTAGTGATACCTGCTGCTCCACTTTCCATAGCAGCCTCGATCTCATTTTTCGTATTAATAAAACCACCGGTTATAAAAGGGATCCGACTTTCTTTGGAAAGATCACTTATAACACTTAATATGACACCTGGAAGGATCTCCACACCGTCTGCTGTACAACTCTTGATCTGATGGCGGATATTGGCCTGTGAAATAGCATCAAACACAAAAAAACGCTGGATTGCCAGCAAGTCCAATGCCTTTGCTCTTCTTACCTGATTGGATTTTGTAGTTACGATTCCTGCTGCACTTGTATAATATTTCACAAATTCCACTGCGCTGTCCTTTGATGACAGCCCATCTATAAAATCCATATACACAAAGGGTTCAATTCCTGCTTTTCTCACTCGCTCCACAATAAATGGCAGCGTTTTCAGGTTTCCACAGAAAATATATGCCAATTTTACCCGTGAAAGGCAAAGATCATCCAGATCTTCTTCTCTACAGAGAGCCGCCATAATAGGGTTCTTTTTTATAATATCCTGTAAGGTTGTTTTCATTATTTTTCATCCTCATCGTAGGTATTGTTTATTTTTTCTCCCCGACCATTGTAACATACATCTGCAAAATATGTACAGCATAAAAAATCCGCCTGTGCCATATGACACCTGCGGATTTTTTGTATTTATCGTGTTTTGGTAAATTTTGATTTTTATCCCTTTACACCACTGCTGGTAATTCCCTGTACAAAATACTTCTGTAATGGAAGGAATAACAGAACAGGTACAACAGCAGAAATTGCGGAACCTGCAAAAATGTAGCTGAAATATACCTGGTTCTCATCTGAAAAATAAGATAAAGCTACCTGAATCGTTCTTGCTGCTTCCGTACGTGTTGCAAGCAACGGCCAGAAAAAGTTATTCCACTCATTTACAAAAATCATCAGCCCGGCAGTGATGGCTACCGGAACAGAAAGCGGTAAGATTACACTGAAAAATACCTGGATCCAGGAAGCTCCGTCAATACGCGCTGCTTCTACAAGACTTTTGGGAATCTCTTTAAAAAACTGGGTAAATAAGAACATGGCAAGTCCACTGGCAGCTCCTGGAAAAATAAGAGCTGAATAAGAATTGACCATTCCCAGGGAAGAGACCAGATTATAAAGTGGCAATGCTACTGCATCTTCGGGTACCATAAATGAGATCAGGCAAATTGCAAACAAAATGTTTTTACCTTTAAAATCAAAGAATGCAAAGGTAAAACCTCCCAGAGCTGAGATCAGCATGCTTAAAGGCACCAAAATAGCAACTACAATCAGTGTATTTTTCAAAGCTGTTCCATAGCCCATCTCTGAAAAAATAGCCACATAGTTGTTCATGGTCCAATTTTGAGGAATCAGTGTTTTCCACGTAAATGGAAGTGCGTACTCAAAAATCTCTTTATTGGTCCTAAATGAAGCTAAAATAATATAAAGCAGAGGAAAAATAGCAATGAAAGCAATGACGGTCAAAACCACATATAAAACTGCTTTTTCCAAAGGTGTTTTTGTCTCCTTCATGGCCTTATTCCTCCTTCTCATTTAATAAACGGAACTGTATTACAACAACAGCAAGTACGATCAGCAGCAGAATGGTTGTCAGTGCACCTGCTCTGGATGCATTGCCATTTCTGAACGCTGATTTATAAACTTCATACATCAACACGTTTGTGCTGTTCTGAGGTCCCCCTTCTGTAATCAGCTTCATTGGAGCAAATAACAGCATATTTGCAGAAGTATTTGCTACAAATACAAAAAGCAATGTTCTTTTGATCAACGGAAGGGTAATATGGAACAGCGTAGTAAAAAATCCAGCTCCATCCAGCTTTGCAGATTCATAAATGAATGTATCCACACCCTTTAAACCTGCTAAAATGTACATCATCCAGTATCCACAGCCTTTCCATGTAGCCATCATAACAATACACCATAACGCCTGTTTCACATCTGTGAAAAAGCCCTGTTTTCCAAGTCCCAAAAAGGTAGATATACTGTTAAATACACCGCTGTTGTAATTTGCCATCAGATTCCAGCTGATAGAAGCTACGGAAATAGCCATGGTAACTGGCAAATAATAGATACTCCTGAAAATACCAATACCCTTAATAGTAGAGTTTACTAAAAGAGCCAGACACAGGGAGATCACAATCTGAAGCGGGATCATGACCAGATTCATTTTCACCGTTGTACCTAAAGCTCCCCAGAAATTTCTGTCTCCAAAAAGAATCTCATAGGTACGCAAAGATGGACTGCCATTTCGGAAAAAAGATTCCAGAATAACAGATATAATGGGATAAATTTTAAAAATAAGAATAATAATCAGTGCCGGTGCCAGCATAAGATACGGCACCATTTCTTTCAATATTATATTTTTCTTCATGTTCATATTTATTCGTATTCCTTAAATGCAGTTTCAAGTTCAGCTTTACAGTCATCTACAGCACCAGCAACCTCTGCACCGTTTCTTACATTATCCCACAGTGCGTTCATAGCAGTAGAATACTCGTTGAATGCAGGTGTGATCGCTCTTACCAGAGCAGTGTTCTTAACTTCATATTCAGCCATTATCATGTATGGTTTTGCTTTTTTTAATTCATCTGTAAACTGACGGTCCAGAGCAGGCACCATACCCGATGCATTAATATAAACGTCTGCACCATCATATAAAGTCAAATATTTAATAAACTCAGCTGCAGCTTCCTGTTTCACTGAATAAGTATTCATACCAATGGTCCAGCTTCCACATGCAGAACGAATTTCGTCTTCATGACCTTCAAAGCATGGAATATAGGTAAATCCCCAGTCTTCAAATCCATTCTTCTCAAATGCTGCTGGAAGTGCAGTAGTTCCTAAGTAGAATAAAATCTTTCCTGACTGGAAGTAACTGCTGGTGTCATCTGCAGATATACCTCTGGTAAATATACCATCATTTACCTGTGTCTGATAGAAGTTTAAGGCATCCATCCAAGGCTGTGTATCAATTACACCATCTACACTGAGACCATCTTCGCTGATCTGCGCACCTCCTAATGAGTTAGGGAGAATGTTCATCTGATATACACGGCCAACTTGTTGGAACTCAATTCCGTAAATTCCCTTGGAATGATCGGGATCTAATACATCCAGTGCCTGCTTGGAATAATCGATCAGTTGCTCCCATGTAAGACGGTTATCCGGAGTTACAGAATCAAAATCAATATTGATGCCTGCTTCTTTCAAAAGTGCCTTATTATAGTAGAGTACGGTGGATGAATTGCCCATTGGTGCACCGTAGAACTGGTCTTTGTAAGTTCCTTCTGTGATCATAGCATCTGTAAACATCTTTATCTCATCATCGCTGATCCACTGGTTTAATGGCTGTAAGTAGCCACGGCTTACATAAGCAGCAACATTTGGACCGTCTGCTGCAAAAATATCATACTCGGTGGACTTATTACTCATAAGAACTTCCAGGGTTTCAAATACATCATTGAATGCAACATAGTCTGCTTCACACTTGATCTTGCCTTCGTATGCCTTATTAAATGCCTCTACTGCTGCGCTTACGCCCAGTTCCTGTGAATTACTCATCATCAGGTGGATCGTTACTTCTCCATCAACACTGTCTCCTGCTGCCTTTGCAGTGGTCTCTTCTGCTGCTTTGCTGCCACATGCTGTCAGTCCTGCTACCATTGCTGCTGTTAATAACCCCAACCAAACTTTCTTATACATAATATTCCTCCTTTTATTTTACATGTGTGTTTGGAACTTCTCCCTATTTTTCAGAAACACACATTTTACTTTGCCAGTTTTGCAAACATATCTTCAAACAAAATATCCCTGTTGATATGGTATACATATTTGATAAAATGACGTCGCAGATCTACTCCATAACAATTATCATATTCAAATACCGGACTGTGCTCATAACGGTCTTCCATAAATTTCTCATCCAACAACCATGCCACTGCTGTTACATCCCATAAAGGCTTGGACCAGTCTTTTTTCTTTTCTCTCTGTTCCATAAATGCAAAAGATACATCTAACAAATAATCAGAAAGCTTACTTTTTCCTCTCATGTAATATTCCAGTTCTACTCTGGAAATGCGAAATTCTGACACAACACCGTTGCAAGGAAGCTGGACTACTGCCACACCACAGCCAAATACCACTCTGGCTGCAGCAATGTCCTGAACTGCATTAAAATCTTTGCAGCTCTGCCATTCTTTTCCATGACCTCCCAACCATACGACTACTATCTTATCAATAATATCCGGTGCTATAAGAAGGGCCGATGCAATATCAGTCAAAACTGCGATTCCTACTACATAGAGAGGATTTTCCGGTGTATGTTCTCTTGCGAGACGTATGATCTCCCGGGCTGCAGGGCAGTCCACCGGTGTCTGCTCATCAGGCAATTTTCTTTCTGCTCCCTTAAAAACATGATCCTTTAACTCTGTTTCTTCCATTACAGAAAGCAGTTCCTGGATTGCCAAATAACTCTGTTCCATTCCTTCTTTTGCACTGCTGTTCTGTCTGGTACGCCCCATACTTGCAGGACTATAAAATGGAGCTGCCATGATTCCCTTTACATTCAGTCGATCACTTGACCGAATCATATATGCCAATGCGTATAGATCATCGATTTCATTATAGGCATCTGTATCCAGCACTACATCTATCTGGCCAATCGGCCGTCTAAGACGCTTCATATATCCAATCCCGTCACTATTTTTTTCTTTTTCCATATCAGTCTCCTTTCTAGTTTCAGAGAAAATGAGCAACAAAAAATGACGTACCTCTCCCTCATTGGAAGAGTTCGTCCTTACACAAGTTTTCCCCGACGCAACTTTCTTATAGTTGTATCATATCATAATCACTTTTTGTTTCATATGCGCACTTTTAATGAAATATGCATTATTTTTTGTGCATATTGACAATGAAAAAAGCGGAGTAAAAATTTAATTTTCCGCTTGACATTTTCAGGTGTATTCGCTAAAATATAACAGTATGTTTACATTGAACTGTCCGTGTCCAGGCTTTGATGGAAAACACAACGATTAATATTTTTATATAATACCGAACGGAGGTGTATTTCATTGGCTAACATTAAATCTGCAAAGAAGAGAATCTTAGTAAACGAAACTAAGGCTGCAAGAAACAAAGCGATCAGATCTAAGGTTAAAACCGCGATCAAGAAAGTTGAGGCTGCTGTAGCTGCTGGAGATAAGGCTGCTGCTCAGGCTGCACTGGTTGCTGCTACTACCGAGATCGATAAGGCTTGCACCAAGGGTGTATACCACAAGAACAATGCTGCCCGCAAAGTTTCTCGTGTATCCAAGGCTGTTAATTCTATCGCTTAATTTATAGAATTCGATCAATCGATACAGAAAATCAAAAGCTCTCCGGATTAACCCACCGGAGAGCTTTTCTATTACTTTATTCATAACACTGCAAAATTGCATTTCCCCCTACATCTGTTCCTCATCGTAACGGGCCCTGATACCACCTACGAATTTTAATCTGGTCCTCGCGCATACCACATGCGCGCCGCCAATAGCTTTTGTCTGGATTCTTACTGGAACTGCTACATCTCTCATGTGCATACCGATCAGCGTATCTCCAATATCAATGCCTGCATGAGCCTTAATGTGTTCCACTGCCACCGGATGTTCCAAAGTATGGTACGCTGCCGTAGAGAAAGAACCACCGGCTTTTAACTGGGGAACTACGTTTACAGGCTCATATCCGTATTTTTCTGCTGCCTCTTTTTCCAGGATCAGAGAGCGGTTTAAATGCTCGCAGCACTGAGCTGCCAGATAAATCCCCAGAGGTTTTAACTCCTCATACAACGCCTTATACACAGTCTGCCCAATAGTTTCGCTGGAATGAGAGCCAATCCTATAACTTCCGATTTCACTGGAAGAACAGCCTACTACCAGAATCTGACCTGGTTTCATTTTTGCAACAGCCAGAAGTTCATTTAACACTTCTTTTGTCTGTGTGCGGATTTCTTCTAATACTTCATCACTTTCTTTTTCTGTTGCTACTCCCGGTATTATCTTTTCTTCTGCCATCTATTTTTCTCCCTTACTATTTTATAGTCTCTCGGAATCTCTAAGCCTGTGTTTATGCGGCTTCTGAGATTCCATTTTTATTTTTTTCTCCACCTTTTTTCAAAAAGTACTTGACATTTACCCCTAAAAATGCGGCGCTTCGCGCCTCTTGATTAATAAGGCATATCGTTTCGGCTCCGCCGGAACAGACTTTTTGATTTGGAGGTGTGTTTCATTGAAACCTGTTAACATTGGCGGGCATTCCGCCTATCAGGATCGTGTCCTGACTCAACTTCGTAAATATTATCCAAATGCTGCTTCCCTTTCTTCTTCCACTTGGCAGATCATTGATAAATTTTGGCATCTTAATCTATCACAAGTTGATGAACTTATGAAGGATCGGTATTCTGTCTTTGGCCCTGAACCAAGACTCCCTTCCGATATGCTTCGTGCCATCCTTGTTTCTGCCGCATTTAAAATTA
>UQJF01000131.1 GCA_900541315.1 uncultured Clostridium sp. | reverse complement strand
AAGAAAAACAAGCGACACCGAAGGTGGCATTTGTTTTTCTTGGACCATTAACGAACGAATCGCCTGCGTATGCAGGCAGTAAAGCACGTCAGTGCGGGGATCTGAGTATAAACATAATGAGCGCAGGGAAAAACAAGCGGCTGCATTATGATTCTCTCGACATATATATGTCAAACAGCTGTCTTGCGATCGGCCCTGCTACCTTACCGCCGCTTCCAGATTCCTCCACCAGGACTGTAACAACGATCTTCGGTGATTCTACTGGTGCAAAGCCGGTGAACCAGGCGTGTGTCTCTTTTCCTGTTTCAAATTCAGCAGTTCCTGTTTTAGCTGCTACCGTATAGGCATCAGTGCGTACAGAAGAACCTGTTCCTTCAACTACTACATCACGCATCAGTTCTGTAAGATTGGCCGCCTCAGCAGCTGTCATAAGGGTTCCGCCTGTAGCTGGAAGAAACTTTTTTACCTCTTCACCACCTACACTGACCACCCGGTCCAGCATATATGGCTTCATAAGCGTTCCTCCATTAGCAATGGCCGCTGTGATCAGAGCATTGTGAAGAGGTGTGATCAGTGTGGTTCCCTGTCCAATGGAAGTCTGTAAAATCTCCCAGGTTCCGGCTCCTTCTTTCATATTAAAAGAGCTTTCCTTATAAGAATAACCGGACAATGGTAATGGATTATTAAACAATAATTCCTCTGCTGTGGAATGGAAACGGTTCAGATCCAAAACCAGTCCTAAACTGGAAAATGCACCATTACAGGAATTAGCAAAGGCTTTCACAAAATCCTGACTTCCGTGGGCTTCGCTGTGGAAACATTTAATAGAATAGTCCCCATTGTGGTAAACACCATTGCAATCAAAATGAAAATCCTTGTAGTCATCCGGATGTTCCCGCATATACTCAAGAGCTGTCACGATCTTAAATGTAGACCCAGGGGGATATAAACCGGCAGTTACACGATTTACCAGCTGTCCCTGGTTATTAGAACTATCTGTGAGAGCCGCCCAATCCTGAAGAAGGGTATTGGGATCGTATCCCGGCTTTGAAACCATTGCTAAGATCTTTCCTGTATCCGGCTCCATGGCGATCACCGCCCCTCTTCTGTCTCCTAAAGCCGCATAAGCCGCCTGCTGCAGCTCCATATCCAGAGTAGTCACCACACTGTCGCCTAAGTTTTTCGCACCTGCCAGCTCATTTCCCGCCTGTTCCACCAGATTTACGTGAGAACTTAAAAGATAAAAGTTTGCCATGGCTTCAATTCCTGTTTTCCCTTTAGAAGAATAGCCTACTGCATGGTCAAACACACTTCCATAGTTATAAACTCTTGTCTCATTTCCCCCATCATCTGTAGTAGTTTCTGCCAGTACAGTTCCGTCTGCTGCCAGGATGCTGCCCCTTACAATACGGTCTGAAAAACTGTCCAGTCTTGCATTATAAGGATTATTGATCACATCCTCGCTTTTCACCTGAAGAAAATATCCCATGTAAACAGCCAGTGCCAGAAACAAAGCCACACATACATAGGTAACCGCCAGAACCTTGGAATTAGGATCACTTTTTTTCAGTTCTTTCATTCTTCCTGTGCCTCCATTTCTTCCAGCTCTTCTTCATCATTGCGTTTGATGATGTAAAGTCCCTGGATAATACTGAATAACAGGAATGTAGTTACAATGGAACTCCCTCCATAACTTACAAAAGGAAGTGTCACACCGGTAGATGGGATAAACTTGGTCACACCGCCTACTGTAAGGAATACCTGGACCACATATTCCATTCCCAGTCCCACTGCCAGCATCTTATAAAACATAGCCTGCATTTTTGTGGCGATCATCATAAACTGGATAAAACAGCCCAGACAGATAAGAAGAACACAGATAGCGAAAATACCTCCCATTTCTTCAGATATTGCTGCGAAAATGAAATCCTTTTCTACTACCGGGATCTTATTTGGCATTCCCTGACACAATCCCATGCCAAACCATCCCCCTGTTCCAATAGCAAAAAGGGACTGGGTGATTTGATAGCCTGTATTATCAATATCTGCCCACGGATTTTTCCATGCTGTAAATCTGCGCCTTACATGATCAAAAAGAGCATATGCAATAGATGTGGCCCCTTTTCCGAGAATCCCCGCTGCGATCAGGTACAGCCAGTTTCCTGTGGCAATAAACAGCATGACCACATAGCTTACAAAGAAGATCAACGCACTTCCTAGGTCTTTTGACAACACCAGGATCACCACATGAAGTGCTGCCACTACCGTAGTGATACAGATGTTTTTAAACTCCAGAGACTGATAAAACATGGAAGCCACAAAAAACACAAAACTGATCTTTACGAATTCTGAGGGCTGAATGGATATCCCGCCAATGGTCAGTGACAATTGGGCACCGAAGCTTTCATTTCCTGCTACCCATACCAGAAGCAGGGCTGCCAGCCCGATCCCTCCATAAAGCCATTGGAATTTGTATAGCTGCCAGAACCGTTCCATGATAAAAGGAACCAGCCAGGAAACCACCGCTGCCGCTGCCACAATCACAAACTGCTTAAAAGCCTTATCCAAGCCCTTATCTAAAGACAATCTGGTGAGCATGATAAAACCGCAGGCTAATAACATGCAGCAGTTATTTACCAGAAGTCTTGATACATTTCTGTAAATAAACCGGTAAATATAAATGTACAGCAGGAAAAATACCACCTGGCCTATATAAAATACCAGCAGCATCCGGCTCAGTGTTTCATCTTCTGTTTTCAGATACATCACCAGATATGCCAGAAAATGCAGCAAAAACATAGCCCGGTTCTGCCTTGCGCATACTTTTCTCTTCCGTTCCAGATCCGGAAAAGAAAAGAACCTGAAATTAGCATAGGTATAAATGGCCATCAGCAATATCATGAGATATTTGGATACTTCCACGATCAGATTTGTCATAGGCTATTCTACTCCCCGTCTGAAATGTCCTCTTGTAAAATCTTTTACTGGCTCTGCTACGATCCTTCCCTCTTTATAAGAAGCAGCAAAAGCTTCCAGTATCTTTTTCGTCTCCTCTTTTCCTTCTCTTGTAAAGGAAAGACGCAGGGAAGTCAGGTTCAGCTCTTTCACTGCTTCCTCACTTCCAAACAAAGATAATGGAAGAGGATTTAAGATTGTATTATAGCAGAAGCTGCAATGTGCCTTTAAGGGCAGTCCGGCTCCTGTACGGTCCTTCATTAAAAGCTGTTCCCTTTTGGCTGTACATCCTTTTAATGTTTTTACCACACACTGGGCAGAAACCATCATAGGAGCATGCCCATAAATGATCATTTCATCTGCCATATCTTCCTTTTCACATGCCGTCGCCACTGCTTTTAGTTCTCTGCTGTTCAATTCCCATGGCATGGTAATAAATTCCGGTCCCATTTTCTTTAATGTGTGTACCGCTTCCCGGTTCCATGCATAAACAGAAGCATCCAGTGCAAATGGGATATGGATATTTTCTTCCTTTAACCAGGAAACCTCCTCCAAAGTGCGGGTCAGAACACCTGTAAAACCTGCATTTTCCAGATTTTTCCTGTTTTTAGAGAAAAACTTCATTGCGTGGGTGCGGAAAATGTGTGGAAGTGTCAGGAAACATTCTTTCCCCTTTGTCTCACATTGTTTTACGACCTTTCCCCACTGATCTGGTTTGAATCCATCTGCATCTATATAAATACGTTTTACAGCATCGCAGGATAATGCAGGTTCAAGCTGGCATTCTTCTTCAAGGGATGCTGTGAGGAAAGCAGATCTGTGATTTTTTTTGGAGGCGGACTGTGCTGCAATGGACAGTTCCCGTTTTGTCTGCGCAAACAGTTCTGCTGTGTTTTCTGCGCCCGCACTTTCCTTTTCTTTTCCCGTCTCCTCAGCTTCTGCCTTTCTCTCCCATTTTGCCAGAATACCTTCTGTCAACTTCTCAAAGCCTTCTCTTCGCAGTTCATTTAACGCCTGTACCGGCAGAAAGATATTTCCTTTTAATTCAATATCCAGCTGTTCAAAATTAAAGGATGTTGCACCTGTCTTATTTAACTGCTTACGCACTTTTTCCTCTGTTGCAGGCTGGTTCTGTGCGCTCTGGCAGACCTGGCCTTCAACTTTTACCATTACATCCCCCCTGGTCAGTTCCAGAACAGATGGTCTTCCCTCTTCAAAAACAGCCTTTCCTGAAACAAGCTCCTTTTTCTCTTTATGCACATAATTTTCATCCAGAAAATCAAATAATTTCTGGTTTCCTTCACGGAACTCCGGCTTTTCCTTTAAGGCAACCATATCCTTTCCATTGTGCTTTTCATAATAGCCTGAGGTAAAGCCGCCCCGGTCAAAAAGATCCAGCAGTTCTTTTTTATCTTCTGGATCTACATAATAACCATCTCTTCCGTATGCTTCATACATATCCAGATATTTTCTGTAAATACGGACTACGCCGGCTGTATATCTGGGGCTCTTCATCCTTCCTTCGATCTTTAAGGAATAAACACCAGCCTCTAAGATATCCGGCAAAATATCCAGAGTACAAAGATCTTTTAAACTTAATACAAACTTCTGGTTCTCCTTGTTTAAGCTTTTTCCCTCTGCCTTGCCTCCTTCCCATACCCGGTAAGGCAGACGGCATGGCTGGGCACAACGGCCTCTGTTTCCGCTTCGGCCGCCAATAAGACTGCTCATCAGGCATTGGCCGGAATAACAGTAGCACAAGGCACCGTGAACGAATGTCTCAATATCCATCCCTGTTTCTTTATAAATACGTGAGATTTCTTCTAAGGAAAGTTCTCTGGCCGGAACCACCCGGCAGCAGCCCATTTCCTTTAACATTTTCGCGCTGTATACGCTTGTAACGGTCATCTGTGTACTGGCATGAAGCTCCATTCCCGGAAATGCCTGTTTCATCACCTGAAGAGCCCCCAGATCCTGAACGATAACACCGTCCAGACCAGCTTCGTAATAAGGCTTCATATAGTCCCGCAGCTCTTCCAGCTCTTTTTCCTTAAATAGTGTATTGACCGTCATATACAAACGACAACCATGAAGATGGGCATACCGGATTGCTTCCACCATTTCCTGTCCTGCGGCATTCTGGGCATACGCTCTGGCACCAAAACGGCTGCCACCCATATAAATAGCATCTGCTCCTGCTGCCACTGCAGCCTTTAAGCTGTCAAAGGAACCTGCCGGTGCTAAAAGCTCTGCTTTTCTCTTATTCATCATGATCTTAAACCTTTCCTGATACCGGATCGCTGCGTACTTTGCACTCCCGCATCTGCGCTCCGTTCGGTGTTAAACAAAAAAGGGGCTGCAGTCTGTATCGCGCCCCCTTTGTTTCATCTGTGTTTTATCTGCGTCCGTTTCTGTGAGAACCGGCTTTTCTGGCTGCCTGAAGGGCTTTTCTGGCAAGATCCCTGTCAGAAATTTTTGCCTGGAATGAAGAATTTTGTAATGGAAGTTCTGTCTGAACAAAACTTTCCTGTGCCGGTTCTGTCACAGCAGCCTGGTCTGAAGTCTGTGCCATCTCGCTCACAGATTCAAAGCCTGGTTCATTTACAGGTGCATTTCCTTCGATCACAGTGTCTACCACTTCATCTTCCTCAACTTCATCTTCTTCATTCCCAGAAGCTAAAGCCTGTGCCGCCTGTTTTTTAACAGCTCTTAATTCCCGTTCTGTCTTTGAAAGCTTTGCAGATAACTCCTGAAGCTGGTGCTGGCGTTCTTCTAAATCCCTTAACACACCATCTAACTTCATCTGGGTGCTTACAAGCTCATGTTTTAAGCTGTAAGTTTCTTTTTCCATCCTGTCTTTCTGTTCTTCCATCTGGTCTGCATTTTCTTTTGCCTTAAAATAATCATCCGCGATGTTTAATAAAAGCATCAGCTGCTGATAATCGGCACTCTGTTTGCTGAAACCAGGGATTGCATACATAGTGGCTATTTTTTCATTTACATAGCTGGCCGCTTTCTGAAGATATGCTTCATCTTCCGTTCCGCCTAAAGTATATATTTTCCCGTCAATTAAAACCTGTGTATAATTCTTTGTATCCATTCTGCTATTTCTCCTGACTATAAAGCACATTTATATGTTGCTGTCCATAAGCTGTACTGGCAACATTCATCTTTTCAGTTCGTTAAAAGGATACCACATTTTCACTTCATTTCCAAGCCCAAATGACGATATGCGTTCTCCGTAGCCATTCTTCCCCGGGGCGTTCTGTTGATCAGGCCATTCATTAAAAGATAAGGCTCATATACATCTTCCAGAGTTCCTGCGTCTTCTCCCAAAGCTGCTGCTAACGTATCAAGTCCCACCGGACCGCCGGAAAATTTTTCAATGATCATTAAAAGGATATTCCTGTCATTCTGATCCAGTCCCATTTTGTCCACATCCATAATATCCAGTGCAAAATCTGCTACTTCTTTTGTGATCACACCATCATATTTTACTTGGGCAAAATCCCGCACCCTCTTTAAAAGGCGGTTTGCCAGTCTTGGGGTTCCTCTGGAACGCTTGGCCAGTTCAATAGCTCCTTCCGGTTCTATTTCCACTCCCAGGATCGCTGCTGAATGTAAGATAATCGTGCGAAGCTCCTCAGGTGTATAAAATTCCATTCTCTGGACTACACCAAAACGGTCTCTTAAAGGAGCTGACAGCAGTCCCGCCCTGGTAGTTGCCCCCACCAGTGTAAAATGAGGCAGTTCCAGACGAATGGACCTTGCACTGGACTCTTTTCCCAGCATGATATCAATGGCAAAATCTTCCATAGCCGGATAGAGGACTTCTTCCACCTGACGGTTTAACCGGTGGATCTCATCTACGAAAAGGACATCCCCCTCCTGAAGATTGTTTAAAATAGCTGCCATTTCTCCCGGCTTTTCAATAGCCGGTCCACTGGTCACTTTCAGCCTGCTCCCCATCTCATTGGCAATGATGCCTGAAAGAGTCGTCTTTCCAAGCCCGGGCGGGCCATAAAACAGCACATGATCCAAGGCTTCCCCTCTGCTTTTTGCCGCTTCTATGTATATTTTCAGGGTAGACTTGATCTTTTCCTGTCCCACATAATCGCTGAGGCACTGGGGACGCAGGGTAGTCTCGATCCGCACATCCTCTTCTGTTGCCTCTGTTGTTATAATTCTCCGTTCCATATATACCTCAAACTATATGATGCTCTGCTAAAGATCACAGAAAACTCAAATGCTTCAGCGAAGCCTTTAAAATATCCTCTACGCTCATATTTTCTGTGATCTCTACTTTCTTTACTGCCCTGGAAGCTTCCATATTGGTGTAGCCGAGAGCTGTTAACGCTGCCACTGCCTCTTTTGCCGATGCCGCCATACCTGCCACAGATGCACCTGTACCTGTATCGGAAGCAGCTTCCTTTCCGCCTCCAAAGGAAGCCATCATCACTTCTTCTAAATCTACCTTATCCTTAAGATCTAAGATCAGTCTCTGGGCAGTCTTTGCCCCGATCCCCGGTGCCCTGGAAATGGCTTTGGCATCCCCGCCGACAATGGCGATACGCAGCTCATCCGGCCGCATGACTGAAAGGATGCCAAGGGCTCCTTTGGGGCCGATCCCATTCACCCCTAGCAGCTGTTTAAACATTTCCCTGTCCTGTCTGTGCAAAAAACCATATAAAGTCATAGCATCTTCCCGCACCTGGAAATAGGTATAAACAGTCACCTCTTCCCCTAATGGCGGAAGTTCTTCTAAAAGAGAAAGAGGTACATGGACTGCCAGACCGATGCCTCCTGTCTCTACTACGATCACATCATCTTCTACTGCCCCAAGGGCTCCTTTTATATATGAAATCATCTGTTCTATATTCCTTTTATCTGGAACCGCATAAAAGCGATACTTCATCTTATGATGTGAGTGTCAAAAGTAAATTTTGCCACTCACTGATGTAACCGGATTGC
>UQJF01000130.1 GCA_900541315.1 uncultured Clostridium sp. | reverse complement strand
GGAGATGTGTATAAGAGACAGCTGCCATAAGATTGGACTGGACTATGTATCCTGCTCACCATTCCGTGTACCGATCGCCCGCTTAGCAGCAGCACAGGCAGCTCTGGAAGATTAATTACAGAGATTAAAACAGGCTGATCGATTAAAAATTGTTATATAAGGGATAAAAGTGACAGCGTCGGAGGAAACTTCGGCGCTGTTGCTTTTGGCGGATGTATACAGAAAAAATCTTTCTTAATAAATCTTACGGAAGTTTGATATTTTTGTGAAACGCTTTACTGTATGAGGTGAAAATGCTATGATGGGAACAGCTGGTGTCCCGGCTGCCAGATGCCTATATGTCTTTTCGTGCAGATATGCAGACATTATAGCTACTTGGCAACACTTTCATAGTAGAGAAAGGAATTATAACAAAAAATGAAAAAATGGATGAAGATCTGCCTGATGGCAGCAGCATCTGCTATGTTATTAGCAGGCTGCAGTACAAAGGATAATGCGGCAGGAACAACTGTAGTTGAAACAACTGCAAAGATAGAAGATACAAAAGAAACAGAAAAAACAGATAAGACAACCCAGGCAGCAGTCAGTGAAACTACAGAAGCAGCAGAGGAAAACAGTGAACTGGATCTGAGGGCAGCTGCCGGAAAGCACCATGTAGAGATCAATGTAAAAGATTACGGCACTATTAACGTAGAATTAGATGGAGATGCAGCTCCTGTTACTGTTGCAAACTTCCTTGATCTGGTTGGAAATGGTTTTTATGACGGACTTACTTTCCATCGCATTATCAGTGGTTTTATGATCCAGGGGGGTGATCCGTTGGGCACTGGTATGGGCGGTTCTGAGCGTGAGATCAAAGGTGAATTTGACTCTAATGGCGTGAAAAATACATTATCCCATACAAGAGGGGCTATTTCCATGGCAAGATCTCAGCGTAAGGATAGTGCAAGCTCCCAGTTCTTTATTGTGCATAAAGACAGCACTTTCTTAGATGGTGAATATGCCTGCTTTGGTTATGTAACAGATGGTATGGAAGTGGTAGATGCCATTTGTGAAGATACTAAGGTAGAAGATAACAACGGAACAGTTGCAAAGGAAAATCAGCCGGTGATCGAGAGTATTAAAGTGATCGATTAATGTGGCAGCTTCAGGAAAGGTTTCAAGAGAACATATACCTGAAAAGGGGTAAAAGAATGAGAAAAAATGTAGGAAAAAAGAAATTGCTTTTAACAGTCCTGTCAGCACTGGCATTGTCTTTAGCTGCTACCATAGGAGCTTTTGCAGATGAAAGTGATACATCCAGACTGGTTTCAGGCACAAAGATCAATGGAATAGGTGTAGGGGGACTTACATCGGATGAGGCGAAAAGTAGGATTGAAGGTTTTTATGCCGGGGAGTACAGTCTTCGCATAAAGGAAAAAAATGGAAAAGAGGAGAGCATTAAAGGTAGCGATATCGGCTATCAGGTAACGGTTTCCGGCAATATCCAGGAAATCTTAGACAACCAAAATGCTTCCGGTCGTGTGGCAGGACCTTCCGGGAATAATACCCACACAATGGAAGTGTCTGCCCGGTATAATGAAGAAGCGTTAAACAGCAAGATAAGCGGATTATCCTGTATCAGCGGCGGAAGCATTATAACTACGAAAGATGCATCTATTTCCCCATATGAAGAAGGCAAGGATTTTACCATTATCCCGGCAGTACAGGGAAATGACGTAGATCCGGAAAAGACAAAGCAGGTGCTCACAGCAGTGGTGAGATCCGGCAGTAAAGAAGTTTCATTAGAAGAAACCGGTTGCTACCGTACGGTTGGTGTCTGGGAAAACGATGAAAATCTGAAGGCTTTATGTGATGCCATGAACAGCCGCAGGAAAAAACAGCTGCGATATGTATTTGGAGATGCATCAGAAGTGCTTTCCGGTGAGACCATATCCAGCTGGATAACAGGAAGCAGTAATGGTCAGGTAACCTTGGATCAGGAGAAAGTTGCTGCGTTTGTGGCAAATCTGGCAGCGGCTTATGATACAGCAGGAAAGATGCGTACCTTTACAGGGGTATCTGGCGCTGAGTATCAGCTTACCGGCCCTTATGGCTGGAAGATCGACCAGGCAGGTGAGATCGCAGCACTTACAGAGCTGATTCAGAGCGGCTCTGTATGGCAGAATGGTGACAGCGCAGACAGAGAGCCTGTTTACAGCCAGAGTGCAGCTTCCAGAACAGGCAGTGACTGGGGAAATACTTATGTGCAGGTAGATCTGGCCGGACAGCATGTGTACATGATCAAAGATGGTGCCTGTGTGTGGGATGCTCCTTGCGTAACTGGAAATGTGTCAAAGGCATATACTACACCAGATGGTATCTACAGTCTGACTTATAAGGAAAAAGACCGTATCCTTCGGGGAAAGAAACTGGATAACGGCAAGTATGAATATGAAAGCCATGTGGATTACTGGATGCCATTTAATGGTGGTATCGGATTTCATGATGCTTCCTGGAGAAATAAGTTTGGAGGAACGATTTATCAGACAAGTGGAAGCCATGGCTGCGTAAATCTTCCGCCTGCAAGTGTTCCGGCCTTTTATGATATGCTTTATAAGGGAATACCGGTGATCTGCACACCATAAGAGATGAGATCACATCCCAGTATTGTCGGAATGTGGGCGTGGCAGGGCAGAGCTTTTTGATGTAGACAGGAACCGTCACTGTGTAATATGGACATACAAAAATAGATGGGACCATATTGGCTCCATCTGTTTTTAAAATTGTGGGAGTGCAAAGCACGTAGCAATTCAGTATCAGAGAGGGCAAAATACCTTTTGCCCCCAATATCGTTTTATATAGTTTCATCTGTTTCAGGTGTCATTTCCCCATATTCCAGAGTTTCTTTTAAGGGTACATTTTTCCAGGGAAGGATAGGCTGTAAGCGCATCTCTACAGTAATGTCTTTGCGGTTATACAGTTTGCGGAAGTTTGTGATGATGCGTTTTAATACCATTTCGCCTTTTTCAGCTGTTACAGTAGGAAGCAGGATCAGATACTGGCTGATACTGTAGCGGGTGAAAACATCACTGCACCGTAAGGAGTTTAAAATAGAGGTATTTAAGTGCTCCATGGCTTTTTGTAAGATCATGCTTTTTGGAACGTTTCCATCAATACCGGTAATGGTCAGCAGACAAAGATAAATAGAATCACCGGTACGCTGGATGGAACGGCGCTCTAACTGGAAAAGATCACGAAATACCGGATATTCACAGTAGAAAGCCCCGCCGCTGCCTTCTTCGTTTAAAGCAGTTTGTATGGAGTCAAGATTGGTATTGATACCCCGTTCGCTGTTGCGGATGGTATTATACAGGTCCTTAAAATGTTCCGTTGGTGAAATGGAAAATTCATTATAAAACATATCTAAGGTGTTGCTGTATTCTTCTAATGCCTGGCCTGTATGTCCGTCTTTAAATAAAGAATAGACCAGATAATAATGGAATTCTTCATCGAAGGGTTCAATCCCGATGGCTGTCTGGCAGACAGAAGTGATCTGTCCGTAAGCCTGTTTGTCCAAAAGCAGCTGAATGGTCTTGTAAACCAGCTTCTGGTACAGAGAATGATAATAAGCGCTGATGGGAATGACCCAGGATTCATATTCTGACTTTGGAAGGAAGTCTCCCTTATAAAGAGCCAGGCCATCCAGACACAGTTTAAGGCTTTCTTCAGCAGAAAGAGAACTGCTTAGGGCCTTGTTGCAGATGGATTCAAATTCATCAATGTCAAGGACTGTATGATATTCCTGGGTCCAGGCATAGGTGCCTCTTTGCTGGACTAAAAGCTTTTGTGGGGAGATCCCCAGTGGCTCTAACAGTTTGCGGGAGCGGAACATAAGGGTCTTTAATGCACCACTTGGATTGGCTCCCGTTTCATCTGCCCAGATAATGTGGATCAGTTCTGCAGGGCTGATTTCTTTTTTCTGGAAAACTATCAGATATTCCAGTAAGGCCCATGGCTTTTTTGACTGGTTTCTGTTATCGTTGATCTGAAGGTTTCCTGTTTTAATGGAAAAACCGCCAAGAGTTTGTACATAGATCATTGGTTTCTGATCAGAAGAAGATGGCATAATGACAAGTCTCCTTATCTATATAAATTTAAGATATGAACGTTAAATACATATCTTAAGTATAACTATGCGGTTTAAAAATGTCCAGTTTATTCCTGAAAAAAATACAAAAACCGTAGTGTTTTGTAACCGTTTTGTAACCACTGTCTGGTATACTGATAGCAGTATAGGTGTTAAAAACCTTTTGACACCTGCCCGGCATCATGGTATAAAATAGTAACCTATATAATAATGACTATATTGAGATGGTACGAAACAGAAAAGTGGGTGAGAAAATGTCAATAGCGAAAACTGGAGCCATACCTAACTCTTATCGACAGGTTCATATTGCTGTTGATGATTTTGAAAAGAGGATCTTAAAAGGAAGAATCTATCATGAAAGCAAAAATGGTGGCATTGCTTTTTACAGCCTGTCAGAAATGGTGTTTGTGTTAGAGGAATTGTTTGATGAGATCCATTATCCTATGAAGAGTGTGGATCCGCGCAATTTCGGAAAAAAAGACTGGCTGGATCTGATGGAAGATGAGACAGAAAACCGTATGGAGATGTTAGAGCCTGAAAATACGGGAAAACTGGCAGATTTCTGTCTTCATGTACAGTACCGCTACTATGCTTCCTGGCAGGGAGTGATCGAACAGCTAGGCAGTGAAGTTAAAAGCCGTTTTAACAGTTTTATGGAGCTGATGGACTTTTTTGACCAACAGCTGGGATCAGGAGTTACCAGGCTTCCATATGGTCTTGGAAAAAAGATGTGTGAAGTAGCAGTGCGCAATTATGAAGACCATAATATGAGTGGTGATGTATCTCATCCTGCAGTAGAAGACCGCAGGATCTTCTATAATGAATTTGAATTAAGGGAAAAGATTGCAGAGATGATTGATCCTCTTCCTGAAAATGCAAAGGAACATTCTGTGATCATCCCGCGCAGCTTCTATGTGGAAAATGGAAATTATGGTCCGGCAACTTTTGTAGTACGTGTACTGTTCCGCAGAAATGCCACATGGCAGGGAACCATTGGCTGGAAGGAAAAACGCTGCCAGGTAAGCTTTAGAAGCTTTATGGAACTGCTTTTACTGATGCACGAGGCAGTGGCAAGATCCGGACAGTGGCAGAAAAAAACAGTGAAAAAGCAGATTTATACAGCATAAAGGAAAGAAAGCATGGAAGACAACAAAAAAAGCGGCAGAGGTACTCTGTGGAAAATAGTGGTCTGCGTTGCTCTTCTGGTGTTTTTTGTAAGCGGCGGCCTGACTTTGCACAGTTATCTTGCAGATAAAAGAGCCCAGGAAGAGTATGAACGTCTTGCAAGGGAAGCTGCCCAGACAACCCAGGAGACCATTACAATAGAAGAAACGGAAAAACAGGAACTGGAGACAGAACCTGAAAAAGAGGAATACCAGTCACCCTATGATTTTGAAAAATTAAAAGAGGAAAATCCTGATACTATCGGCTGGATCCATATTCCGGATACGAAGATCAGTTATCCTATTGTACAGGGAACAGATAATGATTTTTACCTGAAACATGATTTCAACGGGGAAGCAAGTGTAGCCGGAAGTATTTATCTGGATTATGAAAGCGAAGGAGATTTTGAGGGAAGAAATAATATCCTTTACGGACACAATATGAAGAACGGAAGCATGTTTAAAGATATTGTCCGCTATAAAGATCCTTCTTATTTTAAAGAGCATCAGTATTTTTCTATTTATACTCCTGAACGGGAGATACGTTTAAAGGCGGTATCCTGCTATTATGGAGAGGCAAAGCCTATTGTGCGCAAGACCCGTTTTAAGAGTCAGGAAGCTTTTGATGAGTTTGTAAAAGAGATGATCGCCCCATGCTCCTATGCAGAAACCGTAGAATACCCGGTGAAAGCACTGTATACATTTGTAACCTGCAGCTATGAGATCAATGATGCAAGAACTTTTCTGTTTGCTGTAGAGGCAGATGAAGAGGGAAATGAGATCACGGCGGATGAAGAGTATCAGCAAAAGATGACAGACCTGATGATCAAAAAGGCAGAGGAAGCAGAGGCAGTTTCTAAGGAAACTGGGAAAAAGTAGGAAAATATAGTGGAAAATATGGCATGTTAGAATAAAATTACTATTGGAAAAGCGGAGCAGTTATGCTATACTAAGCGGGCAAATGCTGATTTATATAAAAATCAGCAGTCAGGAAGGCTGTTTCGCAAAAGAAGCCAAGGAAAACGAAGAAGTCATACCTGGTAACGGGTATGGCTTTCATTTATGGTGATGTTACCACCAAGGTGACATGTCTGTTTGGTATGAAGACAGGTGTTTTTTGATATCAGACTTTCAAATTACAGGCATAAAGGAGAGAACAATTATGAAAAGAAATGTAATGAGAATAATGAGCCTGGCATTTGCTGGAATAATGGCAGCAGGTGCATTAACAGCATGCGGCGGAAGTAATACAGCAGCTCCAGCAGAGCAGACAAGCGCAGCGGGAGAAAGCACATCTAAGGAAGCTGCTGCTGGATCCGGTGAAAAGAAGGTTTTAAAGGTAGCAATGGAGTGTGCATATGCACCATATAACTGGACACAGCCAAATGATTCCAATGGTGCTGTACCGATCAATGACAGTAATGAATATGCTTATGGATATGATGTTATGATGGCTAAGAAGATCTGTGATGAGTTAGGATATGATCTGCAGATCGTCCGCCTTGACTGGGATTCACTGATCCCTGCTGTAAGCACAGGACAGGTTGACTGCGTTATTGCTGGTCAGTCCATTACAACAGAGCGTCTTCAGGCAGTTGACTTTACTGAGCCATATTACTATGCAACCATTGTTACCCTGGTTAAGAACGGCAGCAAGTATGCTGATGCAAAGAGCGTAGCTGATCTGGCAGGTGCTACCTGTACTTCCCAGCAGAGTACGATCTGGTATGATACATGCCTTCCACAGATCAAAGATGCTAATATCTTAGCAGCAACAGCAAGTGCACCGGATATGCTGATGTCTTTAAATGCTGATAAGTGTGATCTGGTGGTAACTGACCAGCCAACTGGTAAAGGTGCTTTAGTTGCTTACCCGGATTTCAAGCTTCTTGAATTTGGTGGCGGCGAAAATGATTTCCAGGTAACAGATGAGGACATCAATATTGGTATTTCTTTAAAGAAGGGTAATACTGAGTTAAAGGAAGCTATTGACAGTGTTCTGTCCAAGATGACAAAAGATGATTTCTCTGCAATGATGGATGAGGCAATTTCTGTACAGCCTCTGGCAAACTAATTGAAGGGATAAAAAGGAGAAAATTATGCCAACAGATTTTATGGGCCGTGTAATGGTCGTATTCAACCGCTACGGCATGTCTATGCTGCAGGGGGCAGGTGTCAGCTTAAAGATCGCATTAGTAGGTACGCTGGTAGGATGCCTCATTGGTTTTGCCGTAGGTATTGTCCAGACCATTCCTTCTGAAAAAGGGGATAATCCTTTAAAGAAGGGATTTTTATGGGTGGTACGTCTGATCTTAAATGCCTATGTAGAGTTTTTCAGGGGTACACCTATGATGGCCCAGGCTATGTTTATCTATTATGGCCTTATGCCTTTGCTGGGAATTAACTCTACCATTACTCAGGCTGCTTATTTTATCTTATCTATTAATACAGGTGCCTATATGGCAGAGACTGTACGAGGCGGTATCCTTTCCATTGATCCGGGACAGACGGAGGGAGCAAAATCCATCGGTATGACCCATGTTCAGACCATGATCTATGTGATCCTGCCTCAGGCTCTCCGCAACCTGATGCCCCAGATCGGCAACAACCTGATCATCAATATTAAGGACAGCTGTGTTCTTTCTGTGATCGGTGTAGCAGAGCTGCTGTATCTGTCTCTTATACACATCTCCGAGCCCACGAGACGGAGCTACATCTC
>UQJF01000129.1 GCA_900541315.1 uncultured Clostridium sp. | reverse complement strand
ACCCGTGACCTCCGCACTACCAATGCGACGCTCTACCGACTGAGCCACAGCAGCATTTCTTGTTCGTCAGAAGCGAACCTCATATATACTATCATGAGGGATAGATTTTGTCAACGGGAAAATGAAAAAAAGTTCAAAAAGTGTTCATGCAAGCAAGCTTGCAATATACTTTCTCATTCAAACCGGCGCATGGCTGAACTATAAACAAGTAATAATGATACAAAAGCTGTGACTTTACTACAGCCGTAAAATGTGATATGATTTTAAATAATTATGATGACAGATCACGGAGGAACATTTATGGCAGAGAAAGATATGGTAATAGAGACCGAAGAAAAAGAGCCGGTTTCCAAGAACTTTATAGAGCAGGAAATTGACAAGGACCTGGCAGAAGGGGTTTATGACCATGTCCAGACCCGTTTTCCACCAGAACCAAACGGTTATCTGCATATCGGACATGCCAAGTCTATTCTTTTAAACTATGGACTGGCACAGAAATATAATGGTAAATTCAACCTGCGTTTTGATGATACAAACCCTACAAAGGAAAAAAGCGAGTTTGTAGAGTCGATCATGGCAGATGTAAAGTGGTTGGGAGCAGACTTTGAGGACAGACTGTTCTTTGCATCCAACTATTTTGAGAAAATGTATGAGTGTGCTGTTTTTCTTATTAAGAAGGGAAAAGCATTCGTCTGTGACTTAAGCGCAGAGCAGATCAGAGAGTACAGAGGCGATTTCAATACTCCAGGTAAGGAAAGCCCATACAGAAACCGTTCCATCGAAGAGAACCTGCGTCTTTTTGAGGAGATGAAGGAAGGCAAATATCAGGATGGCGAGAAAGTTCTGCGTGCAAAGATCGATATGGCTTCTCCTAATATCAACATGAGAGATCCGGTCATTTACCGTGTGGCTCATATGCACCATCACAATACAGGTGATAAGTGGTGTATCTATCCGATGTATGACTTTGCTCATCCGATCGAAGATGCTGTAGAGCACATTACCCACTCTATCTGTACTTTGGAATTTGAAGATCATCGCCCTCTTTATGACTGGGTAGTAAAAGAGTGTGAATTTGAGAATCCACCTCGTCAGATTGAGTTTGCAAAGCTGTATCTGACTAATGTGGTTACAGGAAAGCGTTATATCAAGAAACTGGTAGAAGATGGTATTGTAGATGGCTGGGATGATCCGCGTCTGGTATCCATCGCTGCACTGCGCAGAAGAGGTTATACACCAGAGTCTATCAAACGTTTTGTAGAGTTAGTTGGCGTTTCCAAGGCAAACAGCTCTGTTGATTATGCGATGCTTGAATACTGCATCCGTGAAGACTTAAAGCTTAAAAAAGCCCGTATGATGGCTGTTTTAGATCCTGTAAAACTGGTGATCGATAACTATCCGGAAGGCCAGGTAGAAGAGCTGGATGTTCCAAACAACCTGGAAAATTCAGAACTGGGAAGCAGAAAGGTTCCATTCAGCCGTGAAGTTTATATCGAAAGAGAAGACTTTATGGAAGAACCGCCTAAGAAATATTTCCGTATGTTCCCGGGAAATGAAGTACGTCTTATGGGCGCTTATTTTGTAAAATGCACTGGCTGTGAAAAAGATGAAAATGGAAATGTAACTGTAGTACATGGAACCTATGATCCTGAGACAAAGAGCGGTTCCGGCTTTGAAGGCAGAAAGGTAAAAGGAACAATCCACTGGGTAGCTGTACCAACTGCAAAGAAAATCGAATGTCGTCTCTATGAGAATATCGTAGATGAGGAAAAGGGCAAGCTGAATGCAGACGGAACCCTGAACTTAAATCCAAATTCTCTTACAATCTTAAAAGAGTGCTATGGTGAGCCTGCTCTTGCACAGGCGGAAGCCTATGACAGCTTCCAGTTTGTAAGAAATGGTTATTTCTGCGCGGACTGCAAGGACAGCACTAAGGAAAATCCTGTATTTAACAGGATCGTTTCTCTGAAGAGTTCTTTCAAACTGCCGAAATAATGAAATGAAGCAAAACAATGAGGCTCTCTGGAAACAGAGAGCTTTTTACGTTGTGAAAAAGGAGACCATCATGGAATTAATGGTGCCTATTGAAAATAAAGACGATACGCCTCTTTATGAGCAGATCTACACCTATATTAAAGGAGAGATCCGCGCAGGAAGGCTTCGCGCCGGAAGCAGACTGCCTTCTACCAGGATCCTTGCAGGCAATCTTCATGTAAGCAGAAGTACCACCCAGTTGGCTTATGAACAGCTGCTGTCTGAGGGGTATATAGAGGCACTTCCCTGTAAAGGTTATTTTGTCTGCCAGATCGAAGAATTGGTAGAGGTAAAATACCAGGGAGAGCTAGAGGAAAAAGAAGAGCAGGATGACCTGAAGCTTTTTCCATGTAAAGTGGATTTTTCTCCAAGAGGTATTGACCTGGACAGCTTCCCTTTTAATACATGGAGAAAATTGAGCAAAAATACCCTGGTAGATGATAATAAAGATATGTTTGCAGTGGGAAATGCACAGGGCGAATACAGCCTGCGCCAGGCCATAAGGGATTATCTTCATTCTGCAAGAGGTGTCCACTGCCGGCCGGAACAGATCTTAGTAGGTGCAGGAAGTGAATATCTTTTAATGCTTCTTTCACAGCTGATTGGGAGAAACACAGGAATTGCCCTGGAAAATCCTACTTATAAGCAGGCGTTCCGTGTATTTGAAAGTTTGGGACATCCAGTTTTTCCGGTGTCCATGGATCGTTGGGGAATGAACGTAAGAGAACTTGAAAAAACACAGGCAGGTATTGCTTATGTTATGCCGTCTCACCAGTATCCAACCGGTATCGTTATCCCGATCAAAAGAAGGCAGGAGCTTTTAAAATGGGCAAAAGCAGAAGAAAGCCGTTATCTTATCGAAGATGATTATGACAGCGAGTTCCGCTACAAAGGCCGTCCGATCCCTGCTCTCCAGGGAATGGATGATAGCCAGAAAGTGATCTACATGGGAACCTTTTCACGTTCCATTGCGCCTGCGATCCGAGTTGGTTTCATGGTCCTTCCAGAGTCTCTTTTAGCCTTATACAGGAAAAAAGCGGGATTTTATGCTTCTACTGTATCCCGTATAGACCAGAATATCCTGACGCATTTTATTACAGAAGGTTACTATGAACGCCATTTAAACAGGATGAGGGCAGTTTACAAGGGAAAACATGATACATTATTAAATGGCTTAAAAGAACTGGAACCGGTTTTTGATATACAGGGAGAATACGCCGGGATCCATGTGCTTCTAACCCACAAAAAGGGAATGCCGGAAAAAAAGCTGGTGGAAACAGCTGCAAAGGCGGGGGTACGGGTATATGGAATGAGTGATTTTGTGATTGGAGAGGGAAAGAACCGCTTTCCGTCTACTGTTATATTAGGTTATGCCAGCCTGAAAGAAAAAGAGATCATCCAAGGATGCAGACGGCTGGTGCAGGCGTGGATATGATACAGAAAGTGATAAGAACATGAAACTGACTGAAAAACTGGAAAAAATTGGAAATAAAGCAACAAAACAGTGGGTGGCAGTGGCAGCTGCTTTTATACTGGTCTTTCCGGCGGCAGGAGCCTTTGGGACAGGAAATATGCCAGTGGCAGGAAGCCCGGCTTCCGGACAGGAGAAAGCAGAGGACACTGATATAATACAGGCAGGTAAAAATACGGGTGATAGTCTGTCTGAAGATCAACAGAAAACAACAGGAGCTGAAGAGACAATAGAAGAACAATCAGATCCCTTACAGACCAAATATGAAGCAATGTCCCAGGACCAGAAACAGCTGTTAGAAGATCTTCGAAAGTCCATGGAAACAAAAGACATGACCCAGACAGCCAAGCTGTTAGATAAAAAGCAGGAAGTTCTGTCAGAGATGTTTTATGGAACTTTTGAAGGAATGCGGTTTCTTTATGACGGAAACGGTATTTCTGAAAATATAGAGGGTACAGGTCTGGTGCTTACCATGCCAGAGATCCTGTTTTACGGAAACTTTGAAAATGGACAGCCTCAGGGGAGCTGTCTTGCCCTGCAGTTTATTAATGTAGACAGCCCCAGATATAATTATTCTGATGGTATCTGGGAAAATGGCAAAATGAATGGTCAGGGAACAACCGGTTACTGTTATTACGAAAATGTTCCCCAGGGAGAGTATGCCTGGGCTGTAAAAACAGGAGTTTTTGCAGATGACCAGATGGAAGGGGATATCACTTATGAGATCAAGGGAAGTGATGAGGCTATATCCCACTGGAACATGCTCATTTCCCAGGGAAAGATACAGTTAGATGACCGCTGGACCCATTTGGATGATATGGGAGAATACCAGCTGATGTCCTCAGATACAGTCAGCCATGCTTATCTCATTGCAGATGACCAGTTAGAGCAGCTTGTGTGGATGAACCTGTTAGGCTGGGAGTGAAATACAATGTAAAATATGGACAAATGCAGGGGAAATAGATTATAATAAAGTCTAAATGAGAAAACGTTTAAAAGCGGAAAAACTTCCCGCAAGATTAAGTACAAAAAGATTCCAGGAGTACATAGGATGTAAAAGGAGAAGCAGATGAAGTTCAGTGCCGTTTTGACGAAAAAACAGGCAGAAGAAATGCTTGTTTATTTAGGAGATTTATTTACAGAGGTCAGACTTTTAGATATAGAAGCAGTTAAGCATCTGGAAAAGAATTCCCTTTCTTTAAGGGCATTTTGGGAGAAATGTCAGAAGACAAGGCTGGAATATATAGATTCCAGGGTGTGCCAGAAGATTTCACGTTATGTGGAAATCGATGGACAGCCCCATGTGGTGGAGATCTTAAATGTTCTGGACGTTACAACAGAATCCTTTGAAAACGTAAGGGAACAGTTGACCGCAAAAGTGCGAGGCTATGACGAAGAATTGTACCTGGATGCCCTTACCGGTGCCTACAACCGCAGATATTATGAAAACCGCATCCGGAAAGTGAGAGGTCATGCAGGTGTGGCTATGATCGATCTGGATGATTTTAAGCTGTATAATGATACCTGTGGCCACAATGCAGGAAATCTTGTTCTTAATACAGTAGTAGGGATCATCCGTGGATGTATATGTAAGACAGATATTCTGATCCGCTATGGCGGGGATGAATTTCTTCTGATCCTTCAGGATGTAGATGAAGAGATTTTTTCAAAAAAGTTAAAACAGATCAGGGATATGGTCTGTGAGGCAGAAGTTCCCGGATATGCCAGGCTGCGCCTGACTGTAAGTATTGGAGGTGTCCTTGCTGATAATGAGACCATTGAAAGTGCAGTAGCACGGGCGGACGGTCTGATGTACCAGGCAAAGAACCGGAAAAATATGATAGTAACAGAAAAGTCAGGTATAGACAGTGCGGAAGCCAAAGAACGGCAGCAGATCCTGATCGTAGATGATTCCCAGATAAACTGTGAGATCCTTGCGGAAATCCTGAAAGACGAATACCGGATATTGGAGGCTGCAAATGGAGAAGAATGCATTAATCTGCTAAAACAGTACGGAACCGGGATTGCTCTTCTCCTTTTAGATATTAACATGCCTGTGATGGACGGATTTGAAGTATTGGCCCTGATGAATCGGAAGCACTGGATCGAAGATATACCTGTGATTATGATCTCTAGTGAAGATAGCGCATCCTATGTAAGAAGAGCTTATGAAATGGGAGCTTCCGATTACATCAGCCGTCCTTTTGATGTACAGGTTGTACACCAGAGAGTGTCCAATACCATTAAACTATATGCAAAACAGCGTCGTCTGATCAGTCTGGTAACAGACCAGATACGGGAAAAAGAGAAGAACAACCAGATGATGATCAGTATCCTAAGTCAGATCGTTGAATTCAGAAATAGTGAAAGCGGCAGCCACGTTCTTCATATTAACATTATCACAGGTATGCTGTTAGAACGCCTGATGCAAAAAACAGATCAATATCATCTGCAGTGGTCTGACCAGTTCCTGATCACAACGGCATCTGCTCTTCACGATATTGGAAAGATAGGGATCGATGAAAAAATATTAAATAAACCAGGAAAGCTGACTAAAGAAGAATTTGAGATCATGAAGACCCATACGCTTATTGGCGCTTCTATGTTGAAGAGCATTGAAATGTACCAGAATGAAAAATTGTTGCAGGTAGCTTACCAGATCTGCAGATGGCATCATGAGCGGTATGATGGAAAAGGCTATCCAGATGGTTTAAAGGGGGAGGAAATCCCTATTTCAGCCCAGGTAGTGGCCATCGCCGATGTATATGACGCTCTTGTGGGTAAACGTGTATATAAGAAAGCATTTTCCCATGAAACAGCCATTCACATGATCTTAAACGGGGAATGCGGGGCATTCAATCCTCTTCTGTTAGAATGTCTTACAGACATCCAGAATAGATTGAAAGAGGAAACCAAGTCAGGTTTCAATAAAAAAGAAAATGAAGAGTTCTTTCCAAACTTGTCAGAGGAGATAAAAGAGGAGACGAAAAAGTGAAAAGAAACAGGATATTTTTAAGCCTCGGAATGGTTTTGCTTATTTCTGTATTTATTCTTTTTACAAATATTGGGAAAAACAGGGCATTCTCTTATACAGAAGAGACTTTAGGATTTTTAAAAGAAAAGTGCCGTGGTTTTGATGCGCTGATGGGATCTATAGAGGAAGAAGAGACAAAGGCTGCAGTTCGTGGATATGTGGAAGAACTTCTTACAGGCAGTCAGTTAGAGATGAACGGGGTGATCCTTATTTGTAATAAAGAACAGGTACTCTGTTCAAATTATGATGACTACCGGGGAAGAGAACTGGACAAAGCGCCTTTTATCAGTGAGATAGAAGAAGGGGCACAGCCAGGGAAACTGCTGTCCCTGCATTATTATGGCTGTACTTACTACGGAAGTCTGGATCATGAAGGTGATTATGACCTGTATGTATTTTACCCATCTGATGAAGTATTCCATTTAAGGAATATTGCATTATTTTATGGAATCAGCCTTTATGCTGTTTTTTCCATTCTTTTTTTCTGGATACACAAAAAAGAGGAAAAAGAGCAGCTTATTCGGGAAATGGCATGTCAGGATAAAATGCTGACCTCAGATAAGGTGGATATGGACTGTCTGCCATCAGGAACTGTGACTTTGGAGCAGAAAGTTTTTGATCTGGAAAAACTGTTAGATGAGGTAAAACAGTGGGCAATTCCTCTTGCAGCAGAACGAGATGTTCTGTTTTCAAGTGAAACGATTAAGGCAGAACATGTAAAACTCTATGGAAGTCCGGTACATTTAAAGAAAATACTGACTAAGATTGTGGGAAATGCCATAAAAGACAGTCTAAGTGGCGAACAGGTAACTTTTTTTTGCAGAGAGACCGGAGCAAGTGGAAGAAAAGCCCGTTTTGAATTTGTATGCACAGATACTGGAAGTTCCTGCAGGGAAAATGAACAGGGACTTGCAGTGGCTATGGAACTGACAAAGCTGATGAATGGAGAATTCCATTTTTCGCATGATAAAGGGGATAAGGCTTTCTGCCGGGTGCGTTTTACCTTTATCATTAATGAGGAAAACAGGGAAGAGGAGAGACCTTTAGTTTCTGTCATAGGAAGAAAGATACTTCTGGTAGAGGACAATGAACTGAACATGGAGATCGCAGAATTTATCCTGCGCAAAGAAGGGATGGATGTAATAAGAGCGTGGAATGGAAAAGAAGCACTGGAACGTTTTGAAGCATCTGCACAGGGAGAGATATCTGTGATCCTGATGGATCTGGTAATGCCGGTAATGGATGGGTTTGAGGCATCCCACTCGATCCGTGCATTGGAGCGGGAAGATGCAAAGAATGTAGTGATCGTAGCTCTTACTGCAAGTGATTATGAGGAAGATGCGAAAAAATGCCGGCTGGCTGGAATGAACGAACATCTGTCAAAACCTTTGGATACAGGAAATTTAATGCGTGTGATCCACAAATATAT
Organism: uncultured Clostridium sp.; assembly: GCA_900541315.1. Taxonomy (GTDB): domain Bacteria; phylum Bacillota; class Clostridia; order Lachnospirales; family Lachnospiraceae; genus Enterocloster. The sequence goes on along the minus strand of UQJF01000129.1, from coordinate 96 downwards.
AAAATTTTAATAGATTCCTGACCGTTTGACCCTGGTATCACAAGATGTTGGGGTCAAAAGGTATTTTGACCCCTCTGATACCGAATTGCTACGTGC
>UQJF01000128.1 GCA_900541315.1 uncultured Clostridium sp. | reverse complement strand
AATACATTATATAGTTTTTGCTACACCCCATAAGAAACGAAATACCTTCTCCTGAGAAAGACCGGTTCCCCGACCGGTCTTTTTCGCATCTGAAAATCCCCGCCGGTCAAGGCGGGGAAGGAAAATATCAGTTCAAAGAAGAAATATTACTCATCTTTTAATCTTTTTACTGCAATGCAGAATATCAGCATTCCCACACAGGAAATAATATTCATTGCCATGCCTGTTTTCAGGCCAGCCACGTTGGATACGATACCGATGATCCAGGGCATCAGGATGCCGCCGAAGCTGGCGGCAGGGAGCATGACGCCGATACTGGCTACGCTGGTCATTTTTCCGGCACAGGCAACAGCTGTGGGGTTCATGCCAGCCATGGAAAATGCAAAGGCAAAAAGCAGGAGGATAGCAGCGGTCTGATTATCAGCCATCATCAGGCAGATGTAAAATAAAGTACAGCTGACGGCCATTTTGATCATAGCTGTATATGGATTTTTCAGGGGGAATACAAAGGCAATAAGAAGCCTTGCGATCAGCGTGGCAGTCCACATAACGGTAACGGTATAGGCGCTTAAGGTACCGGAAAGGATGCCGCTTCCCTTAAAGTAAGTTACCAGCCAGCCATTTACGCTGATCTCTGCTGCGTTCTGGCAGAAGATAAGACCTGTAAGAAGCCAGAAGCGCTTGCTTTTTAAGAAATCCCAGTCTGTTTTTTCTTTTTTTCCGGCTGTTTTCTTTTCAATAGGTGTCAGTTGGAAAATGATCCACATGACAAGTCCTAAAAAGCTTAAAGAAAGCATTGGAATGACCGGGCCTATAAGTCCTGCGCCTGCGATGATAAAAGGGCAGAGGAGAGCACCCAGAGCGTAGCAGGAATGCATGATATTCATGCCTTTGGTGCGGTTCTTTGAGTGATTACTTACCAGGATGGTACACATATTGATGACACTTCCTTTGGCAAAACCGATCAGGAGAAAAGAAAGCACCAGAATACTCATCCAGCCGGAAATACCTAACCACAGATAGCCCAGTTCATAGCCTGCGCTTAAGGTGATAATAGTGGCTTTAAGTCCGATCTTTGCAGGAAGGACTCCGGTGGCAAAACCTGCCATCAGATTTCCAATACTCATAATAGACAAAAGTGTGCCGGTTACATTGTAATCAAATCCATAACGTTCCTGCAGCAGGCTTACTACAATACCGCTGCTGATGGAGCAGATGCCGCTTAGGAAAAAAGCAATGAAGCCTGACATCTGTAGTTTTTTGTCAAGAGAATTCATAAAAGAGGGCCTCCTGTCTGCTTCGCAACCGCTTATTTTTTCTTCACGTATGAGATTGTATCATTTGTCAATTATATCGTCAATGAAAGGACTATATTTTTAAAAACCAACAAAAATCAGACAAATATGAAAAAACATCTTGACTTTCTGCTTTCAGAGTATTAATTTATAAAACAAATAAAAAACAGCAATGAAAGAGACTCTTGTCTGAGAAATGTAACAGGAAGGGGGCGTCACCGACTGAGAGCGCCGCCACGCAGGACTGGGCGAAGGGAACACTCTGGAGCTGGTATATCGAAGCGGCTTTGCCAGAAGGGGATGCAACCGGCTGGCAGGACTGATAGTAGGTATATCCGTGGCATACGTTACATGCGAAAAAGAGGAGAAGTCTTAAGAGCATCCTGAAGATTTCTCAATGCGGGTGGTACCGCGGGAAAAGAAGATCCCGTCCCGGAATACAGCAAATGTGTTCCGGGGCGTTTTTTTATATAAATTTATATAAAAATCTCCGGAACCGTAAGATGTACATTTAATGTTTAATGTACACCCTTGGGAAGGAGAATAAATATGATGGAATTTGTAGAAGGCGTCAAAGCAAAGGAAACTCTTGGAATCGCACAGATCTTAGAAGGTTCTTATGAAGGAAAAAAGATCCGTATGAACGGTGCTGTACACAATGTCCGTGACATGGGCGAGGTGGCTTTTGTGATCCTGCGGAAGGCAGAAGGACTGGTACAGTGCGTATACGAAGAAGGCGTCACAAATTTTGATATCCATGATCTGAAAGAAGAATCAGCTGTAGAAGTTTTTGGTATTGTTAAGGCAGAAGAAAGAGCTCCTCATGGTTTTGAGCTTCGCTTAGAAGAGATCAAAGTATTATCCCAGCCCGCAGAGCCAATGCCGATCCCCATCAGCAAATGGAAAATGAACACATCCCTTGAAACAAAGCTGGCCCTGCGTCCGGTATCACTTAGAAATGTAAGAGAACGTGCAAAATTTAAGATCCAGGAAGGCATTGTAAGAGGCTTCAGGGATTATTTATTTACCCAGGGCTTTACAGAGATCCACACACCAAAGATCGTAGCCAGAGGTGCTGAAGGCGGATCTAACGTATTCAAATTAAACTATTTCAATAAAAAAGCAGAATTAGGCCAGAGCCCCCAGTTTTACAAACAGACCATGGTAGGAGTTTATGACCGTGTATTTGAAGTAGCTCCTGTGTTCCGTGCAGAAAAGCACAACACTACCCGTCATTTAAACGAATATACCAGCCTGGATTTTGAAATGGGATATATTGACGGTTTCGAGGACATTATGGCAATGGAAACCGGATTTTTACAGTACACTATGGCTCTTCTTGAAAAAGAGTACAAGAAGGAACTGGATATGTTAGGTGTCACACTTCCGGATGTAAGTAAGATCCCCGCAGTCCGTTTTGACAAAGCAAAAGAGCTGGTAGCTGAAAAATACAACAGGCGGATCAGAAACCCATATGACTTAGAGCCGGAAGAAGAACTTCTCATTGGCCGTTATTTTAAAGAAGAATACGGCAGTGATTTCGTATTTGTTACCCATTATCCATCTAAGAAACGTCCATTTTATGCTATGGATGACCCGGCAGATCCGAAATTTACATTAAGCTTTGACCTGTTATTTAAGGGTCTGGAAGTGACCACAGGCGGACAGCGTATTCATGATTATGGCGAGATCCTTAAAAAAATGGAAAAACGTGGCATGGATCCGGAAGACATTGCCTCTTATCTGATGATTTTTAAATATGGAATACCGCCACATGGCGGACTGGGAATCGGCTTAGAGAGACTGACCATGCGTCTTTTAGATGAGCAGAACGTAAGAGAAACAGCGCTCTTCCCAAGAGATGTAACAAGGCTGGAACCATAGTTCATAAGAAAGACTTATAAAAATATTAAAATACTTCTTATATATTATATAGCATATATTATAGAAGGAACCGGTTCAGATCTGGTTTAGATAAAGCAATTTAGATAAAAGAATTTGGAAAAAGTCTTTGGAAAGAGATTAAAAGAGACTTCAGAAAGGAAACAAAACCATGGCAAATGTGATCAGTGACGATACCATAGAGTATGTGGGCATTCTGGCAAAACTGGAGCTTTCACCAGAAGAAAAAGAAGAAGCAAAAAAAGATATGGGAAGAATGCTTGACTATATTGATAAATTAAATGAGTTGGATACAACTGGCGTAGAGCCTATGTCTCATGTATTTCCCGTAAATAATGTATTCCGTGAAGATGTAGTGACAAACGGGGATGACAGAGACGAGATACTTGCCAATGCACCTGCAAAGAAGGATGGAGCTTTCATGGTGCCTAAGACAGTAGAATAGGAGGCGGCCAGATGAGTATATTAGATTTAACAGCCCTGGAACTGGGAAAAAAGATAAAGGCCGGAGAAATCACTTCTTTGCAGGCCACAGAAGCAGTGATAAAGCAGATCAAGGCAGTGGAAGAGCAGGTTCATTCTTATGTTACGTTAGACGAAGAAGGAGCCATGAAGCGTGCAAAAGAGGTTCAGGCCCAGATCGAGGCAGGAACACTGACAGGTCCACTGGCAGGTGTACCGGCTGCTATTAAGGATAACATGTGTACTAAAGGCATGCGCACTACCTGCAGCTCAAAGATCCTTGAAAATTTTGTGCCAACTTATACAGCAGAGGCTGTTTTAAACCTGGAAAAAGCAGGAGCTGTTATTCTTGGAAAGACCAATATGGATGAATTTGCCATGGGAAGCACCACAGAGACTTCCTATTACGGTGTGACCCGCAACCCATGGAATACAGAGCATGTACCTGGTGGTTCTTCAGGCGGCTCCTGTGCAGCTGTAGCAGCTAATGAGTGCTTTTATGCATTAGGTTCTGATACAGGCGGTTCTATCCGTCAGCCAAGTTCCTTCTGCGGCGTTACCGGCATTAAACCCACCTACGGAACTGTATCCCGTTACGGCCTCATCGCCTATGGTTCTTCCCTGGACCAGATCGGACCGGTTGCAAAGGACGTTTCCGATTGTGCAGCGATTCTGGAAGCGATTTCTTCCCATGATTTAAAAGACAGCACTTCCATGGCCCGTACAGACTGTGATTTTACCTCTGCATTAAAAGATGATGTAAAGGGAATGAAGATCGGTATCCCATCAAGCTATTTTGGTGAAGGACTGGATGAGGAAGTAAGGGTAGCCATTTTAAAGGCAGCAGATATTTTAAAGGAAAAAGGCGCTATTGTAGAAACCTTTGATTTAGGTTTGGTAGATTATGCTATTCCTGCTTATTACGTCATTGCTTCTGCAGAAGCAAGCTCCAACCTTTCACGTTTTGACGGCATAAAATATGGCTACCGCACCAAAGAATACGAGGGTCTTCACAACATGTATAAAAAGACACGTTCTGAAGGCTTCGGACCGGAAGTAAAGCGCCGTATCATGCTTGGCTCTTTCGTATTAAGCTCCGGTTATTATGACGCTTATTATTTAAAGGCCCTGCGTACCAAGGCTCTGATCAAGAAAGAATTTGATAAAGCTTTTGCAAAATATGACCTGATCCTGGCTCCTGCATCTCCTGATACAGCACCAAAGCTGGGAGCTTCCTTAAGTGATCCATTAAAAATGTATCTGGGTGATATTTATACGATTTCCGTTAATCTGGCTGGTCTTCCTGGAATGACCGTTCCATGCGGCATGGACTCTAAGGGTCTTCCGATTGGAATGCAGCTGATCGGTGACTGCTTTAAGGAAAAGAACATTATCCGCGCAGGATATGCATTTGAGTGTACCAGAAAATATGAAATGCCTAAGCTGGCAAAAGCATCTGACTGAGGAGGAGTAAGCCATGAGTAAACAGTATGAGACCGTCATCGGTCTGGAAGTCCATGTAGAACTGGCAACAAAGACGAAAATATTCTGCGGCTGCTCTACCGCTTTCGGAGGAGCGCCAAATACCCATACATGCCCGGTGTGTACCGGTATGCCAGGTTCTCTGCCTGTATTAAATAAACAGGTGGTAGAATATGCCATGGCAGTAGGTCTGGCTGCAAACTGCCAGATCAACCAGTACTGCAAATTTGACCGTAAAAACTATTTTTATCCAGATAACCCACAGAACTACCAGATTTCACAGCTGTACCTGCCTATCTGTCACGATGGCTGGGTAGAGATCGAAACAGAGTCCGGCATAAAGAAAAAGGTCGGTATCCATGAGATCCACATGGAAGAGGATGCAGGAAAGCTGGTCCATGACGAGTGGGAAGACTGCTCCCTGGTAGATTACAACCGAAGCGGTGTACCGCTGATCGAGATCGTTTCTGAACCGGATATGAGAAGCGCAGAGGAAGTGATCGCATATCTGGAAAAGCTTCGCCTGATCATCCAGTATCTGGGAGCTTCTGACTGTAAGCTTCAGGAAGGTTCCATGCGAGCTGACGTAAACATATCTGTCCGTGAAGTGGGAGCGCCGGAATTTGGCACCAGGACTGAGATGAAGAATATCAACTCTTTTAAGGCTATTGCACATGCCATTGAAGGGGAAACAAGACGCCAGATCGAGCTGATCGAAGACGGCAGGAAGGTCATCCAGGAAACAAGACGCTGGGATGATAATAAAGAAAGCTCAAAGGCTATGCGTTCTAAGGAAGATGCCCAGGATTACCGCTATTTCCCGGATCCGGACCTGACACCGGTGGTGATCAGTGATGAGTGGATCGCAAGAATCAGGGCAGCACAGCCAGAACTTCGTACCGAGAAAATGGTCCGTTATATCAGCGAATTTGACCTGCCTCAGTATGATGCACAGATCCTTACAAATTCCAAGCATATGGCAGATGTATTTGAGGAGACAGTAAAGCTTTGTGGAAAGCCAAAAGAGGCATCCAACTGGTTGATGGTAGAAGCTATGCGTCTGCTGAAAGAACATGAAATGGACCCGGATGATATGGGCTTTTCACCTGCAAATCTGGCAAAGCTGATCCAGATGGTAGCAGCTGGCGAGATTAACCGTACCGTGGCGAAGACTGTATTTGAAGAGATCTTTGAGCATAATGTGGATCCGGCTGTTTATGTAGAAGAAAAGGGCTTAAAGGTAGTAAATGATGAAGGTGCTTTAAAGGCCACCATTGAAGGCATTCTGGCGGCAAATCCGCAGTCCGTAGCCGATTATAAGGGCGGAAAAGAAAAAGCCATGGGCTTCTTGGTAGGACAGACTATGAAGGCTATGAAGGGCAAGGCAGACCCTGGAATGGTAAATAAACTGTTGAAGGAACTGTTGGCAAAGTAAAAGAGATTTATACAGTTAAATTACCCGGTTTACCGGGGGATTTGCCAGGTTATAAGTAAAATTATGTATAGTTTTATATAACCATAAGTCAAAGTTTTAGCTTCATAAGGAAATTTTGTGTTGACGGAATAAATACTTTGGTGTATATTTTATAGCAATGAAAGAAAATGTGTTTATGGCACTGACATATGTCTGCCTTAAGAGCACATGTAGAGGAGGAAATTATGAAGCCGTATGCAGAGATGACCAAAGAAGAACTGGTAGCCCTTCGCAAAGACCTGAAGGCAAAGTATCACGATTTTCAGACAAAAGATCTGAGACTGGATATGTCCAGAGGTAAGCCAAGCGCAGATCAGCTGGATCTGTCCATGGGCATGATGGACGTGCTCAGCAGTGATGATGACCTGACCTGTGAAGATGGTACAGACTGCCGTAACTACGGAGTGCTTACCGGTATTGATGAAGCAAAGGAACTTCTGGCAGATATGATGGAGGTTAATCCTTCTACCATTATCATTTATGGAAACTCCAGCTTAAATGTTATGTATGATACGGTTTCAAGAGCCATGACACATGGTATCATGGGAAATACCCCATGGTGCAAGCTGGATAAGGTAAAATTCCTTTGCCCGGTTCCGGGATATGACCGTCACTTTGGCATTACCCAGTATTTCGGCATTGAGATGATCAATGTTCCTATGACTCCGGAAGGTCCTGATATGGATATGATAGAAGAGCTGGTAGCCAATGATGCTTCTATTAAGGGTATCTGGTGTGTACCGAAGTATTCTAATCCACAGGGGTATTCCTATTCTGACGAAACAGTACGCCGCTTTGCAAGACTGGAACCGGCTGCTCCTGATTTCCGTATTTTCTGGGATAATGCATATGGCATCCATCACCTGTATGACCATGACCAGGATCATCTGATCGAGATCCTTGCAGAGTGCAAAAGAGCAGGAAATCCTGACCTGGTTTACAAGTTTGCATCTACTTCCAAGATCAGCTTCCCAGGTTCCGGTATCGCAGCCATCGCTACCTCCCACAACAACCTGGAAGACATCAAGGCTCAGTTAAAGCATCAGACCATTGGCCATGACAAGGTAAACCAGCTGCGTCATGTACGTTTCTTTAAGGACATCCATGGAATGGTAGAGCATATGAGAAAGCATGCAGACATCATCCGTCCGAAGTTTGAAGCTGTAGAAGAGATCCTGGAAAGAGAGCTGGGCGGTCTTGGTATCGGCGAGTGGACTAAGCCAAAGGGCGGTTACTTTATTGCTTTTGATTCCTTAGATGGCTGTGCAAAAGATATTGTAGCAAAATGCAAGAAAGCAGGTGTTGTTATGACCTCTGCCGGAGCAACCTATCCATACGGAAAAGATCCTCATGATAGCAATATCCGTATTGCACCAACCTATCCTCCTCTGGGCGATTTGATTGTGGCTACAGAGCTGTTTGCACTGTGCGTAAAGCTTTCCAGTGTTGAGAAGCTGTTAAAGGGAATGGAGTAAATATTCACGGGCAAACCGTCTGCGAAGCAGACAGTAGAGTACCTTCAGGTGCGGGTTTGCGAGCTGTATAAGAACTGTCTCTTATACACATCTCCGAGCCCACGAGACGGAGCTACAT
>UQJF01000127.1 GCA_900541315.1 uncultured Clostridium sp. | reverse complement strand
GACAAAAAATCTTCTCACAAAATCAGGCACAGAAAGATTCCGAGAGAACATATAAGATACAGGTGGTAGCATATGAGAGAACGGATCAACCGCCTGGCCCGCGGGATCATTGACAGCAGCGTGCCAGAGCTGGTAATAAAGCCAGAAAGGATCGAAGGGATCCTTTCGCCGGGAGAGTCCGTGCGGGGAGAGTTTTCCGTTCAAAGCGGAAATGACCTGTATATCAAAGGACTGGTATATACCGGAAATGAGAGGATAAAGGTTGAAAACGAAGCCTTTGGAGGCCTTCGCAATCACATTATATATGACATCGACACCTGCTATTTAGAGGATGGAGATACGATAAAGGGATCTTTTTACCTGGTCACAAACGGAGGCGAGAAAGAGATTCCTTATTCTTTGTGTGTACAGGCAGGAAACAGGACAGAGAGCCTGACAGGTTTAAAAACCCCCAGGGACTTTGCAGCTTTGGCAAAGAAAAACTGGGAGCTGGCATTGCGCCTGTTTGAATATCAGGACTTTATAGAAGCGCCATTTATGCAGGATGTGCAGACCAGGACCGTTTATGAGGGCTTAAAGGGACGAAATGGGCGCAACAACCTGTTAGAAGAATTTTTAGTTGCACTTCATGTAAAAGAACCGGTTTCTTTAAAGGCCGATGTATCTAAACTGGTATTAGATGCTCCCCAAACAGCAGCAGAAAATGTGATACAGCTGGCTGCCAGCGGCTGGGGATATGCAGAGGTCCAGGTGGAGGCAGATGGAAGCTTTCTTTCCATTGAGAAAAATGCTGTGACTACCCATGAGTTTGACCAGGATAGGTACCAGATCCGGTACCAGATCTTTCCCCAGTATCTCCACGGGGGAAGGAACTTTGGGGCAATACGTATTAAAACCTTACGCCAGGAATTCGTTCTTCCTATAGAGGTAGTAAAAAAAAGCACCCAGGGTTCAGAAGGAAGAGAAAAGAAGAATGCAGATAAAGCTTCTGTTTATGAATACAGTAAGCTGCTTTTACACCAGGAATTTACATTAGAAGCAGATCAGCAGTTAAACAGAACTTTGATGAAAAAAACAGAAAATCTGCGTGTTCGGCTTCCGGAAGATATAGAGGTGCGCCTTTGGAGGACAGACCAGCTTTTAAAAAACGGCAGAAAGGATACTGCTGTTTCAGCACTTGCAGAAATGCGGGATGCCGTATTAAAATGCAGGGACATAAAGCCGCAGCTTTACTGTTATTATCAGTATCTTGAGCTTTTAAATGAACCTTCAGAAGAAAAAAATGCAGGACTGGCCCGTTATATACGAAAACTGCTTTCTGAGACCAGAAGGACAGATGGACAGCTGTTTCATCTGCTGGTAAAAACAGACAGAACCTGCCTCCAGAATCCGTTAGAGCTGTATGAACAGATGCGTTCTATGTTTGGGCATGGCTGCAGAAGTCCGTTTTTATATGGAGAGGCATGCAGGCTTTTAAATATGTATCCGGATCTGTTTGTGAAAATGGGAGATTTTGAGGTACAGCTTTTATTAAGCGGACTGAAAAACAACTGGCTGAGTAAAGAAATCTCTTTAATGGCAGCTGTATTTTTGTCCAATGTAAAATATTATCACAAATTATTAGAGCGCCTGACAGCAGGTTTATATAAGGCTTACCCGGAAATGAAGATATTGGAAGCTTTGTGCAGTCTTCTGATCCGGGGAGACCGTAGGGACCGTTCTTCCTTTAACTGGTATGAAAAGGCTATGAAGGCCCATATCAATCTTACAAGGCTGTATGAATATTTTCTGTATTCTCTTCCAGAGGATTACGGACATGCCCTTCCAAAAGAAGTGCTGTTATATTTCTCTTATGACAAGACCCTGGATCAGACGAGCCGCAGCGTTCTCTATAAAAACATTTTACAGTATGTAAATCCGTCCACCCAGGTTTATCAGACTTATGTGCGGGAAATGGAACAGTTTGCTATGGAGCAGCTGTTTGCAGGAAGGATGAACAGTGCATTGGCAGTTATTTATGAACATATGCTTTATAAAGATATGATCGATGAAAAGACTGCGGCGATTCTTCCAAGAGTATTATGCTCCAGTCGTGTAAAATGTGAAAACAGTGCCATGAAATACGTGATCGTCCGTTGCGAGGAGCTGAGGGGAGAAGAGGCATTTTTACTGGAAAATGGAGAAGCCTATGTGCCGGTAGTGTCTAAAAATACAGTGCTGTTCTTCCAGGACACGTATGGTGGCCGCTATTTGAACGTCAGCTGCAGGCGTCTTCCTGCTATGGATAAAAAAGAGTTGCTGGATCAGTGTTATGAGGTATATCCGGCTCATCCGGTACTGAAGCTGCGTGCCTGCGAGGCAGTAGTAAAAAAAGGTGTTGAAACAGAAGCAGATGTGCTGCTTTTAGAGGACACTTTAAGCCAGTTAAAGTTAAATCCTGTTTATGAGAAAAAGCTTCTGGGTCTTGTAACAGACTATTACTGTAAAAAGGCAGCTTCTGATGCAGAAGGAGAGGAAGAACGCTGTACTTTCCTTCTGCAGATGGACAAATCCCTGCTGGACAATCAGACCCGTGGGAAAATATGCGAAATACTGATCAGCTGTAATTATCTGCGGGAAGCCTATGATATGCTGGTAGATTATGAGATTGAAGATATTGACCCGGGAAAATTGCTGGATCTGTGTACGCGTATGATCCTTTTACAGCTATTTGACCAGGATGAACATCTTTTATATCTGGCAGAAAGGGTATTTGAGGCAGGAAAGGCAGACAGCGTGATCTTAGATTACCTCTGTGAACATTATAATGGCACCACAGCCCGGATGTATGAGATCCTGATCCAGGCAGTAGGAGCCCATGTGCAGACCTATGATATGGAAGAACGGTTGCTGGCCCAGATGCTTTTTACCGGCAGCTGTGCCCGGATGGATTCGGTTTTTGAACTCTACATGAAACGGAAACAGACCAGGGAAAGCATGGTCAAGGCTTATTTTACCCAGAAATGCATCCAGTATTTCCTGGAAGGAAAAGAAATCGACCAGACGATTTTTGGATATCTGAAAAATGCAGTAAATGCTAGCCTGAATAAAGAAAAAATACCTACCATTTATCTTCTGGCTCTTACCCGGTTCTATGGGGAGCAGAAGGAGATGGAGGTCTCAGAAGAAGAGAAAAAGCAGCTTCAGATGATGACAGATATTTTATTAGAAGGGGGAATGGTGTTCCCTTATATGAAAGAGCTGGCCCGTTTAGTGTCTGTGCCTGAGGACATTATGGATAAGACGATCCTTGAATACCGGGGCGATAAAAACAGACAGCCATGGATCGAAATGCGTATTCTTCCTCAGGAAGAGCATTTTACAAGAGAAGAGATGCGTCGCGTTTACCAGGGCATTTACATAAAAGAAATGACCTTATTTCAGGGAGAGACTCTGGAATATCAGATCTATGAGCGGAGAGAAAGCGGGGCCGTTCTTGTAAAAGAAGGCCGTGCAGTCTGCGATCTGAAGTCAGAAGGTAAAGACAACAGCCGTTTTGCCTGCTTAAACCAAATGTCAGAAGCGCTGGCACAACAGGATGCTGACGGACTTTTAAAGGCAATGGAAGATTATGTAAAAAAGTCTATGGTTTTAGGGATTTTATTTCCGGTGAAATAAGAACATCGCCGTTACAGTTTAACTGTAACACATTGTCAGATAGAGAAGATAAAATGTACTAAGTACAATGGAGGAAACGAATAGATGGAAGGACTTGTAATAGGGCTGGATCTGAATGATGACTATTCCCAGGTCAGCTGCAATGAAAAAGAAAAGTCCTGGACAGTTCCTACGGTGATCTGCCGCAGAAAAGAAAAAGAAACCTGGCTTATAGGGGAAGAAGCTTATGCAGCCACTCTTCTTGGCGAGGGGGTCATTGTAGATAAACTGCTGAAAATGGTCCGCAAAGATGGTACTTCTACTATAGGAGGCATCTGCTATACAGGAATGGATCTTTTAAAAATATTTTTAAAGAAACTGCTGGAATATCCCTTTAAAGAATTTCATACAGATGAGGTGGCCCAGCTTGTGATCACCATGCATAAAACAGATGCAAGAGTTACGGATTGCCTGATGTACTGCGCTGATCATCTGAATATCCCCAGGGACCGGGTCCATGTGATCAGCCATACAGAAAGCTTTGCTTACTATGTTTTAAGCCAGAGAAAAGAACTTTGGAGCAATCAGGTAGGCTTATTTGAGTTATCAGAAGACAGGCTGTGTTATTATGAAATGAAGGTGCAAAGAGGCATGCGCCGCAACATGGTCCAGGCAGAAGCCCAGAACCAGGAGGAAGCCTTTGATCTGGATATTTTAAATTCCCCTTCCGGAAGTAAGCTGGCAGACCAGATCCTTTGTTCCTGTGGGGAAAAATTATTGGAGAAAAAGCTGTTTTCTACTGTATTTCTTACTGGAAAAGGTTTTGAACGCCAGGACTGGGCCACCGGCTTTATGAAGCTTGCCTGCAACCGCAGAAGAGTGTTTGTGGAAAATGTATTATTTTCCAAAGGAGCAGCTGTTAAAGCAGGTGACTATCTGGCACAGGGAACAGAATTCCCCTATGTGTTCGTCTGTGAAGGACGTTTAAAGGCAGAGGTAGCTTTAAAAGTGATGCGGGCCGGGAAAGAGATCTTGCTGGCAGTAGCTTCTTATGGGGACAACTGGTATGAGTCAAAAAGCTCACTGGAGCTTATTTTAGATGACCAGAAGGAAATCGAGTTTATCATTTCCCATCTGGATTCCCGAAAGAAGCGGATTGTTTCCGTGCCTCTTAGCGGATTTCCGGAGCGGCCAAGACGTACTACAAGGATCCAGATGAATATTGGATTTACTGATGAAAATACCATGGCAGTGGTGATCCGGGATAAAGGCTTTGGGGAATTGTTTCCAGCCAGTGATACAGTTATCAGACAAGAGGTGATCCTATGAGTTTATTGCTTTGCAGAAGGGAGAGAGTAAAACATCCCTTTTATATCGAAGTGCTGGGAATCCATATTTATTCCTCCCAGGAGCTTTGCTATGTGATCTATCATCACCCCTTATTAGTGATGAATGATTTTGCAGATGCCTCTTTGTTTTCCTTTATCAAAAATGAGCTGGGACTTGGTTTTTTAGCTGGCCGTATGGAAAAGCTGATAGAAGCAGGGGGAAAGCCGGAAGAGGCTTTATATCTTTTTCTTGCAGAATGTGATTATTACACGGAAAAAGAAGCCCAGAAGTTCAAGCAGACAGCAGCATCGTACAGGAATCTGCCGGAACATGCCTATGAAAAGGCAGTGGCTGATTATCTTTTTTCCAGAAAACAGTATGGAAGAGCGGTGCAGCGCTATAAAGGGCTTGTGGAAGCAGAGGAAAATAAAAAGAAAGAGAAAAACTTCTGGTCAGAAGTTTACCAGAACCTGGGTGCAGCATATGTCCAGATGTTCCAGTTCCATAAGTCTTACAAGGCATACAATACTGCTTTTAAGTTAAATGAGGATCCCCGGATTTTGGAAAAGATTTATTTGCTTACCTGTTTTACTTCAGGTCTCTCTGTTGATGAAAGTTATGAATCATTATTTAAGCCGGAGCTTAAGGAAGAATGGAAGCAGAAATTAGCCCAGGCGGAGCTGACAGCAGGACAGGCAGAAGGTTTAAAAACACTGCGTGCTATGTGGAAGCAGGATCCGGCAGGCCAGTTAGAGCGTGCAGGGCGTCTGGTGGGAAAATGGAAAGATGAATACAGAGTTACACAGGGGTAAGAACCAGGAGGCATAAGATATAAAATGGCATTTCAGACAGCAAAGGAATACTTGGAAAAAAGAGGCTTTGGCGACATGATAAAGGAGTTTGATGTCTCCAGTGCAACAGTAGAGCTGGCAGCCGTGGCAGTAGGCTGCGAACCGGCCCACATTGCAAAAACACTGTCCTTTTTAACAGGAGAAGGACCGGTCCTTATTGTAGCAGCAGGAGATGCGAAGATCGACAATCACAAATATAAATCCTTTTTCGGTGTAAAAGCAAAAATGCTGACCGTAGAGCAGGTGGCAGAATTGATCGGCCATGAGGTTGGGGGTGTATGCCCTTACGGTATTAAAGAGGGAGTAAAGGTGTATTTAGATGAGTCTTTAAAGCGCTTTGATGTAGTTTATCCTGCATGTGGAAGCAGCAACAGCGCTGTTAAGCTGTCTATCCCGGATCTGGAAAAGTCCTGTGACTTTGAACAGTGGGTGGATGTGTGCAAACTGCCTCAGTAACGGTGAACATGACCGTATTATGAAACTTTTCTCTTGACAAAACCGGAAAAAATACGTATGCTTGAAAACAGCAGTATAAAAAACGGTGATGAACAAGAGGAGTACATTTTTAAGACCCTCAGAGAAAGCGGCTCACTGGCTGAAAGGCCGCTTGGGAATACTTAAAAGTGGAAGGTAGCTTGTGAACCGGACAGGTGAGAAAGATACATTAGCCTGTTCCGTTGGCCCGCGTTAAGGGAGAGAGCAGGAAAGATTATGATATAGTTTAAGCTTTCGTGTTCCGTGAGATGACCGATATGCGCTATGAAGATACCGGTCAGATCAAAGGTGGTACCGCGATACAGTCGCCCTTTGCTTCCCCTATGGGATGCAGAGGGCTTTTATTTTTTTAAAGGAGAATGCAGATGAAGGAACTGGAAAAGACCTACAATCCGGCGGAAATTGAAGACCGCCTCTATGACAAATGGCTGAAGGGAAAATATTTCCACGCAGAAGTAAACAGAAGCAAGAAACCATTTACCATTGTTATGCCGCCGCCAAATATTACCGGCCAGCTGCATATGGGACATGCACTGGATAATACCATGCAGGATATCCTGATCCGTTATAAGAGAATGCAGGGATACGAAGCATTATGGCAGCCAGGCACTGACCATGCAGCCATTGCAACGGAAGTTAAGGTTATTAACAAACTGAAAGAAGAAGGGATTAGCAAGGCTGACCTGGGAAGAGAAGGCTTTTTAAAGGAATGCTGGAAATGGAGAGATGAATACGGTACCCGTATTGTAAAGCAGCTCCACAAATTAGGTTCTTCCGCTGACTGGGACAGAGAACGTTTCACCATGGACGAAGGCTGCTCTGACGCAGTTCTGGAAGTTTTTATCAAATTATATGAAAAAGGATATATTTACAAAGGTTCCCGTATTGTAAACTGGTGTCCTGTATGTAAGACTTCTATTTCTGATGCAGAAGTAGAGCATGTAGAGCAGGAGGGAAATTTCTGGCACATTAACTATCCGGTAGTTGGAGAGCCAGGACGTTTTGTAGAGATCGCAACCACCAGACCTGAGACTTTGTTAGGTGATACTGCAGTTGCTGTTAATCCGGATGATGACCGTTACAAGGATATTGTTGGAAAGATGCTGGAACTGCCTTTAACCAACCGCCAGATCCCTGTTATTGCAGATGAGTATGTAGACAAGGAGTTTGGTACCGGCTGTGTTAAGATCACACCGGCCCATGATCCAAATGACTTTGAGGTTGGAAAGCGCCATAACTTAGAGGAGATCGTTATCTTAAATGATGACGCTACTATCAATGTGCCTGGACCATACTTCGGCATGGACCGTTATGAGGCAAGAAAAGCCATGGTAGCAGACCTGGACAAAATGGGCCTGTTAGTAAAGATCGTTCCTCATTCCCACAATGTAGGTACTCATGACCGCTGTAAGACTACAGTAGAGCCTATGGTAAAACAGCAGTGGTTTGTAAAAATGGACGAAATGGCTAAACCTGCCATTGAAGCTTTAAAGAACGGCCAGTTAAAATTCGTTCCGGAAAGCTTTGGAAAAACATATCTTCACTGGTTAGAGAACATCCGTGACTGGTGTATTTCCAGACAGTTATGGTGGGGTCACAGGATCCCTGCATATTACTGCCAGGACTGCGGCAATGTTGTAGTTGCAAAAGAAGCACCAGCTGTATGCCCGAAGTGCGGAAAGACTCATTTTAAACAGGATGAGGATACTCTGGATACCTGGTTCTCCTCTGCATTATGGCCATTCTCTACTCTTGGCTGGCCAAATAAGACAGAGGACCTGGATTATTTCTATCCCACAGATGTACTGGTAACAGGATATGATATTATCTTCTTCTGGGTGATCCGTATGGTATTCTCCGGTATTGAACAGACTGGCAAGTGCCCATTTAACACTGTTCTCATCCATGGTCTGGTAAGAGACTCCCAGGGACGTAAGACTGTCTCTTATACACATCTCCGAGCCCACGAGACGGAGCTACATCTCGTA
>UQJF01000126.1 GCA_900541315.1 uncultured Clostridium sp. | reverse complement strand
CCATTTTATTTCGTTTTCGGTGTTCGGCGTGTCAATAAGTATAAATTGCTTATTTATGCGAGCACAAACGCAATTTATACTTTTGACACTTACATCATATAAATCTCATAAGAAAAGAGGTTCTAAATGGACTGGTCCCCAATTTTGATTTCCATGAAGACAGCCAGTCTGTCTATTTTTATCACATTTTTTATTGGGTTGTTTGCTGCCTGGGCAGTGGTAAGCCTGAAAAATGAAACATTAAAAGTCATTTGTGATGGTATTCTCACATTGCCGTTAGTCCTGCCGCCTACAGTAGCAGGCTTTTTTCTGTTATATCTTTTTGGTGTAAAACGTCCTATTGGACAGTTTTTTATTGAGTATTTCAGCGTTAAGATCGCTTTTTCATGGACCGCAACTGTACTGGCAGCTGTTACTATGTCATTTCCGTTGATGTACCGCTCTGCCAGAGGCGCTTTTGAACAGGTAGACCGGAATCTGGTGGCTGCAGCCAGAACGCTGGGAATGAGTGAATGGGCTATATTCTGGAAGGTACTTTTTGCAAATGCCACACCAGGTATCTTAAGTGGCGGCGTCCTGGCTTTTGCCAGAGGCTTAGGTGAGTTTGGAGCTACTGCCATGATCGCAGGAAACATTGCAGGAAAGACCAGAACACTGCCGATGGCTGTTTATTCAGAAGTAGCTGCAGGAAATATGGATGCAGCTTATTCTTACGTAGCTATTATTGTTGTCATTGCATTTATTTCTGTTGTACTTATGAACTGGGGCGCACTGGTCCGTTCACGGAAGTTTTAATGTTTTCTTAGAATTGAGGTAAAAATAATGGCTGTTCAAACCGAACATTCTCTCCGGCTTGGAGTTGAAATAAAGAAAAAATTAAAAGAATTTGACCTGGATGTCTCATTTGATGCAGGGAAAGGCTGTCTGGGAATTTTAGGACCTTCCGGCTGCGGAAAGAGCATGACTCTTAAATCAATTGCAGGTATCATTACCCCGGACAGCGGACGGATCGCCATACAGTACGCAAAAGGGGAAGCGGCAGGGGGGAGAGTCCTTTATGACTCTGCCTTAAAGATCAATGAAAAACCGCAGATGCGCCGTGTAGGCTATCTGTTCCAGAATTATGCCCTTTTCCCAAATATGTCTGTTGAGGAAAATATTGCGGTCGGTTTAAAAGGACTGGCAGCAAAACAGGCCATTGGAGGCAGAAAGCCTTCTGCACAGTCACCGGCAGCGATCAAGGCAAAAGTAGGGGAAATGATAGAGCGCTTCCGCTTGGCCGGTCTTGAAAAACGCTATCCGGGACAGCTTTCCGGCGGTCAGCAGCAGAGAGTTGCACTGGCACGTATTTTGGCATATGAGCCGGAAGTACTGCTCCTTGATGAGCCCTTTTCTGCTATGGATACATATCTGCGTGAAGGTCTCCGTTTGGAACTTTCTAAAGTATTAGCTGACTATGATGGTGTTTCTGTTATGGTAACCCACGACAGGGATGAGGCATTCCAGCTTTGCAAAAATATTATGCTGTTAGACAGAGGACATGTGCTTATTGCGGGGGAGTCCAGAAAGATATTCCAGGATCCTGTTACCTGCAAGGCAGCAAGACTGACCGGATGTAAGAATATTTCAAAAATTGAGCGGACCGGTGAATACCGTGTCCGTGCCCTTGACTGGGATAACCTGGAATTTGTTACGGACCGTCCGGTTGGGGATGATATTACAGCAATAGGTATCCGGGCTCATGATTTTGAACCTTTGACAGGAGAAGAAGCAAAGGCAAAAAAAGAGGCTGGAGAGAAAAATCTTATCCCTGTTGTAAAACCAACTATTTCCGAAATGCCTTTTGAGTGGTATATTACTCTTAGCAATGGTCTTTGGTGGAAAAAGGAAAAGACTATCCATACTCATAATGCAACAGGAGTAGTACCGGAATATCTCCGGGCAGATCCAGCTTCGATCCTGCTTTTAAAGGGGGAATTATAGTAAGATCGCAGCCGCAAGCTTTAAGGACAGGTAAAGGATCACGGAAAGGAAAAGGAAAACATGGATTTAGAAAACAACAAAGAACTTCGCACAGGAGCTGTCATCGTGGCAGCTGGTCATAAAAGCAGGAATACACCTTTTAATCCCCTGCTTCCGGTGGGAGACAGCACGGTGATCCGCCGGATCATTATTACCTTAAAAAGAGGGGGAGTTTCTCCCATTGTGGTGATAACCGGTGATAAAGCAGATGAGATAGAGAAACATATTTCCAATCTCCAGGTGATCTGTCTGCGAAATGAACAGTATGATAAAGTACAGATGTTTTTCAGTATCTGTATGGGACTGAATTATATTGAAGATCTTTGTGACCGTGTGTTTGTCCTGCCGGCAAAATTTCCTGTTTTTCTTAAAGAAACGGTACAGCAGATGATGAAGTCAGATGCAGATATCGTACGGCCTGTTTTTGATGGGTATAGAGGTCATCCTGTTCTGGTATCATCTGGGGTGCTGCGTACCATTGTTTCTTTTCAGGGAGAAAATGGACTTCGGGGGGCCCTGCGCCAGGCAGCAGAAAGCTTTAAAGAAGAGGATATTCCTGTTGAAGACCAGGGGATCATCCGGGCTATTGAAACAGAAGGTGACAGCTGTGCTGATTTTATAAAAAAACAGCAGATCCAGATCCACCCAAGGATCCAGCTTGGCCTGGAGCGGAATGATGTATTTTTTAATGCCCAGACAGCCCACTTTTTACAGCTGACTTCCCATACAGGTTCTATGCAGACAGCCTGTAAGCAGATGCACATGTCCTATACGAAGGGCTGGAAGACCCTAAGAGAAGCAGAAAAGCAGTTAGGTTTTCCGCTTTTATTTTCCCAATCCGGAGGCAGTGATGGAGGCTTTTCCAAATTGACACCTAAGGGAGAAGAATTTTTAAAGCGGTATGTAAAAATGGAAGAAGAACTGAAAAAAGAGGGAGAACGGCTGTTTGAACTTTATTTTGGATGTTAGGTAAAATACTGCGGTCCATGCAACGCTAACGTCTCTGATATCGGATTATTGCGTGCTTTGCACTCCTGTAATTCTGAAAACATTGTAATCCGCTTATTAAAATGATGTAAGTGTCAAAAGTATAAATTGCGTTTGTGCTCGCACAAATAAGCAATTTATACTTATTGACACGCCGAACACCGAAAACGAAATAAAATGGTGTGAACACGCCATTTTATGGGAGTTTGAGGTGTTCGAGGATTGCGGGAATTGCATAGCAATGGAGCAATCCGGTTACACCAGTGAGTGGCAAAATTTACTTTTGACACTCACATCATTAAAATAAGAATTGCATAAATTAAAAAAACTGTTATAATGTATTTAAGAATGAACAAGCGCAGTTTGGAGCTTTATGCAAGCAGTGTATCAGATGTGGCTCTGTGGGATAGAGGATCATATCTGTGAAAAAAGCCGGTCTGATCATGACCTGGGACAAAAGTGTCCTGGAAATGATTGGCCGGTTTTTTTGTTAAAGCGTTATTCGCGAACGAAAATAACGAAAGGAGAATGGGAATGGGGGAAAGCAGGCTTCACTACGGAATGTCACTGAGGCTGTATTTTGAAGAAAAAGCTTTTGGACCGGGAATGGTCATGCTCCTTAGGGAGGTGGAGCGCACCGGTTCCCTGCAAAAGGCGGCAAAAAACATGAATATGGCTTACAGCAAAGCCTGGAAGATGTTAAAAGGGGCAGAAAAAGAATGGGGATTTGCCCTTACAGACCGTGAGGCCGGGGGGAAAGACGGCGGCGGTTCCAGGCTGACACCACAGGCAAAAGGACTGATCGAGGCATATGTGGGATTTAAACAGGATGCAGAGGAACAGTTAGACCAGCTGTTTGCACAGTATTTTTCAGAGGAAACGGTAGAAAAAATAAAAGAAATGGAGTGATATTATGGAACCACAGGAGATCGTATTCTGTAAAGGAGGCGGCTGTACTGCAAAGCTGGGACCGGGAATCCTGGCAAAAGTGTTAAATAATCTGCCAAAAACCTATGATCCAAACCTGCTTATCGGTTTTGACGGTTCTGATGATGCAGCAGTGTATAAGCTCACAGATGATCTGGCAATTGTCCAGACACTGGATTTTTTTCCGCCTATGGTGGAAGATCCTTATATTTTCGGTCAGATCGCAGCAGCCAATGCTTTAAGTGATATCTATGCTATGGGCGGAGATGTAAAAACTGCCTTAAACATCGTATGCTTCCCGGAAGCCATGGATTTAAACATCCTGGGAAAGATCATGTTAGGAGGCAGTGAAAAGGTAAGGGAAGCCGGAGGCGTACTTGCCGGAGGTCATTCTATTGCAGACAGTGATGTAAAATACGGTTTGTCTGTAACAGGTGTGATCCACCCGGATAAGGTATTTGCCAACAGCGGCTGCAAGGTGGGAGATGCACTGATCCTTACAAAACCTCTTGGCGTGGGAATTGTATGTACAGCATCCCGTATGAAAGCGGCTTCCAAAGAAGCATATGAGCTGGCAGTAAAATCCATGACTACTTTAAATAAATACGCATCGGAGATCCTTCGTAAATATCGCCTTCACGGTTGTACTGATGTAACCGGATTCGGCTTTTTAGGGCATCTTTGTGAAATGGTCACAGATCAGGCTACAGCAAGGATTGATAAGGAAAAAATACCTTATATCCCGGAATGTGAGGATTATGTAGAAGAATTTTACCTTACAGCTGCTGCACAGAGAAATCGAAATCATGTGCAGGATAAGGTGGAGTTTAAAAACTGTTCCTTTGCAACAGAAGAGATTTTATATGATCCACAGACTTCAGGAGGACTGCTGGCATCTGTAGATAAAGAAGATGTTCCTGCAATTATGGAAGAGCTTGAAAAACTGGGACTTCCCTGCGGTGTAGTAGGAGAGATACTGCCAAAGCAGGAAAAAGCGGTTATCATCCAGTAGAATGAGTGCAGGAAAGACTCCGGAAGAACATTTTATGGAAAGAGAGGAAGAAAAACATGAGATTAGATGAAAGAGGAAAGCAGTGTCCATTACCAGTTATTGAAGCAAAGAAAGCATTAGAGTCATCCGCACCAGGAGAAAAAGTAGAGGTTGTAGTAGATAATGAGATCGCAGTACAGAATTTAACCAAAATGGCAGACCACAAAGGTTTTGCAGTATGCTCTGAAAAGACAGGTGAGCGTGAATTTTTAGTTACCATTACTACAGGTGAAGGAAATGGAGAAACAGCTCAGGCACCAGCGGCAGCAGAGGAAGTGACCTGCACACCAGATGGCAGAAGAAAAGGTATGGTAGTTGTTCTTTCTTCAAACCAGATGGGACAGGGAGATGAAGTATTAGGAAAGCTTCTGATGAAAGGCTTTGTATTTGCACTGACTCAGCAGGATATGCTGCCGGAGACCATTCTTTTATACAACAGCGGCGCATTCTTATCCTGTGAAGGCTCTGATAATCTGGAAGATCTTAAGACTTTAGAGGCACAGGGTGTGGAAATCCTTACCTGCGGTACCTGTTTAAATCATTATGGAATAGCTGAAAAACGTCAGGTAGGCGGCGTTACCAATATGTATGAGATCGTAGAGAAAATGACCAAAGCCAGCGTAGTAGTACGCCCATAATGTAACAGGTCAGAAATCAGGAAAATGGACGAGAACATTTCATATTGAAGGAGAATACAGCAACATGATACAGAGGAAGGAACAGCTTATATTCGTAAGAGGAGGGGGAGATATTGCCACCGGCACGATCAGCCGACTGTTTCACAGTGGTTATCCGGTAGTGATATTAGAAACCACTTCTCCGTCTGCGATCCGCCGTCAGGTGGCTCTTTCGGAAGCTGTTTATGACGGGGAAAGCAAAGTAGAGGATGTGACCTGCATAAAGGTGGATTCCTGGGAAGAAGCAAAAGAAGTATTAAAAGAGCAAAAGAAAGTGCCTCTTTTAGTGGATCCTGACTGTGATATATTAAAGCAGGTACGGCCATGGGCTCTGGTAGATGCCATTCTGGCAAAGAAAAATCTGGGGACCAGCAGAATGATGGCAGATAAGACCATTGCTTTGGGGCCGGGTTTCAGTGCAGGGAAAGACGTGGACCTGGTAGTTGAGACCCAGAGAGGACATAATCTTGGCCGTATTATCAAAGAAGGACCGGCAGCACCTAATACAGGAACTCCCGGTATCATCGGTGGATATGGTAAAGAAAGGGTCATCCATTCACCGGCAGAAGGAAAGCTTTACGGCAGAGTAAAGATCGGTGATAAGGTGGAAAAAGGGCAGACGATTGCTGTGATCTGCACAGAAAACGGAGAAGAGGTGAAGGTGGAAGCAACTCTTACCGGTCTGGTGCGGGGCCTGATACGGGATGCTTATCCGGTAACTACAGGATTTAAGATCGCAGATATTGATCCGAGAGAGAGCGAGTATAAAAACTGCTTTACTATTTCTGATAAGGCAAGAAACATCGGCGGCTCAGTTTTGGAAGGGCTGATGATGCTGGAAAATGAACAGGGATATTAGGGAGAATATCTATGATCTACTTAGATAGTGCGGCAACTTCTTTTTACCGTCCGCCCTGTGTGGCGCAGGCAGTAGCAGAGGCCATTTCCAGTATGGGAAACTGTTCCAGGGGAGCTTATAAAGAAGCACTTACGGGAGCCAGGGTAATTTATGAGACCAGGGCTCTTTTAGCGGAAATGTTCCATGGAGATGGTCCGGAGCAGGTGGCTTTTACTGCTAATTCAACAGAAAGCTTAAATATTGCCATAAAGGGCCTGATCAGGCCGGGTGACCGTGTGGTAACTACTGTTTTAGAACATAACAGTGTTCTGCGTCCTCTTTATGAAATGGAAAAGCTGGGAGCAGAGCTGGTCATCGTTGGCTGTGAGAAGGCAGAAGAAAATGCTGATGAAGAGGAAAAAAATCGGGTAAAACGTCAGGGAAAGCTGAATTACAGAGCTTTACAGGCGGCAATCACTCCGGGGACCAGGGCAGTGGTCATGACCCATGCATCTAATCTTACAGGAAATTGTACGGATCTGGTGAAAATAGGAGAGTGGTGCAAAAGGGCCGGGGCATTGTTTATTGTAGATGCATCCCAGACAGCAGGACATTTTCCTGTCAATATGCAAGAAAGCCATATAGATGTATTGTGTTTTACAGGTCATAAAGGTCTTATGGGGCCTCAGGGAACAGGAGGTCTGTGCGTGCGCAAAGGTCTTGGCATAAAACCACTGTTATCAGGTGGCAGCGGTATCCTTACTTTTGAAAAAAAACATCCGTCAGTGATGCCGACAGCCCTGGAAGCAGGAACTTTAAATGGTCACGGGATCGCCGGATTGCGGGCCGCTCTTCTTTATATTAAAGAAGAAGGGATTGATACTATAAGAAACCGAGAACACAAGCTGATGAAGCTTTTTTATGAACAGGTAAAGGAAATCCCGGATATCCGTATTTATGGGGATTTTTCACAGAAAGACAGAGCTGCCATTGTATCATTGAATCTGGGAGAAGAAGATTCAGGGGAGATAAGTGACTATCTGTCAGCAGAATATGAGATCGACACCCGTTCCGGTGGCCATTGTGCACCTTTGATGCATGGCGCATTAGGAACTGTGGATCAGGGAGCTGTGCGTTTCAGCTTTTCTCATTTTAATACAGAAGAGCAGGTGGAATGTGCAGTGCAGGCGCTGAAAGAGTATTAGCTGCGGTTTAACCGGATCAGCATATGGTGTCTGACCTGTAATGGATATCAGTATGCAGGGATAAAAGACGTCAATATCACCTGAAAAACAGGACTGTGGCCACTGACATTGACACCTGTCTGGAGGTGAAATGATCAGATGGAAACAGTCCTGTTTTTTATGTTTATGGGATTTTATGCCGGAACGTGCTGCATTAAGATTTCAGTAAGGGCAGTACCACTGCTGGTATGACAGCGAACGATCTCAGTTTCATTTTCATTGACCTCATCTAAGGCGCAGCGGATCATTTTGTGGGAAACGGTATTGGTGAACAGAACTAAAAGATCAGGTCTTCCAATCTGCTTGTCCAGACTGGCACTCATCTGGGTGAATACCTTTGCTTTGCAGTTATAGTTTTTACAGATTTTTTTATACTGACTGACCATACGGTCATGTCCGCCGATAATAACAACGCTCATAATGCAGCCTCCTTTTAAATGGTATGTCCTCTCGGAATCTTATACCCCGGAAAACATACGGACGTATTGAGAACATGTTCATTACTATATGTATGGGGAAATGATAAGTAATATGTTTTGTTTAAATGAAGTTAGCTTTAACTAACTATGGTAAAATCATACATGATTTATGGGAAAATGTCTATAGAGTTAAATGATAAGTTTTCTCAAAATACGTTAATAATTTGGCAGGTTTGTTAAAACTAAAATTTTTTGCACAATATACAAAAAGATTTAGATTTTATCGAAAACCTTATTATTTTTGCGGATTGTACCAAAAAAATTTTTAGGTTATACTATGTTCAGAGTTAAGAAAGAAATTAAACAAGCAATAAAACAGCAATTGATCCATAAAAAGTTACAGTTCAGCCATGACATCTTCTTGTTTCCATATTCATGAAAACAAGAAG
>UQJF01000125.1 GCA_900541315.1 uncultured Clostridium sp. | reverse complement strand
AATGTTTTTAGAATTGCGAGAGTGCAAAGCACGTAGCAATTCAGTATCAGAGGGGTCAAAAGGCTTCTCCCTCATCAACAGCATACTCCATGATCCGTTCTTTAATATATTCATTTACTTTTTCCCTTGATATATCAAGAGCAAGTGAAAGCTCTGAATCCAGATAATCTTCTGCCATGCGAAAATACCGTTCATCTAAATCCGTCACTTTCTTCTTATGCTCGATCCGGTCCTGTTTTCTTAGATACAAGGCTTTGATCATACTTACCCATACACGGCAGTCACAGGTTTTCAAGGCCTCTTTATACCGTTCTTCCCTCTGTTTGTCATTTGTTACAGTCATTTCTTTGATCCGGGGGATTTCTTTGATCAGCGCCTCTGCTTCTGGTCTGGTAAGCAGCAGCCTGGTAATGGTCTTTTCTGAGTCAACCGGTGTCACGATCCTCCCATCCTTCTGGTTACAAGGACGAAGCTCATAATAAAGACGCCCTTTAGGTCCAACAGGATGATCAATGGTGATAATGTCTGTTACTTTGCAGACTCCACGGATGCCATATACAATATATTGACCTTTCTCGTACATAAAATTTACACCTGCTTTCTTTATGTACTCTCAAAACTTTTTATGTTCTCTCGGAATCTTTCTGTACCTGATTTTGTGAGAAGATCTTTTGTCAGTTGTACCCAAATTTCTGAGGCGTACGCGGTGCGTACAGTGGTGAAATTCGAGTGCAATTGGTGGAAAATCGGCCACGAAAGCAGGTGCATGAAAGACTCCGATAGGACATTTTTGTGTTTGAGATTCTTTTTCATACTCCACGTTCATAGTTTCCTATTTTAGTTTAGCACGATTTTGAAAAAAATGTCAGAGCAAGCAGGTGGTTTTCTTAATTTTGTTAGTTTTGCCTAATTATATTCCAGTCTTTTTTGTACATTATTTCAGATTTCAGACAACACCAGAGAAAAATGCCCAGAAAGAAATACTCATGCTAATACCATGTATAAAAGAGGCATTGTAAAAAGAGAAAGTACTGTAGAAAGAAATACACACTCAGAAGCCTGTAGCGTAGAAAAAGTACATCGTTTCGTAAATAACTGTACTGCATCCTAAAATTACAAAAGCACATGAAAACAGGCATTCAAACCTGATTTCATGTGCTTTTTAATAAAACCTTTTGGCACCTGCATCATTTTATGCATTCTTTACAGTTGCAATATCCACCAGTGTCAGCTCTTTTGCACGGTTCTCAAGGCTTGTCACAAGGGCTCTTGCAGTGTCAAGGGCTGTAAGTACATTTACACCTGTTTCAATGGCATTACGGCGGATCACAAAACCGTCATGGCTTCTTTCAGCACCCTGTGCTGGTATATCAATAATCAGATCGATCTGATGGCCTAATACCAGGTCAAGGATGTTTGGAGACTCCTGCTCCAGTTTACGGATCTCTAACGCCTTTACCCCATGTTCATTTAAGGTTCTTGCAGTTCCCCTGGTAGCGAATATCTGATAACCTACATTTGCAAATCTACGGGCAATATCCACTGCCTCTTCCTGCTCATTCTCTCTAATAGTCATGATCATCTTCTTGTATTTGGGCAGGCGGATCCCGGCACCTTCAAACGCCTTGTAAAGAGCCTCATTAAAGGTCTTTGCAATACCAAGGCACTCACCTGTAGACTTCATTTCCGGTCCAAGGCTGATGTCTGCGCCGCGGATCTTTTCAAAGGAGAATACTGGCATCTTAACAGCAATATAACCAGCTGCAGGCTGCAGTCCTGGATTATAGCCCAGTTCCCTGATCGTATGGCCGCAGATGATCTGGGTCGCTAACGGAACAATCGGGATACCTGTTACCTTGCTGATATATGGTACTGTACGTGAAGAACGTGGATTTACCTCGATGATATATACATCATCCCCGTCTACGATAAACTGGATATTGATCATTCCCTTTACATGGAGAGCCTTAGCCAGTTTTTCTGTGTATTCCACAATGGTGTCAACATTATGCTGTGTAATATCCTGTGCCGGATATACGGAAATACTGTCTCCGGAGTGGATACCGGTACGTTCAATATGCTGCATAATACCAGGGATCAGGATATCGGTTCCGTCACAGATAGCATCTACCTCGATTTCCTTGCCCATAACGTACTTATCTACCAGGATCGGATGCTCCTGGGCGATCTGATTGATGATACCGATAAATTCATCAATATCTTCATCGCAGATAGCGATCTGCATTCCCTGTCCTCCCAGTACATAGGAAGGGCGTACTAAAACAGGATATCCTAAAGCATTTGCTGCTTTCTTTGCCTCTTCTGCGGTAAATACAGTATGTCCTGCCGGTCTCGGGATATGGCACTGCTCCAGGATCTCGTCAAAGCGTTCCCTATCCTCTGCTGCATCTACATCTTCTGCTGCTGTACCAAGGATGGGCACACCCATTTTCATCAGTGCCTCGGTCAGCTTGATAGCAGTCTGTCCGCCAAACTGTACTACTGCACCGTCTGGTTTTTCAATATCTACAATACTCTCTACATCTTCTGGTGTTAATGGCTCAAAATACAGCTTATCTGCAATATCAAAGTCTGTACTTACAGTTTCCGGGTTATTGTTGATGATAATGGTCTCATATCCTTCTTTGCTGAAGGCCCAGGTGCTGTGTACGGAACAGAAGTCAAACTCAATTCCCTGTCCAATACGGATCGGGCCGGAGCCAAGAACCAGGACTTTCTTTCTCCCTTCTGTCTTTTCAGCCTCGTTAAAGCTTCCAAAACAGGAGTAATAATATGGTGTCTCTGCAGCAAATTCAGCTGCACAGGTATCTACCATCTTGTATGCAGCGCGAATGCTATTGTCATAACGCTGCTTCTTGATCTCTTCCTGGGAAATACCGGTAAGACGGGAAATCACATTATCAGGGAACTCAATGCGTTTTGCTTCTGCAAGAAGTTCTGTAGTAAGCTCTTTCTTTCCTTCACCTACTGCCTTTAACTCTTTTTCCATTTCTACCAGGATAGCCAGCTTATCAATAAACCAGATGTCAATGCGGGTGATCTCATGGATCAGCCCATATGGGAAACCGCGGCGCAGAGCCTCTGCGATCCTCCAGATACGCATATCGTCTACGATCTCCAATTCTTTTACCAGTCCGGTATAGGAAAGTCCGGTAAAGTCATATGACATCAGGGAGTCTACATGCTGTTCCAGGGAACGGATCGCCTTCATCAGAGCGCCCTCAAAGTTGGTGCAGATACTCATGACCTCACCAGTTGCCTTCATCTGGGTTCCTAATGCTCTTTTAGCGCTTATAAATTTATCAAATGGAAGTCTTGGCATCTTTACTACGCAGTAGTCAAGCATTGGCTCAAAACTTGCATAAGTTTTCTTTGTTACTGCATTTTTGATCTCATCCAGAGTATAGCCTAAAGCGATCTTTGCAGCCACTTTAGCAATGGGATAACCAGTTGCCTTGGATGCCAGTGCAGAAGAACGGCTAACTCGTGGGTTTACCTCAATAACACAGTATTCAAAGCTATTTGGATTTAATGCATACTGTACATTACAGCCGCCGGTGATGCCCAGTTCACTGATGATGTTTAAAGCAGAGGTACGTAACATCTGGTATTCTTTATCGCCTAAGGTCTGGGAAGGTGCTACAACGATACTGTCACCTGTATGAACACCAACCGGGTCCAGGTTTTCCATGTTGCAGACGGTGATCACATTTCCTGCACCGTCACGCATTACTTCGTATTCGATCTCTTTCCAGCCTGCAATACAGCGTTCTACTAAAACCTGTCCCACACGGGAAAGGCGGAGACCATTTTCCAGGATCTCAGCACACTGCTCCGGGTTCTGTGCAATACCGCCTCCGGAACCTCCCAATGTATAAGCAGGACGAAGAACCACCGGGTAACCGATCTGCGCTGCTACTTCCAGACCATGTTTTACATCTTCTACAATGTCAGAAGGAGCAACCGGCTCGCCGATCTTTTCCATGGTCTCTTTAAACATTTCACGGTCTTCTGCTTTTTTAATAGTAAGAGCTGTAGTACCAATGAGACGCACATTGTGCTTCTCTAAGAAACCTGCATCTTCCAGTTCCATTGCAAGGTTTAAGCCAGCCTGTCCTCCAAGGGTAGGTAAGATGCTGTCCGGCTTTTCTTTTAAGATCAGCTGCTCTACTACTTCTACGGTCAATGGCTCAATGTATACACGGTCTGCAATGTCCTTGTCGGTCATGATGGTAGCCGGGTTAGAGTTTAAAAGGACAACTTCAATCCCTTCTTCTTTTAAGGAACGGCAGGCCTGTGTACCTGCGTAGTCAAATTCTGCTGCCTGTCCGATAACGATCGGTCCGGAGCCTAAAACCAGTACTTTTTTAATTTCAGGATTCTTTGGCATCAGTCATTTACCTCCATCATTTTAAGGAAACGGTCAAATAAGTATCCGGAGTCCTGTGGTCCAGGGCATGCTTCCGGGTGATACTGTACAGTGAAAATGTTCTTTCCTGTGTATTTTAAACCTTCATTGGTACCGTCATTTACATTAACAAATGCAGGAACTGCGATCTCTGGCTTTACAGTATTGATATCTACTGCGTAACCATGGTTCTGGGAAGAAATATAGACTCTTCCGGTCTCCAGATCTTTTACCGGATGATTTCCACCTCTGTGACCGTATTTTAATTTGTAGGTATCCATACCGTTTGCCAGCGCCATCAGCTGATGTCCCAGACAGATAGCAAAAATAGGTACATTGGAATCATACATTTTTTTGATCTCTTTAATGATCTCAGTATTTTCCTTTGGATCACCAGGGCCATTGGAAAGCATGATGCCATCCGGAGCTGCTGCTAAAATTTCTTCTGCAGGTGTATCTGCCGGATATACAGTAACCTCACAGCCTCTTTCATTTAAGGAACGGGCAATGTTTTTCTTTGCGCCAAAGTCCATTAAAGCTACTTTCTTTCCATTTCCCGGAAGAACGTATTTTTCTTTGGTTGTGGTAGCCATAACAACACCTGCCACTGTATAGGCTTTCATACGGCTGATAGGATCAGAAAGATCTGAATACTCTTTCGTCGTGATCATACCGTTCATTGTACCTTTTTCTCTTAATAACTTTGTGAGGGCTCTTGTATCGATACCACAGATACCAGGAATATCATTTTCTGCTAAGAAATTCTGAATTGTGTCTTCGCAACGGAAGTTGCTTGGGATTCTTGATAATTCTCTTACAATATAACCATCCGGCCAGGGCTTTAAAGACTCCATATCCTGACGACAGATTCCATAATTACCAATCAGAGGATAGGTCATAACAACGGCCTGTCCTGCGTATGACGGATCAGTCAATACTTCCAGATAACCGGTCATAGATGTGTTAAAAACGATCTCGCTGATCACTTCACGCTGAGAACCAATACTGGTGCCAGTGAACACAGTGCCGTCTTCCAATATAAGATATGCTTTCATAGGGGGGATACCTGTCCTTTCTTATGTTGTGTGTTGGGAGAAAGCCGTTTTTCCACGACTGTGATACAGCGTGGAAAGCATTTTACGCGGCGCCATCTTCTTGAAAGTCTTCGTCTTTCAAGAAGCATCAGATGATCCATCCGATGTACACATCCGGAAACAAAAACGGACTTACAAGCAAGCTTGACATCCGTTTTCATTTCCGGATGTGTGCGCCGCTATGGATTTCTGCCCAAATTGTCAAAATTATAATATATATCATTTATTTTTTCAATGCCTTTGAAGGCTAAATTTTTTTGGCTCATACTAATCTTTTTTGGCATAAAAATTGCTAGGCAATTTTTACAGGTTATATAAAAAATTCTTGACCTAGAGTATACTACAGGTGTTAAACTAAAAATTGACTAGATTTTTGATGTTAAAAGGCTTAACTATGAAAAAAATTCCAGACTTAACTACACAGAAAAAACAACTTCGCAAAATTTTAAAAGAACAGCGGAACAGCTTGGACCGTGAAAGCTGTGCTTCCAGTGATAATGCTATTTTTACGAATATCCGCACCTGGGATATTTATCAAAAAGCATATACTGTTTTCTGCTTTGTGGGTACAGAAGATGAGATCAATACCAAACCGATCATAGAAGATATTTTGAAAAGAGGAAAACGGGCAGGTGTACCAAAATGTATCAGCAAAGGGATCATGGAAGTATATGAGATCCATTCCATGGATGACCTTGCTCCTGGAAAATATGGCATATTGGAACCAGTCGATACATGTGAAAAAATCTCACCAAAAGAGATTGATCTGGCTCTTATCCCCTGCTTGTCCTGCGGTCGTGATGGACACCGTCTTGGATATGGCGGTGGGTACTATGACCGGTATTTAAACCAGGTAAAAGGAACTCTGGCCGTCCTATGCCGAAGGGTCCTTATGTGTGATGAGATCCCTATAGAAGACCATGATAAAAACATGGATTTTGTAATATGTGAAGAAGGGATATTAAATATCCATTGCAAAAACTAAGTCTTCTTAAGAATCTTAGTTTTTCGTCAAATTAACAGAAAAGTGATATTTTTGTCTTTTTCCTATGCTATACTGAATGCACCTAAAATACCCAAAACAGGAGGCATGCATATGAAAGACGAAAACAAACTTGTCATTACCATCGGAAGACAATTTGGCAGCGGTGGCTGTGAAGTAGGAACCAAACTGGCTCAGGAACTTGGACTAGACTTTTATGACAAAAACATTCTCCGCATGAATTCTGACGAAAGCGGCATTGAAGAGAGTTTCTATTACCTTGCAGATGAAAAAACTGGAAATAAGCTGCTGTACAAGATCATTAAAAGCCTTACTCCTGAAAAAAGCGCTCCTTCTTTTGGTTCTGACCTGATATCTGCAGACAATCTGTTCCGCTTCCAGTCTGAAGTGATCCGGAAGCTGGCCGCTGAAGAAAACTGCATTATCATGGGCCGCTGCGCTGATTATGTTCTGGAAAGCATGGAAGGCCTGGTGCGCATATTTATCTATGCAGACATGGATTTCAGGGAAAAACGTACCATTGAAAAAGAATATTATGCTGCAAAAGATGCTAAAAAAAATATCAAGAGGATCGACAGAGAAAGACGGGATTATTTCCGCTACTATAC
The DNA here is from genome assembly GCA_900541315.1 of uncultured Clostridium sp. Lineage (GTDB taxonomy): Bacteria > Bacillota > Clostridia > Lachnospirales > Lachnospiraceae > Enterocloster. Next base: position 1,523 of record UQJF01000125.1, on the reverse strand, counting down.
TGGAAAAGAATGGGAATCCCCTGATAATTATGATCTGAAGATCAACACTGCAGCTGTTGGGATCAATGGCGCAGTAGAAACCATAAAAAATTATCTTAAGACCCGTGGATTTCAGATTTAAAAGCATCTTATGATCTCTTCCCTATCATTTTTCTTCAGATCAGTCATAAGAAAAATACCTTCTCATATACTGGAAACGACGGTATAAAAAAGAAGGCATTTTTTATGGCAAACGGACAGGATTTTTTATCCAGAGGCAGCTTAAAGATCCAGGTGATCAACATCCGGAATAATTTTCCCATCCAAAACGCTAAAGTTTCCATCAGTTCCAAAGGAGAACCGGAACGTGTGTTAGAACAGCTGACTACTGATTCTTCCGGACAGACAGAAAATATATCTCTTCCGGCACCTCCTGAGGAATACAGCTTAGAGCCCAGTATCTATCAACCCTATTCTGAATACAATGTGCTGGTGGAAGCAGAAGGTTTTCAACCTTTAAATATCTCCGGCACTGAAGTCCTAGCCGGGGCGCAGGCGATCCAGCCTGCAAAACTTACAGGAGATGAAGACAGTACACCGCCCGAAGACCCCATAGTTATCCCGGATCACACTTTATTTGGAAATTATCCGCCAAAAATTGCCGAAGCAGAAGTAAAACCGATAGGTGAAAGCGGTGAGATCGTATTAAGCCGGGTGGTTGTTCCACAAACAGTTGTTGTCCATGACGGAACACCTACAGACTCCACAGCCAAAGATTATTATGTACCCTACCGGGATTATATTAAAAATGTGGCCTCCAGTGAAATCTACTCTACCTGGCCCCAGAACACCATTACCGCCAATGTACTGGCTATCATGTCCTTTACCTTAAACCGTGTATACACAGAATGGTACCGGAATCAGGGCTATGATTTCACGATCACCTCTTCCACTGCTTTTGACCATAAATGGATCTACGGCAGAAATATTTTTGAAAGCATTTCCCAGGTTGTAGATGAGATCTTTGACAGTTTTCTCTCCCGCCCCGGCGTGCGGCAGCCTATCTTGACCCAATATTGCGATGGACGAAAGGTTCTGTGTCCTCGGTGGATGACACAATGGGGATCCTGCTCCTTAGGTCAGCAAGGCTACAGCCCCATCGAGATCTTACGCTACTATTACGGTGACAGCATGTACATTAATACAGCAGAGCAGATTGCCGGTATCCCTGCTTCCTGGCCGGGATATGACCTGACAGTGGGCAGTTCCGGTGACAAGGTGCGCCAGCTTCAGGAGCAGTTAGATGCCATTGCCCAGGTATATACGGCCATTCCCCGGATCCGGCCAGACGGTATTTATGGCCCACAGACTGCCGCCGCTGTACGGGAATTCCAGAATATATTCGGACTGCCTCAGACAGGAGTTACTGACTTTGCTACCTGGTATAAAATTTCCCACATTTATGTAGGGATCACCCGGATCGCAGAGCTGTACTAGTATAATCCACGATAATTACCGATCCATTACACGCAGGATAAATTTTC
>UQJF01000124.1 GCA_900541315.1 uncultured Clostridium sp. | reverse complement strand
ATGAAAATTTATCCTGCGTGTAATGGATCGGTAATTATCGTGGATTATACTAGTACATAAAATGTATGGTTTAGGATGTACAGATTATCGGGATCCGGGAAAACTTCAGGATCAGAAGGAAGCTTCAGGGGAAAGATATGAATTATACCTATATACTCCACTGCGCAGACGGGACATTGTACTGCGGATGGACCAATGACTTAAAAAAACGGCTCCATGCCCACAACAGCGGCACTGGAGCCAAATATACGAAGTCAAGAAGACCGGTGACACTGGCCTATTATGAAGCCTTTGGGACAAAACAGGAGGCCATGAAGCGGGAATATGCAATAAAACAGCTCCCCCGGAAGAAGAAGGAGGAGCTGATCGCCCATGGCTGTAATATGGACATATTCGTGGCTTCAGAAAGTCAGCTTTATGCCACGAACTGATACATCATCATATAGTGGCAGAGACTGCCGCCCATGACAAACAGGTGGAAGATCTCATGGGAGCCAAAGTACTGGTGCCTGGAATTGAAAATCGGCAGTTTCAATGCATATATAATTCCTCCTGCGGTGTAAATAATGCCGCCTGCTAAAAGCCATGCAAAGCCACCAGCTGGAAGTGCAGCGATGATCTTGGAGATAGCCAGGATGCACACCCATCCCATGGCAATATAGATCAGGGAAGAAAACCACTTGGGGCAGGTGATCCAGAGAGCATTGATGATGATCCCAACAAGGGCAATGCCCCATACAAGACCTAAAAGGTTCCAGCCGGTGTGGTCTCCTAAAACGATCAGGCATACCGGTGTATAAGTTCCGGCAATAAGGACGAAGATCATCATATGGTCCAGCTTGCGCAGACGCTTATTGATAACAGGAGAAATATTCAGTGTATGGTACAAGGTACTTGCCCCATACAGACAGATCATACTTAAAATAAACACCGCCAGTGCTGCCAGATGCAGGTAGCCTGGTGTTTTTGCTGCTTTGATCAAAAGCGGGACTGATGCAATGGCAGCGGCCACCATAGCGATCAGATGGGTAATGGCGCTTCCGGGATCTTTCATACGGCAGATATTTCTTTTTATTTTTGCACTCATAGCAGATACCTCCTTGCATGTGTCATATAAGCTTTGAAAACTTTTACATGTAGTAATCAATACTATATGTCATTACAATTAATACTATACAACAAGTGATGGAATTATGCAAGGATAAAAAAACGCCAGACTTTTTAAAGTCCGACGTTTTGTATTTATGATATGTTTTTACTGAATAATTTAAAAGCTCCTGTATCCGGTTTTATCTGAAAATCCATGATCCGGCCAGTTGCCGGATGTTTAAATCTTAAATGGCATGCACACAAAGCAAGGCTTTTTCTTACAGCTTTTTCATTATTTCCGTATTTGCCATCTCCATAAAGAGGTGTTCCATGACCGGAAAATTGAACCCGGATCTGATGATGCCTGCCGGTGAGCAGCTTTATTTCCACCAGACTTAAGTATTGGGGATCCTTTTCCTCCGTTTGCATACAGTCTAACACTTTGTATTCCAGCTCAGCTCTTTTTCCGTCAGGATCAGACTTATACACAATCCGTGAACAGTTGTTTTTCTTGTCCTGCTTAAGATAATCCACATATGTCCCATTGTTATCCACAGGTTTTCCACAGATCACAGCCTGATACCATTTTTCTATTTTTCCCTGCTGAAGGCTGGTACTAAGTGAAGCTGCAGCCTTGGGATTCTTGGCATATACCATAATACCAGATACCGGACGGTCTAGTCTGTGGATAACTCCTACATAAGGTGGCTGTGGATATTTGGAAGCTGTGGATGTTTCTTTTGTTAATTTGTGGATATCTTGTGGATGACTGGCCAGGTGTTTTCGTATCTCACTGACCATGTCCGGGGCAAAGCTTTTTCCACTTTGTGATTCCAGACCGGCTGGCTTTATTACGACTATAATATCGTTATCTTCATATAATATGGAAAGCATGGTTGGGTTTACCTTTCAGGTGTTATTATTTTGATCCCTCTGATACCGAATTGCTACGTGCTTTGCACTCCCGCAATTCCAAAAACATTCGTAATCCGCTCATTTTTCTTCAAAAAATGGCTTCTTACTCATGTTTTTGGCGGGTCCCAAGTTCAAAAATCCTCCTGCAAGCAAGCTTGCGTCGGATTTATGAACTTTTGACCCTGGTATCATCATATAATAAAGTTAAGAAAAGTTAATATCTTCCCGGACTTCAAAATGAGGGATCTCAGATCTTACAAAACTGGGGATAACTTCTCTGGCTGTCTGGATAAACTGGCGGGTTGCAGGAGATAATGAAGAACTATCCCGGTATAACAATCCGATTTCCCTTGAACTTACATGATGGTCCATGGAGCAGAAAATAGGTGTATAGTCAAATTTTTCTTCATAGGTAACAGTTACGGGAGCAAATCCAAAGCCATTGTTTTGCGGAACTAAACGGTACACGGTAGGTGAATTATCCAGCTCCATAGAAACAGAGGGGGATATTTGAAATTTTTTAAATTGTTCCCTTGCAAATTCATAGGTTCCATGTCCCGGTGTCAGGGAAATGAAAGGAATCTGTTCCAGAATACGAGGAGGAATATACTGGAGAACTCCCGGGATGTTTTCCGGAAGTATTAAGTTATGAAAAACAGCTGCAGTACGGCTTACAATAAGAGTCATTTCTTCTTGAAAAAGAGGGACAAATGTCAGACCATCAAGATCAGAAGGCTTTGAACATATAAAAAATACATCGATCGCCCCGTTTTTTACATCCTTTTGTAATTTAGCTGAATTTCCCTCGCTCAGCTTGACCTTTACTTTGGGACAGATTTTCTGATAGTCAGGAAGAATGCGGGGAAGCCAGCTGTAACAGCGGGTGCTGTGCATGCCGATCGAGATCTGGTTCTGAACATGCCCTGCAATTTCTCTCATTTCCTTATCCAGTTTTTCTTTCATTTCCAGGATCTTCAAAAGACCATCTATATATCGCTCCCCGGCATAGGTAAGCCGGATGGGAAAGGAAGACCGGTCGAATAGTGTTACATTTAATTCTTCTTCCAGGTTTTTAATATAACGTGTTAAAGCAGGCTGTGATATATGGCATTGTTCTGCTGCCCGTGAATAGTTTTTGGTATCGGCAAGTGCCAGAAGGTAAGTGACCTTATCCAGATCCATTTATGATCATCCTTTCTGCGGAATACAAACTGTAATAGAGGATGAAACTCTAATGAATAAGTATTCAGAAAATTCAATTCATTTATGTTATAGAATTTATAAATAATTAGTATTGGATTATATTTGCAAAAATAGTTACAATCATATTAGCTGAAAATAATAAGGCTGTCAATATGATGTAAAAACAGGAGGAGGAATCAAGATGCGAAAACTGGATATGGCATGGATCAACGGGAATATTTATACTGCAGATGATAAATTTTCCACAGCCGCTGCATTCGGGGTGTCGGGGGACAGATTTAGTGTTGTTGGCAGTACAGAGGAGGTTCTTGAAAATTGTGACGAACACACGAAGATCATAGATCTTCAGGGAAAAACGGTACTGCCTGGATTGATCGATGCCCATCTTCACATTACCAATACAGGTGCTATGAAGCTGAACCTGAATCTGGTATCAAAACAAAAGCAGGAGATCCTGGACATGGTTGCTGATGCTTACAGCAGTGCGAAAAAAGGAGAATGGATCATTGGACGGGGATGGATCAATGATACGTGGGATGATCCATCATTTCCTACCAAAGAAGACCTGGATGCTGTGGCGCCTGATTCACCGGTATACCTTACAAGAGCCTGCGGACATGCTGCATGGGCAAATACAAAGGCATTTGAAACAGCAGGGATCACAAAGGATACACCAGACCCGGCAGGGGGAGAATTTTTACATAAGCAGGATGGAAGCCTCCTTGGTGTGGTTACTGATCAGGCGCAGGATCCATTTAATAAAGCGATACCATCGTATACAAAGGAACAAATCCAGAAGATCGTATTGCTGGCCCAGCAGGAATTCTTTTCAAATGGTTTAACATCTGTTCAGGATGCCGGCTCACCGGAAGAGTGGGTGGAAGCATGGCAGGAATTATATGAAAAAGAGCGTCTGAAATTAAGGATCTATGTAAGTATGCGTGTACTGGGACGTCCGAATTACCAGGAACTGATGGAAGGCTCTTTAAAATTCTTTAAGAAGGGACTCCGAATTGGTATGTATGACAATCGTCTTACAGCCAGAGCCTATAAGATATCCCTTGATGGATCTTTAGGAGCCAGAAGTGCATGGATGTTAGAAGACTATGAAGACCAGCCAGGCCATAAAGGAAATGGAAAGTGGACAAATGACCAGTTGTATTCTGTATTGTATGAGGCGCGAAGGGCTGGTTTCCAGACCTGGTGCCATGCAATTGGAGATGCAGCTAACCGTCAGTGTCTGGATGTATATGAACAGCTTTTAAAGGAGCTTCCAGATAAAGATGCACGTCTCAGAAGTGAGCATGCCCAGATCATTGCCCCGGAAGACATAGAACGTTTCCGCAAACTGGGGGTTATACCTACTCATCAGACAGTATTTTTACGGACGGATAAAAATGTAGCAGATGCACGTCTGGGAGCAGAGCGCATAAAAGGTGCATATGCATGGAGAACATTGATCGACCAGGGAAATCCTTTACCAAACGGAACGGATTCACCGGTAGAAAGCTGCAATCCATTTTTAAGCATGTATTGTGCGGTAACAAGAAAAGATGAGCATTTAAAACCGGAAGGAGGATGGCATCCACAGGAAGCAATGACCCGGGAGGAAGCACTGCGTTCTTATACAAATTGGGCGGCCTACGCAGCATTTGAAGAGCAGTTAAAAGGCAGTATCGAGCCGGGAAAACTGGCAGATTTTGTTGTGATCGACCGTGACTATATGAAATGCCCGGAAGAAGAAATAAAAGATATCTGCTCCCTGCAGACAGTTGTTGGCGGAGAAGTTGTATATGAAACAAAGTAAAGGAGAATCAGGTATGGAGAAGACAAAAGAAGAAAAAAAGGGGTTGTTTTTCCGGTTTATTAATGGTGTTGAAGTTATTGGTAATAAACTTCCGCATCCATTTTATCTGTTTACGATCCTGATCGTGGTGGCAATTGTTCTTTCTGTGATATTTGCAGGTGTTTCTGTGACTTATGAAAGTGCATCTTCCAAAGGAACAGGCGGGGAAATTGTAACAGTGACTATAAAGAACCTGTTAAATAAAGAGACCATAAATTATGTAACACAGAATTTATACAGTATTTATTATAACTTTTCACCAATGATGATGATGGGCCTGCTGATGCTGTCCATCGGACTGGCAGAACAGGTGGGACTGTTCGGTGCGTTTATTAAGAGAACGATCGCAGGTGTACGTCCGGCATTTGTATTTGCCATTGTTTCATTTATTGCGATCAATGCAAATACAGCCTCTAATGCAGGTATCTTAGGCTGTACAGCAGTAGCAGCGGCGGTATTTGCTTCAATGGGGTATAATCCGTGGCTGGGCATCATTTTGGCATATGCGGCAGGTAATGCCGGAATGTCTGCCAATGTATTTGTTGGAAATCTGGATGTACTGTTAAGTGGTATCAATGAATCTGTATGTTCTTCTCTGGGAATCGACACCTCTACTGTACATGTACTTCAGAACTGGTATTTTATGTTTGCATGCGCCATTATCCTGACAGTGGTATTTACCGTGGTAACAACAAAATTTGTCAGAGGCTTTATCGGCGAAGCAAAGGATTTAAGTCTTATTCAGATTGGCTCTTCAGATAAAGATTTATCTCCCCTGGAGCATAAGGCACTCCGGAATACAGCGATCGCAGCAGTTATTTACCTGGCATTACTGGTCATCATATGCATTCCGCAAAATTCTGTTTTCCGTGCAGATGATGGAAGCCTTGTTCCTAACTCTCCGTTATTAAAGAGTGTGTTAACACTGTTATTTTTATTCTTTATGGTTACAGGAATTGCCTATGGACGTACAACTGGTGCTTTAAAAGACTGGAATTCCCTGCCTAAGATGCTTGCAGGCAGTATTAATTCCATGGTTAATTTCATGGTGATCGCACTTCCGGCCTCCTTATTTATTTACCTGTTTAATGCATCTAATATTCCGACTGCATTAGGTGCTGCAGGCGCTGAATGGATAAAAACATCAGGTATCAATGGATTTGGTCTTATTGTATTTATTGTATTTTTCTCTACATTTTTAAATTTATTTATGACTTCCGGATCTTCAAAGTGGATGATCCTGGCACCGATCCTGATCCCAATGCTTTATGCGATCGGCTTTAGCCCGGCTTTAACTACAGTAGCATACCGCATCGGAGATTCTGCTACCAATGCGATCGCACCGATCTCTTCTGATGTGGCACTGATCGTAGGCCTTCTCGGTAAGTATAATACAGACAAGAGTAAAACACCGGGTATGGGAACGGTTTTTGCAGGCTGTATGCCATATGCAATAGCGACTATGATCACGGAACTGCTTATTTTAGGTGTCTGGTGGGCATTTAACCTGCCCCTTGGCCCTGGTGTTACTATGTTTATCAAGTAAAGAGAGGAGAGAACAATATGGAGATGCCTGTTTTCACTATCCGGGGTAAAAACCATAGAGAACGTGGAGTAGATTATGGTGTTCAATGTAAAGAATTGATACAGGGAGTATTGGAACGCTATATCCGGTTTTTTAATGGCGGTCACACTGCGGTAAGCTGGGATGAAGCAAAAGTGATATCCAAAGAATTTCTTCCTTTTATCCGTTCTTACTCACCGGAACTTTTAGATGAATTAGAAGGGATCGCCCAGGGCGCAGATGTAGAGTTTGATGACCTTTTAACCTTAAATTCACGGTCTGAAGCTATGACTCTGGTCCGCAGACCCCCTTCTGATAAGGAGGAACTGGATGGCTGTTCCAGCGTTGCAGTATTGCCGGATGCTTCTGCCAATGGACATACGATCCTGGCGCAGAACTGGGACACTTATACATGGCAGGAATACGGCACCGTGATCTTACAGATACTTAGAGATGACGGTCCGGATCTGATGATCGTTACAGAGGCAGGACAGCTTGCCAGATATGGCATGAACCAGGCAGGAATTGCCCTGGGAGTCAACAGTCTGCAAAAAACATATAATCCTGAAGTTTTTGGAATCCCATCTGTATTTATCCGCCGTAAATTTTTGGAACAGGACCGTTACGTTGATGCGGTGAATCAGATATTTGGAGCGGAATCAATGCTTCCAATGTATTATGTGGCAGCTTATTGCGGTGGTGATGCCATGGGATTTGAAAAACTAAAGGATGGACAGCTGGTGCTGTATCCGGAAAATGGTCTGATAGCCCATAGTAACCATATCCGTCATCCACATTATGCATATCAGGTAGATGCACTGGGGGGAACTTTATATCGTGACAGAAGAATTTTAAAACATCTTCAGCCTAAAGCAGGTGCAGTCACCATGGAAGATATAAAGGATGCCTTTAAGGATCATTTTGGATATCCTTTCAGCGTTTGCAGACACGGTGATAGCAGAAAGACAGAGCTGAACCGGATCAGTACGCTTGGGTGTATCCTTATGGATGTGACAGACCGCCGCATCTGGGTATGTAAAGGAACCCCATGCTGTGGGGAATTTAAAGAATATATGTGGGAACGTCCGCATAAAAAATCTGACTGGGATCAGATAGAAAAATGGTGAAATAAAAATGAAGGATTTCAGGGCAGTAAAAACTGAATTGGCCTGTTATGCAGTGATTATTTTTGCAGCATTTTTAATGGGGTTTGCAATAAAAAACCTTTATGATCCTGTGAACCTTGTTACCGGTGGAGTATCCGGCGTGGCGATCATATTTAAAAGTCTGTTTGATATACCCTTATGGCTGACAAATACATTACTGAATATTCCATTATTTCTGGCTGCCTGGCGTTTGAAAGGATGGAATTTTATTAAAAGGACATTTATAGCAACTGTGTCCTTGTCAGTTTCTTTGTATGTTTTGCCGGAAATGACCATTGCCGGAGATGATATCTTTTTATCAGCTTTATTTGGTGGTATTCTTTCCGGAGTTGGAACAGGGATTTTATTTGCAGTACATGCCACTACAGGGGGCACGGATATGCTCGCAGCCCTGCTCCATCTGAAGATCCGTCAATATTCAGTATCTCAGATCATGCAGGTTCTTGATGCAATGGTAGTACTGGCAGGTGCTTCTGTATTTGGACTGGGATCAGCATTGTATGCGATGATAGCGATCTATGCAGTGTGCCGCGTATCAGATGGAATTTTAGATGGTCTGAATTTTTCGAAACTTGCGATCATTATTTCTGAACGCAATAAAGAGATCGCAGGTTCGATCATGAAAAATATGGAGAGAGGGGTTACTGCTGTAAAGTCAGTAGGAATGTATTCCGGAACAGAAAGGGACATGCTGTTTTGTGTTGTTCCCAGAAAAGAGATCGTCTGGCTTCGGGATATTGTCCGGGAATATGACAAGCAGGCGTTTCTTATTGTAAGTGATGTGAAGGAGGTATTCGGAGAAGGTTTTATTGAAGATATTTCCTCAAAATAAAAGATAATCAGAAATAACAGAAGGCTGTTTTCAGGTCATTCAATCTAAACGGACATGCCTGCTGACGCAGGCATCACCATTCATGAAAGCCGATTGCT
>UQJF01000123.1 GCA_900541315.1 uncultured Clostridium sp. | reverse complement strand
ACAGCAAAATTTTACATATCTATTTCTTATCAGAAAGATTTACTTTCCATAGACACAAGAATTTTTACACCCTCTTTATTTTGTTTCCTATATTTCACCTGTTGTTCATAAAAATATGCTATGCTGAATGTATTGATGTACCTGACCTGGGAACACAGGCCAAAATATGACAAACATAACGAATATACCAAAGAAAGGCAGATATACTACCATGCAGATATTGACCATTCTCGTAATAGAAGATGAAGACTCCCTGCTGCAGCTCTACCGCATTGTACTGGAAAAAGAGGGTTTTAAGGTTTTAACTGTACACAATGGACAGGAAGCCTGGGATCTGATCGAGAACGAACATGTAGACCTGGTGATCACTGATATTTTAATGCCTGTTATGGACGGCTATGAATTTACTGAATTGCTGCGCCGTTCCAACCCCGGCATGCCGGTACTGATGATCACCGCAAAAGATGATTTTCCTTCTAAAAATAAAGGATTTTCCCTGGGAACAGACGATTATATGACAAAACCGGTAAATTTAGATGAAATGGTATTGAGAGTGCGGGCACTGCTTCGCCGTTCACACATTGCCAGCAATAAACAGCTCTCTCTGCCTCATACTATCTTAGACTACGATGCACTGACTGTGACCTGGGGAGATGATCCCCAGATGCTTCCCCAGAAGGAATTTTTCCTGCTATTTAAGCTGATCTCCTATCCAAATAAGATCTTTACCCGTATGCAGTTAATGGATGAAATCTGGGGGCGGAACAGCGAATCAGACTTGCAGACCATTGATGTACATATCAACCGGCTACGCAGACGTTTTGAGAATAATCCGGATTTTGAGATCATAACAGTCCGTGGACTTGGATATAAGGCGGTGATAAAAGAATGAAAGATCTGAAATTATGGGGGATTTTTATCAGTGTGATCATTGCAGTGCAGGCACTGGGCTTTTTCGCATTTTCCGGCATCACCTGGTGTTTATTCCGTGCAGGCATATTAAGCCCGGATCATCCCCCTATGGGCTGGTTTCCTTTTCTCACCAACACCTTCAGTTCCGCACTGATCTCCCTGTGCATTACTACGGTCATCTCCCACCACTTTTTCCGCCCTATCCAGGACCTGGTCCGTGCTTTAGAACAGGTATCTGCAGGAAATTTTGATGTGCGGTTAAAAGAAAATGACATCTGGTATGAAGTCAGGGAGATGAATTTAAACTTCAATAAAATGGTAAAGGAGTTAAATTCCATTGAAACTCTGCAGTCTGATTTTATCCAGAATGTATCCCATGAGATAAAAACCCCTCTTGCTGCCATTGAAGGCTACGCTGCCCTTCTGTCTACTTCTACCAGGGATGAACAGAATAAGCTGTACGCAGAACAGATCTTAAAAAGCTCAAGGCAGCTTTCTACGCTCACCGGCAACATTTTAAAATTATCCAAACTGGAAAACCAGTCTATTATCTCTGAGAAAAAAACATTTTCCCTGGATGAGCAGATCCGCCAGGCAGTCCTTTCTTTAGAGCCTATCTGGTCCGGCAAAAATATTGATATTGACCTGGAGCTTCCTGAAATATCTTTCTACGGAAATGAAGACCTGCTCTTCCAGATCTGGACCAATCTTCTTTCCAACGGGATCAAATTCACCCCTTCCGGCGGTCTTGTATCTGTAAAAATGAGCCAGAATGAGGATACTGTCTGCGTCACAATAACAGATACCGGTATTGGCATGACTGAAGAGGTGCAAAAACATATGTTTGACAAGTTTTACCAGGCAGAAGGCAGCCGCAATATAGAAGGCAACGGCCTTGGTCTGGCATTAGTAAAAAAGATCCTCAGTCTCTGTGGCGGCACCATTAAAGTGACCAGCACACCAGACCTTGGATCTTCCTTTACAGTCAGGCTTCCTGTAAACCTGTAAATTTTAAAGTTCTTTAATAGCAGCTATGGTACGTGCATATTCTTCATCTACTGCAGGCATCAGTTCAGCTGCTTTTTCCATATCACCGGAACTGTTTTCAGACGGCCTTAAAACCTCTGTCACCTGTGCAGCCGCCTTATAAAGGGGGCCAAATCCCAGATTCTGTGCCACACCTTTTAATGTATGGGCGCCGCGGAATGCTTCCGGGGCGTTTCCGGCGGCCATGGCATCTTTTAAAGCTGCATAGCTGTCATCATCCAGAAACTTAACAGCAAACTTGCGTACCAGCCCTTCACTTCTTAACCTGGATAATACATCCTCATAATCGGCTCCCATTTTCTCATAACACTCTTTTAAACTCATGACTTCTCTCCTCTTTCGTAAACAGATGCACTGTTTTTTATCCATTTGTATGTTTTATGCTCCCAAACCGGAATACAAAAAACACTGCTCCCCTTCTGGTAAACGAAGCCTGAACACAGGCATTCTTTCATAACCATGAGAAAAGCAGTGTTTTGAATTACCAAAATCACTTATTATTATAATGGAAAATGTAATTTAAAACAACATCAATCCACCAATTTGTCTAGCTCTTTTACATATTCCGTTTCATGACAGTTTTTATGGTTTGCCTTGGAAGCGTAAATATTGACAGCTGCCTGGGATTTCTTTACAGGCTGCATGGTTCCTGCGCCGGCTACACAACCGCCTGGACATGCCATTCCCTCTAACAGATAACCGTCATATTTGCCTAAGGTTGCAAGCTTTAACAGCTGACGGCACTCTTTTAAGCCTTCTGCATTGGCGATCTTGACTTCCATATCCGGTCTAAGTTCTTTTAAAACATCCTTAACAGAGGTTGCTACACCACCTGCAACAGCAAAGTTTCTTCCGTCTGTGGAAGCATCGTTGACACCGTTTGGATCTTCTTCAATATTTTCAATATCCACATGCTTCGCATCAAAGATTCCGGCCATTTCCTCAAAGGTCAGTACGAAATCCACGTCGCTTCGGATACTGGTGCGCATTGCTTCCAGTTTCTTTGCTGCACATGGTCCGATAAATACAACCTTTGCGGATTCATGCTGCTTCTTGATCAGTCTTGCAGTCAGTGTCATAGGAGTCAGTGCCATGGAGATGCAGTTTGCATGCTTTGGATATACCTTCTTTGCCATTACAGACCATGCAGGACAGCAGGAGGTTGCCATAAATGGAATCTTCTCCGGTACTTCATCTAAGAAGTCCTGTGCTTCCTGGGCTGCACAAAGGTCAGCACCGATCGCTACTTCAAAAACATCGGCAAATCCTAATTTCTTCATAGCTGCTCTCAGTTTTCCAGGAGTTACCTTTGGTCCGAACTGGCCTACGAATGCAGGAGCTACTGCTGCATATACACGTTCACCGGACTGGATAGCACGGATGGTCTGGAAGATCTGTGACTTATCTGCAATAGCGCCAAATGGGCAGTTTACAAGACACTGTCCGCAGGATACGCACTTATCATAGTCAATATCTGCTTTTCCATTTTCATCAGAAGAAATAGCATCCATACCGCAGGCTGCTGCACACGGTCTCTGCTGAACGATAATGGCATTGTAGGAACATACAGTTGCACACTTACCGCACTTGATACATTTATCTTCATCAATGTGGGAGCGTCCTGTAGTACGGTCCAGGGAAACAGCTCCCTTTGGACAGACTTCCACACAAGGATGAGCTAAACATCCCTGACATCCATCAGTTACATGGACTCTTTTCTCCCTGCAGGCATTGCAGGCAAATTTAATAACATTGATCAGAGGTGGTGTATAGTAGGTCTCTGCTTTGTCTGCTGCTTCGATATTATCAGAAACTGGCGCATGCTCAGATGCATTACGGCACGGAAGTCCCATTGCCAGGCGCAGTCTCTCTCCTACAATAGCTCTCTCTAAGAATACATCATTACGGAAGTTTCCAACTTCTCCCGGAATGATCTTATATGGAAGTTCCTCAATACGCTTGTCTACAGGCCATTCAGTATGATAAGCCATACGGGCTACTTCTCTGAAGATTCTGTGACGAATCTCCTGAATACGGGTTTCTACTCCTCTCATTGGTTTTCTCCTCTTTGTTGTGATTTTTTTAACAGTTGCATATAGATCAAAAAAGTTTTATTAACATAACAGAAACAGCTCATTCGGGCTGTTTCTGTTTTTATTATACGCATATACGAAATACATTGCAAGTGATTTTCTTTCTCAATAGCTTATGTTTCTGTTAAAAAACAAACGAATTGCAGGCTATTGACCATTTAAACGTCCATATCTGCGGGTCATACCACGGATCTCTGCTTTTAACTGATCCGTCAGATCTCCTTTTTTCAGACGCCATTTCCAATTTTCTCCTACAGTAGAAGGCTTGTTCATACGATAACGGTTATCCAGCCCCAAATGGTCCTGCATGGGGATCACGCAAAGAGCTGCCTTGGAACGCATCACCAGACTGTTTAAAGACCTGTATAAATATTTCTTTGGTGTGTAATGATCGCACAGATAATCTCGTACCAGTTCCTGCTCTTCTTTTGTAATGCTGTCAAACCAGCCTGCCAGCGTTTCATTATCATGGGTTCCTGTATAAGCCACGGAATTCTCCGGATAGTTATGGGGCAGGTAATCACTGGCACAGCCGGAATCCCTGGAATCAAAGGCAAATTCCAGTACCTTCATTCCCGGAAATCCGCTGTCATGGACCAGTTTTCTCACAGAATCCGTTACATAGCCAAGATCTTCTGCAATGACTTCTTTTTCTCCCAGCACCTGGCGCACCCGGTTAAAAAGATCGATCCCCGGTCCCTGTTCCCAGTGGCCTGTGATAGCAGTTTCCGCTCCATATGGAATGGAATAATACTGGTCAAAACCTCTGAAATGGTCGATGCGCACTGCATCATACAACTTAAAGCAATGAGAAAGACGCTGCAGCCACCATTCATAACCTGTCTGCCTGTGATATTCCCAGCGGTAGAGAGGATTTCCCCAGAGCTGGCCTGTAGCAGAGAATCCATCCGGCGGACAGCCTGCTACTGCATACGGTACATTTTTTTCATCTAACTGAAATAAAGAAGGATTTGCCCAGGCATCTGCGCTGTCCATAGCCACATAAATAGGAATATCCCCGATCATGCGGATCCCCAGACTGTTTACATAAGCCTTTAATTTATTCCACTGTTTATAAAATGTAAACTGCAGGTATTTCTGGAATTCTATATCGAAATACAGTTCTTTCCGGTAATAATCCATGGCATAACCATAGCGAAGACGTATATCTTCTGCCCACTCAGTCCATGGTCTACCCTCAAACCTGTCTTTCACCGCCATAAAGAGCGCATAGTCAGAAAGCCACCATTCATTTTCTGCAAGGAACTGCTGATAATCCGGGTTTTTGCTGATGTTACTTCGTTCATAGGCCTTTCGCAAAATGGGATATCTGTCCTCATACAATTTTTTGTAGTCGATCGTCCCCTCTTTAGACTCTGTTTCCAGCTTTTCACATTCCTTTTCTGTTAAAACGCCTTCTTCGATCAGATCTTCTAAACTGATAAAATAAGGATTTCCTGCATAGGTGGAAAATGACTGATAAGGGGAATCCCCATAACTGGTCGGTCCTAAAGGAAGGATCTGCCAGTAACTTTGTCCTGCCTCTTTTAGCCAATCGGCAAATTCATAGGCGCTTTTTGAAAAACAGCCGATGCCGTATTTTGACGGCAGACTGGATATGGATAAAAGTATTCCTGCTGTTCTCTTCACTGTATTTACACTCTCTTTCAAATAATTATTTGGCACCTGCATCATCAATATTTACCGGATTATTTACCGGTTTCTATCATAACTGCATAATGATCTGAAACCACCGGTTCTCTTTTTCCGTTACATAAAATGCGGGATTCTTCTATATTAATATCTCCCCAATGCCAGATGTAGTCGATGCGCATTCCCTGCTTAGGCGATGTTTTGTCTGCTTCCTTCCAGCCATCGATCTTTGGCGGTGCTGTAAAGCCTTCCTCTTTCTTTTTTGCAAGCTTCCATGTATCTTTCCAGCCACTTCCACTTACAAGATCGTAGCCTTCTCCCCTTACAGAAGCAGGACTGTTAAAATCTCCCATGACCCACAGGGATGTCTCTTTTTTATCTGTTAATTTCCGGATATTTTCTGAAAAAGATTCCCACTGGGCCTTAAAAGGTTCTTCTTCATCTTTCCACCAGCCCATATGTACTGTAAAAAACCAACCCTTTTCTGTGTGTATGCCTAAAGCTTTTCTGGTTTTCCAGTTATGGTAATCATTTGTATTACTTAAATTAAATACACAGGAAGAATGAATGGGATTTTTGGAAAATATTGCCATTCCTTCATCATATTTATCATATCCCACTTTTACCGGGATCCATGTCCAGTAATAAAAAAGGCCTTTTTTTCTTAACTCTTCTGCCAGAGAAGCTGCATAGTTATCCCGGCGCATTTTCCCTTCATGACCATTTACCGGCTGATAACCAGAGACTTCTTTTTCATTTATAAATGGTTCTGCCATGGTCTGGTTTACTTCCTGAAATGCCATGATCTCCGGCTGTTCCTGTTCTATGATACCGGAAAACAGCTGCATTTTTTCTGTAGCATTTTCTTCTGCCAGACTGTGTGTATTTAACGTAAGGATTTTCATTTTTCTGCCTTTCTATATCAGAGCAATTCCAAAAAACATTTATAAGATGTCATTAATATCTGATTTCAGCACATCTGCCTTTGGTCCATAAACTGCCTGGATCCCTTTATCCTTCTTTAAAAGCCCTAAAGCTCCCTCTGCTTTCCATGCCGGAAGCTCCGCAACCTTATCTACATCTTTTACTGTTACACGAAGTCTTGTCATGCAGGCATCTACTAAAACAATATTTTCCCTGCCACCCAAAAGAGCGATGATCCGTTCTGCCTGGGAATCCTTCTTTGGGCTGCCGCCTTTTTCTGTGCTGTTATTTTCTTCCTCTTCTGCCCCGTCATCTGTATAATTTCCAAGACGTCCCGGTGTTGCAAAATGGAACTTGCCGATCATAAAATAAGCAACTGCATATCCGATCACAAAAAATGCGATCACACAGATCACGAAATTGATCAGATCCCCTGTCAGCCCTGCTTTCACAGACATTGGGATACGGGTGAAAAATTCCAGGTTTCCAAAAGAGTGAAGACGCAGATGGATGATACCAGCCATTGCAAATGCACAGCCCTGAAGTACTGCATAAACCAGATACAATGGCAGTGCACAGAACATAAACATGAATTCCAGGGGTTCTGTTACACCTGTTAAAAATACAGCAAGTACCGTGGATAAAAACATGGATCTGTATTTATCTCTTTTATCTGGATCTACTCTCTTATACATTGCAAGGGCAATACCTGAGATAAGTCCGGTAGCACCGATCATCTGTCCAACTTTAAAACGGGCCGGTGTAACTGTTGTAAGAAGATTTGTATATGCAGCCATGTCTCCTGCATTTTTGAAGTTGATCAGGTCATTCACCCATGCAAGCCATAACGGATCCTGTCCAAACACCTTGCTTCCTGCATTTACACCTGTCATGATCTCATAAGTACCGCCAAAGGAGGTATAATTCATAGGAATAGTCAGCATATGATGAAGTCCGAATGGCAGGAGCAGACGTTCCAAAGTACCATAGATAAATGGTGCCAGCACCGGTGATGTTGTGGAAGAACCTGCGATCCATACACCAAATGCATTGATACCGCCCTGGATCACCGGCCATACAACAGCTAAAACAGCGGAAATGATCACAGACCAGAAGATCACTACCATAGGTACAAAACGTTTTCCATTGAAAAATGCCAGTGCATCTGGAAGTTTCCTGTAGTTATAATACTTATTATAAATAATGCCTCCTACGAAACCGGATATGATACCTACAAATACACCCATATTTAATGCCGGGGCACCTAAAACAGATGTAAAGTAACCATTTACAAGGATTTCTTTTCCAAACAGTGTATGGGTAACTGCCTCCGGATCTGCCAGCATGTCAGAAGTAATGCCAAACAACGCTCCTGTGATTACATTGATCAGGATAAATGCGATCACAGCTGCAAAGGCGCCTCCGGCTCTCTCCTTTGCCCAGGAACCACCGATAGCTACTGCAAAAAGAATATGCAGGTTATTAATGATGGCCCAGCCAATGCTCTCCATAGTGCTTCCCACCGTGAAGATCATACTCATATCGGCTCCTGCCATCTGGACCAGCTTTCCAATACTGATCATCAGACCTGCTGCAGGCATAACTGCGATAACTGCCATCAGTACTTTTCCCAGCTTCTGTAAAAAGTCAAAGTTGATGGACAGCTTTTTCTTTTCCTGCTTTGGCTCTGATGCTGCTTTCTGGTTCTCTTCTGTTCTTTTTAATTCTGTTCTTTCTGATTCCTGCGCTTTTGCTTCTTCTGGCTTTGCTGCTACTGCCAAAAGTTCACTCTTTCCGGCTTCTACCTGTCCTGGCTGGCTCTTTACCAGTATTTTTCCTTCCATTCCGCCACAGATCAGAACCGGTGTAATGGGGTTAAGCTTTCTTTCTTCCAGAAATTTGAGATCCATCTCTGCAAGCACATCTCCTGCTTTTACAGTGTCTCCCTGCTTTACATGTACCTTAAAACACTCCCCTTTTAATGATACTGTTTCAAGACCTGCATGGATCAGAAGTTCTATACCATCTTCTGTTTTCAAACCATACGCGTGAGCTGTGTCTGCTACAGATACTACCTGTGCATCCACCGGACTTACGATTCTGCCATCTGATGGAATGACAGCCATTCCGTCTCCTATGATCTTCTGTGAAAAGACCGGATCTGGAACTTCTTCCAACGATACTGACCTTCCTGTCAGCGGTGACAGGAACAGGATTTTCTTACCTTCTTCATTTCTGCTCATAAACTGCAATCTCCTTTTATATCGATGTTCTCTCGGAATCTTTCTGTGTCTGATTTTGTGAGAAGATTTTTTGTCAGTTGTGCCCAAATTTCTGAGGCGTTGGCGTTGCGTCCG
>UQJF01000122.1 GCA_900541315.1 uncultured Clostridium sp. | reverse complement strand
AAGCAAGCTTGCAACACACTTTCTCATTCAAACCAGCGCATGGCTGAACTGTAACGTAAAAATGCAGAAATTGATGTGAACACTCTTTTCTGGAAATTGTTCATATGCTATACTGGTACATCATTTTCAGAAGGGAGCAGTATTATGTTATTTAAAGATATTTGGCTGGACATTAAGGCAGTACAGGAACGGGATCCGGCGGCCAGAAGCGCTCTGGAAGTTTTGCTTTTGTATCAGGGGATCCATGCACTGATCTGGCACCGGTTTGCACACTGGTTTTATAAGCATAAGATGTTTTTTATAGCCAGACTGATCTCACAGATCGCCAGATTTTTCACCCTGATCGAGATCCATCCGGGAGCACAGTTAGGCCATGGCATTCTTATTGATCATGGTTCGGGTGTAGTCATTGGTGAAACAGCGGTGGTTGGCGATAACTGTACCATTTATCAGGGTGTCACTCTGGGTGGTGTAGGAACCCAGAAGGGCAAGCGTCATCCTACTCTTGGAAACAACGTAATGGTTGGTGCCGGAGCCAAGATATTAGGTGCATTTGAAGTGGGTGACAACTGTTCCATTGCTGCCAACGCAGTGCTTTTAAAACCGCTGGAAGACAATGTAACAGCTGTTGGTATCCCGGCAAGACCGGTTAAAAAGGACGGAGTGACCATTCCAAGACGGAAAGAGACTATGACTTTGGAAGAATATGAGCAGATGAAAGAGCGTATGTCCCAGATGGAAGAAGAAATCCGTCAGTTAAAGGAAAAACTGGAGAAACAGTAAAAGGTTCAGGAAATATATTTAAGTATAAAACACCTGTTGTCCGCATAGACTTTCGTAAAAGACTATGAGAACGGCAGGTGTTTTTTATGGAATTAATAAAGAAACAGATACATATGAACCAGTGGAAAGGAAATGCAGTGACCCAGATCACTCTGGATGAAGATTTTATCGTTCCAGATACATTAGAGGATATGGATCAGGTTATTTTAGATAATGCAAGGATCCTTGGAGAAAATGGGAGGATCCAGGATGAGAAAATGACCGTAAAAGGAAAAATGGAATTTGCGGTCCTTTACAGGAAGGAAAATGGCGGTCTGGAGACTTTAGGAGGCAATATTCCTTTTGAAGAAATGGTAAATGTACCCGGTCTTGAGGAGGGGGATGATGTAACAACAAGCTGGATCCTGGAGGATATGAAGGCAGAAATGATCAATTCCAGGAAGCTGGGAGTCCAGGCAGTTATTACAGTGGAGATACGGGCAGAAGGAGAGGAAAATGCATATGCAGCTTCTGATGTGAAAATGTCCGGGACAGAAGGCGGCATGATACCGGAAAAAGATGTGCCGGAAGTAAGGACTGGGATCATCTCACCGGTGGTGCTGGCATTACACAGGAAAGATACCTACCGTATCCGGGAGAATACAGCTGTTACAGGAGGAAGACCGGATATTGCCAGGCTTTTATGGAAGGAGATCCATGTTGGAAATCAGACGGTAAAGCCTTTAGAGGGACGTCTGTATCTGGAAGGCCAGTTAAATGTATTTGTTATTTATGAAACAGAGGAAGAAAACATGCCGGTACAGTGGATGGAAGAAGTGCTGCCATTTTCCGGGGATATAGAGATCTCCCAGGCCCATGAAGGCCAGATCCCACAGGTATCTGTGAGGCTGTCTCACGGGGAAATAGAAGTAAAGCCGGATGCAGAGGGACAGATGCGGGAGCTGGACGTGGATGTGGTACTGGAACTGGATATCAGGTTATACGAAGAAAAAGAGGAAACCCTGATCCGGGATATGTATTCCAACAGCAGTAAGTTGATCCCGGAGACAAAAAAACTTCAATACGAGCGGCTGATCGCCAAAAATGTATGTAAACCCCGGATCGTGGAGAAAATACATCTGGGGCAGTCAGAACGCATTTTACAGATCTGCCATACCCAGGGAAGCATTCAGCTGGATGAGGCAGAGCCTCAGGAAAACAGTCTGCTGATAGAGGGGGTATTAGATGTGACCATTCTTTATCTTACCAGTGATGATAAAGCACCGGTCCGGTCTGTTTCCCGTCAGATCCCCTTTAAATGCAGTGCCCAGGCATCTGGTATTACAAAAAACAGTGTGTATCAGCTGGATACAGCCTTAGAGCAGCTGGCAGCGCTTATGACCGGGAATGATACAGTGGAGATCAGGGCGTCTGCAGTCCTTGATTTCATGATATTAGAGCCTGTAACGGAAACTGTGATCACAGGAGTAAAAGAAGAACCGCTGGATCTAAAGGCACTGCAGGCACTTCCCGGCATAGCTGGATACATTGTACAGGAAGGTGACTCACTGTGGGATATTGCAAAAAAATTCCATACCACTATGGGAAATATCATTACCACCAATGAACTTCCGGGAGAGCAGATCAAGGCGGGCCAGAGACTGCTTCTGGTAAAAGAGGTGGGAGTGTAGAAGGACTTTCTGGAGTTATGAAGAAAAAAAGTAATGTAAGATAAATGAAATATGTGCTATCATAGTATCTGCAAACGAAAAAAGAAATGAGGTACGAAATGAATTTGAATTTTAAGCCTGTAGAGGCTGAAGATATGTCCAGGCTGCACCCTTTTTATGGTCTCAGGCCCAATAGGACCTGTGACAGCGTATTCCTGGACTCTTTTTTATGGAAAGATTACTATAAGGTAAAATGTGCGGTCAGCGAAGACCGGGCTGCTTTATGGCTTATGGAAAAAGATGGCATTCTTTCAAGTGCCATGCCGCTTTGCAAAGAGGAAGATCTTCCGCATTTCTTCTATCAGATGGTAGATTATTTTGACAATGTACTCCATAAACCTTTCTATATTTCTCTGGCTGACGCAGAAGCTGTAGAATATCTGGATCTGGATCCGGAAAAGTTTGAAGTAACAGAATTAGATGACTTAAAAGATTATCTTTACGATGGAAATGCCATGCGTACACTGGCAGGAAAGAAGCTCCACAAGAAGAAAAACCGTTTAAACGGCTTCTTAAAAACCTACGAAGGCAGATATGAATACCGCAGGATCTGCTGTTCTGACCGTCAGGAAGTGTGGCAGTTTATGGAAAAATGGAGACAGCAGAAGGTAGAGTCTTATGAAAATGAGATTTCCCTGGATTACGAAGTAGCCGGTATCCATGATATTTTAAAAAACTGCTCTGCCTTTAATGTGCCAATGGCCGGTGTTTATATTGACGGGGAATTAAAGGCATTTACAGTGGGAAGCTTAAATGAGCGGGAAAATATGGCGGTGATCCATATTGAAAAGGCAGATCCTGAGATTAATGGCCTGTATCAGTTTATCAACCAGCAGTTCTTAGTCCATGAATTTCCAGATGTGGCGTTAGTAAACAGAGAAGATGATGTAGGCATGCCGGGACTGCGCAAAGCGAAGATGAGCTATTATCCGGTGGATTTTGCAAGAAAATACTCCGTTAAGAAGAAATATTGAGTTTACAGAAATTAAGATAAATTCGTTACAGTTCAGCCATTACATCTTCTTGTTTCCATATTCATGAAAACAAGAAGCTTGGTGGTTCCACCATATGCTGATTTGGATGAAAAAGTGCTTATGCAAGCAAGCTTGCAACACACTTTCTCATTCAAACCAGCGCATGGCTGAACTGTAACATAAATTCCATTCAATAAGGCCGCTGTACTGGGCAGAAAGAGGTGGATGTGGTACGATATTTAGATAAAAGTGAATACGGAAAATGCAGACCCTTATGGGAAGAAGCATTTCCGGAAGATTCAAAAAGCTTTGCAGATTATTATTTTTCTGAAAAACTCCCAGGCAGTAAAGTGCTTGCCATAGAAGGAGAGGAAGGGAAGCTTCTGACCATGGCTCATTTAAATCCATATATGATCTCTGTAAATGGAAAAAAATGGGAACTGCCTTATATTGTAGGCGTGGCCACGGCTGCAGACCAGCGTCATAAAGGCTATATGCGCCAGGTTCTTTATAAAATGCTTCAGGATTTAAACCAGGAGAAAAAGCCTTTCTGTTTCCTGATGCCTGCCGCAGAGGCGATCTACCGCCCTTTCCAGTTTGCCTTTATCTATGACCAGCCGGTGTGGAAGCCGGAGGATGAACCGGAAAAAGATCTGGAGAAGCGCCCTGTGGATCTGGCAAAAAAGGCAGAAACAGCAGCTCACTGGATGAATGATTGGCTTGAGAAGCATTATGAAGTTTATGCAGTAAGAGATAAGGCTTATATGGAGCTTCTTAAAAAAGAGCTTGAAAGCGAAGCAGGAGAAGTGACCGGCTGGTATGAAAAAGACGGAAAACTTCATGCATTGGAAGCCTGGTGGGGACTTGGAAAGAGAGAAGAGCGGTTTTATTACACCTTATCTGAAATCGAACCGTCAGATACGCACCCGGCGATCATGGCCCGGATCACAGATATAAAAGCACTACTGGAGGTCATCGGTTTAAATGAGAATGCGCCGGAAGACAGATTTCAGGCGGTTTTTTCCATAAAAGATCCCATTATACCGGAAAATGAAGGCCACTGGCTGTGGAAACTGGAAAAAAATGGAGGTACACTGGAGCGGATGATTGGACTGGGATTGCAGACAGAAGCAGAAGGCAGCGAACAGGCGATTTTGTCTTCAAGTGAGGTGTTGGAGATCAACATTGATGAGCTTGCACAGTGGATCTTTGGGTACAGGCCCTTAGAAGAGATATCAGGTGTTGCACCACCGTTCTGGACAGAGTATGTGAGGACGCTGCGAGGAGTATTTCTGGATGAAGTAGTGTAAATTTCTCGCAAAATCAGGCACAGAAAGAATTACATTTTATAGGAGGAAACGCATATGGATGAAAAATGGCAGCAGTTAAAAGACTGGATCAATGAAAGCGGCAATATTGTATTCTTTGGCGGAGCCGGTGTCTCCACGGAAAGCGGCATACCGGATTTTCGCAGTGTAGACGGGCTGTATAACCAGAAATATAAATATCCGCCGGAACGGATCATCAGCCACAGCTTTTACATACAGAATCCGGAAGAATTTTACCGCTTCTATAAAGACCGCATGCTGTTTCCTGATGCAAAACCGAATGCAGCCCATAAAGCCCTTGCAAAACTGGAACAGGAAGGAAAATTAAAGGCTGTGATTACCCAGAACATTGACGGTCTTCACCAGATGGCAGGAAGCAAAGAAGTGCTGGAGCTTCATGGTTCTGTACACAGAAATTACTGCACCCGCTGCGGCCAGTTTTATGATCTGGACTATGTAAGAAACAGTGAAGGCGTTCCCACCTGCTCTTGTGGCGGCCGCATCAAACCGGATGTAGTCCTTTATGAAGAAGGACTGGATGACCGTACGATCCGGAAATCTATTGACTATATCCGCAATGCAGACATGCTGATCATTGGCGGCACTTCCCTTGTAGTTTATCCGGCAGCAGGTCTTATTGACTATTACAGAGGCAGTAAACTGATTCTGATCAATAAAAGCGTAACTTCCAGAGATTCCCAGGCAGATCTGGTGATCTCTGACAGCATCGGAAAGGTGCTGGGAGCAGTTGTGGAATAACAGATATTTTGGTACAGACAGGAGAAAAAGAATATGCCTGAAGAACGTTTAAACTATGAAGTAGGAGATATCGTAAAATTAAAAAAGCCCCACCCGTGTGGAAGCAGTGAGTGGGAGATCTTAAGAGTAGGGGCAGATTTTCGCTTAAAATGCACCGGCTGCGGGCACCAGATCATGGTAGCCCGCAGACTGGTGGAGAAGAATACAAAAGGGTTAAAGAAAAAAGATGGGATCACCGGTTGATATAGCGCCATAAAGTGGTACGGCTGATCCCCAGCTTCTTTGCTGCAGCTGTCTGGTTTCCATTGCAGCTGTTTAAAATATGCTGGACAATGTCCTGATTGATGCGGTCAAGAGGCTGTTCTAAGTTCAGGGAAAAGCCTTCTTTTTCAGGAAGCGCTTTGGAATGTGTTATCATATGCGCTTCATGGTCATCCGGGAAAAAGGCGGACTCTTCTTTTAATATTTTTTCAATTGTATCACGGGATATATAGGCAGTGCTGGTTTCCAGTACTGCTTTTTTTAATATACGTTTAAACTGGGTGCGGTTACATGGATAGTCATATTCTATAAGAAGCTTTGCGGCCCCGTCTTCCAGTCCTACCACCTGGCGGCCCAGATTCTGGTTCAATGTATCAATATAAAGGGCGGCTGAAGGAACAATGTCATTTTTCTGCTCCCGTAAAGGCTTGATAGGAAGAGGCACACACCCCAGCATATTGGTATACTCCAATGCAGCATGGGGCATATGACCGTCCTTTGCCTGGGTACAGGAAAAGATCAGACGGTTGCGGATGTGCAGGTTGGTGTCCAGTATGATGGATAACAGCTGTTTCTGCCGCTGATGAGACAAAACGCCCAGATTGGAGATGTAAATGGTATTTCCGTTGTCTGTAAAAGGAGAGTTGTAATGATTGATCAGGAAATTCCAGGTTTTATCATTTAACATGGAACAGTTTACAACGTAAAGCGGTTCATCATTAAACTGGCTCTTTGCATAGTGGAGATAAGCTACACGGTCTTTGCCTGTACCGATCTCTCCGGTGATCATAAGAGGGACTGAAGAAGAACCTGACTGATCCATGGCAGCGGCAGCACTGCGGGATAGTTCTGTATTGCTGTAAAAGCTTTCAATAAAGCTTTGTAATGCCTGTTCTTTATCCATAATGGTAATGCCGTATTTAGAGTGGCTTAAAGGAATCTTGGATAACATGATGCGGAAGATGATATAAGGGAAATTCCCTTCCTCAGCCAGGCTGGAGCGGACGGAATACAGCTGGTTTCCCAGTGTGATAAAGAAAGAACGCCTGGAGGAAGTGCGGCATTTTCCAAGCTCTTTTTGCAGGCTCTGGATAAATTCCTCCTCTTTTTCATCATTGACTGTGGAATAATGGCAACGGCCTTCCAGATCCAGGATCAGATACTGGTTGGAGCTGCTGCGGATCAGGGATTGCATCATGGCATTGGAATTGCACAGCTTCTGGTACTGCTGCCAGGTGCCAATAGCATTTTCAATGGCCTGTTTTACACTTTCTGCACTGGAAGTAAGAAGGATAGGTGTAAGTCCGATCATTTTTGCATGGTCATAAGGGATCATATCGCAGACTACAGTTTTATAGCCCTGTTCCTTCATACGGTCCAGAAGATCGCCGGAGCCTTTCCAGTTATCTACGGAGAAGGAGAAAATATCTACATGGATCTGGAGAAGATCGCAGAGGTTTTTTGCGATGACAGTCAGGGACTGGAAGCCTAAAAGGGCAAATTTGGTCCCGGTATTCTGGGCCATTTTAATACAGCGCAGTACATCATAATAGCCAATACCAATATCGATGACCGGGATATGCACAGACTGGGAGATCATCTTGGCTGTGTTTGCACGGGAGATGATAACGTCATAATGTTCGCTGTAGCGTTTTGCAAGGGCAAGTCCCTGTTCCATGCTTCCTGCATAGGCGGTAAACTCGATTTCAGGGTACTGCAGGGCACATTGTTTCATAAGAGTGGCAAGTCCTTTATAGGGGGCAATTCCCAGTATACGGATTTTTTTTATCATTTAGGGCACCTCACATTTATAAATGTTACAAATTTAAACATATTATACAACAAATTCATTGAAATAGAAAGATAAAAGCGTGTAGAATATAAAACGAATGAGAAATAAATCTAAAAAAAATATGAACTCTCACAAAAGTGTTTCAAAAATAAACAATTAGAAAGGCGGTGAAATGGTTGGAAGAAAGATACCTGATCATTGCAGATGATTTTACCGGAGCTAATGATACCGGCGTCCAGCTGCGCAGAAGAGGTTTTCCAACAGAAGTGCTGTTTTGCGGAAAGCCGATGGGTGCAGACAGATCTATTGTCATTGATACAGAGTCCAGAACGGTTCATCCTGATCATGCATATGAGATAGTGTCCCATGCACTGGAAGATGTGGATTTTGGCAGCTTCCGCTATGTGATCAAAAAAGTTGATTCCACCATGAGAGGAAATATTGCAGCAGAAATCAAGGCAGTAGATGAACATTTCAAACCGGAATTAATGATCTTTGCACCGGCTCTTCCGGATTTAAAGAGAACGACTATAGACGGGGTGCAGTGTTTAAACGGCGTAGAGATCTGCCGCACGGAGCTTGCCAGCGACCCTAAGAATCCGGTAGTAGAAGATGATCTGGTAAGGATGCTGGGAAGATATTATGAAGAAAAGGTCATTTTAAAAAGACTTCCGGATGTGAGAAGCGATGATCTTGATTTTACAGAAGGCCGCATTTATGTATGCGATGCAGATTGCAATGATGATTTAAAGAAAGTTTTAAAGGCAGTTGCAAAAACAGGAAAAAAGGTGCTTTATATCGGCACAGCAGGACTGGCTGATAATCTGATGGAACTGGAACGGCCGTCTCTTCCGGCGATGGGAGTGGTTGCAAGTGTAAGTACTGTGACTAACCGGCAGATGAAATACTGCGAAGAAGCCGGGATTAAAATGGTAAAGCTTCCTATGCATGATATTCTGTCCGGAAAAGAGGATACAGAGTCTTATCTGAAAGAAGTGGTAGATTCTTTAAAGGCAGGTAAAGATACCATTCTTCTTACCAATACAGCCTATGACAGAAGCGAACTGGAGCTTTCCTTTGAAGCTGGTGAGGCGTTAGGACTTGGCCCTGTAGAGACTGGTGATAAGGTACGTTCCATAGTTGGCCGTCTGGCAATGGAGATCCTGGAACAGGTAAAGGTTTCCGGTGTATTCCTTACAGGCGGTGATACAGCCCTTGGAATGCTGATGAACATCGAAGCAGACGGTTCCCAGATCCTTTCTGAGATCCGCGTAGGTATCCCATTAGTGCAGGTAAAGGGCGGAAAGTACGAAGGAATGAAGCTGGTAACAAAGGCAGGCGCTTTTGGAGCTGATGATGCAGCTGCATTTGCATTGCGCAAGATCAAAGAAGCATAAAATGATCAAATCATGACCCTTATATAACATGATGTTGGGGTCAAAAGGTATTTTGACCCCTCTGATACCGAATTGCTACGTGC
>UQJF01000121.1 GCA_900541315.1 uncultured Clostridium sp. | reverse complement strand
CAATCAGATTCGCAGACAAGTGAGTGGTATAGTTATTTTGAAAACGATGTACTAGAAAAGATTAAGAAGATTTATAAGAAAGAGGCGTATATTATGGCAAAGAAAGGCAGTTTATCTATAACAAGTGAAAATATTTTCCCTGTAATCAAAAAGTGGCTGTATTCCGACCATGACATTTTTTACAGAGAGCTGATCAGCAATGGCTGCGATGCTATTACTAAGTTAAAGAAATTAGAGCTGATGGGAGAGTACGAGAAGCCAGAAGAGGTTGAGTACAAGATCCAGGTCAGCGTAAATCCTACAGATAAGACCATCACCATTGAAGATAATGGTCTTGGTATGACTGAGGAAGAGATCGACAAGTATATTAACCAGATCGCATTCTCCGGTGTTCAGGATTTTATGGAAAAGTACAAAGATAAGGCAAATGAAGACCAGATCATCGGCCACTTTGGTCTTGGTTTCTACTCTGCATTTATGGTAGCTGACAAGGTTGAGATCAATTCCCTGTCTTACCAGAAGGATGCAAAGCCGGTACACTGGGAGTCTGAAGGCGGCATCAACTTTGAGATGGCCGAAGGCGACAAAAAGGAGGTTGGTACTTCCATTAAGCTATATCTGAACGAAGAAAGCACTGAATTTGCAAATGAATACAGAGCAAGAGAAGTGATCGAAAAATACTGTGCATTTATGCCGGTAAACATTTTCTTAAAGAATGAGACTGCAGAGCCGGAATATGAGACCATCGAAAAAGATGAGCTTACTCATAAGGATACAGTTGTTGAGACAGTTATTGAGCCTGCAAAGACAGAAGAGAAGGAAAAAGAGGATGGAACCAAGGAAACAGTAGAAGTAGAGCCATCCAGGGAGAAATATAAGATTTTAAAGCGTCCGGTTGCATTAAATGATACTGATCCGCTGTGGAATAAGCATCCAAATGAGTGTACGGATGAGCAGTACAAGGATTTCTACCGCAAGGTATTCAGGGATTACAAGGAGCCTCTGTTCTGGATCCATCTGAACATGGATTATCCGTTTAACTTAAAGGGTATCTTGTACTTCCCGAAGATCAACATGGAATATGACAGCCTGGAAGGAACCATCAAGCTTTACAATAACCAGGTATTTATCGCTGATAATATCAAGGAAGTGATCCCTGAATTCCTGATGCTGTTAAAGGGTGTCATTGATTGTCCTGATCTGCCTCTTAACGTATCACGCAGTGCCCTGCAGAATGATGGTTTTGTAAAGAAAATCTCCGATTATATTACCAAGAAGGTAGCAGATAAGCTGTCTGGTATGTGCAAGACAGATCGTGAGAATTATGAGAAATACTGGGATGATATTGCTCCATTTATCAAGTTTGGTTATATCAAGGATGAGAAGTTTGCAGAGAAGATGGGCGACTATATCCTGTATAAGAACTTAGAGGGCAAGTATCTTACCTTAAATGACTGCCTGGAAGAAAACAAGGAAAAACATGAAAATACTATTTTCTATGTAACCAATGAAAAAGAGCAGAGCCAGTACATCAATCTGTTTAAGGAAGAAGGAATTGATGCAGTGATCATGCCTGCTGCTATTGATAATCCGTTTATCAGCCATGTAGAGCAGAAGCATGAAGGACTTAAGTTCCTGCGTATTGATACAGACTTAAATGCTTCTTTCAAGGAAGAGGTAAAGGAAGATGACGAAGCTTTCAAGAAGACAAGTGAAGAGCTGACAGAGGTATTTAAGAAGGCTTTAAATAATGACAAGCTGGATATCAAGGTTGAGAAGATGAAGAATGCATCTGTTGCATCTATGATCACTGTATCTGAGGAAACCAGACGTATGCAGGATATGATGAAGATGTACAACATGGGCGGCATGGATATGAGTGCGTTTGGCGCAACAGGAGAGACTCTTGTATTAAATGCAAACCATCCTCTGGTTAAATATGTCCTGGAGAACAAAGAAGGCGAAAATACAGTTAAGATCTGCGAACAGCTGTATGATCTGGCAAGCCTGGCACATGGTCAGCTGTCACCAGAGCGTATGACTAACTTTGTAAACCGCAGCAATGATATTATGATGATCATGGCTGGACAGAAAGCAGAATAAATAGTACAATAAAAAGCACGACACAGATTTGCGGGGGCTGTTTCACAGGCATTTTGCCTGAGTCGGCCCCTGTTTTTTTGGAATATACTGAATTTGGGATATAGGGAGAAATGCACATGAAAAAACGTACTTTATCAAGAAGTCTGCTCACATTGGCTCTTGGCATGTCCTTAGCGGCAGCAGGCGCTTTTGCAGCTTTTGCAGATCCGCTTGGCTTAAGCTATATTAATGGACAGAATGTTACCAGCCGCTTTGGAAGTTTTGAATTGTCTGTACCATCAGAATATAAAGTGGACAGAAGCGGTGCCTCTTCTGCACTTTCAGGAGAACTGGTAGCAGGTCTTGTGGAAAATGGTGGTAAAGTGGATTTTGCTGCATCAATGGTAGATGAGGCGAACAAAAGCTATATTATCAACACAGCACTGGTAATGCCGGCAGATGATGGTTCCGGACAGCCTTTCAGTGTTGCTGCCTTAAAAGCAGAATTAGCAGAATCCGGTCTTGACCCGGAAAATACAGAAAGCGGTACTGTAAGACTGGGGGCTGCAGATTATGAATATCTGAAAGTAAATTACGGAAAAATGATGGCGGACTCCATGCGCAGGCAGCTGGAGTTAGGACGGCTCTCTGAAAAGCAGAAAGCGCAGGCACAGACTTTTATCAACCAGATGGAAAAGATGCTGGTCAATGATTTTTATATCCGGAATACAGGAGACCAGATCTATGTACTCTGCCAGACCTATTCCTCAGACCAGGTGCAGAGGGCTGCTGCATTTCTAAGCCTTTTAAAGCCGTATACAGGTGTAGAAGGCTGGTACAAAAACGGAGAGAACTGGCAGTATAAAAAAGCAGATGGCCAGATGGCAGCAGGCTGCTGGGAGCAGGATGAAAATGGGCTTACCTATCATCTGGATGGAAATGGAAATATTGAGCGCAGCGTCTGGGTACAGGAAAACGGTGGCTGGAAATACGTGGATGAAAGCGGTCATATGATAACTTCTGTGACCAGAACCATTAACGGGACCCAGTATACTTTTGATGGTAAGGGAAATATGATCGCCGGAAGTGAGAAAGCGGCTTTGGATTATTCCCTTGGAAAACTGGAAGGAAATACCTATACGAATTACTGGGCAGATATGACACTTTCCTTCCCGGAGGCAGCTACTGTTATGATCGGAAATGGCAGTGCCCAGACCTATGCCCTGGTGGGTGGCGAACATGTGGATGTAAATGATCCTGAATTAAGTTACCGTATTACAGTGGATTTTACAGATGCAGACATGGAGCTGGACCGTTTTATGGATGCAGTAGTCGGTCACGGGGGAACAGATGGATATAAGGTAGATGCTTCAGGTAAAGTGAACCTGGGGGGCTATGAATTCCGCTATTGCAGGACTTCCTACGATTTTGGCGATGGAACCGCCCAT
The DNA here is from genome assembly GCA_900541315.1 of uncultured Clostridium sp. Lineage (GTDB taxonomy): Bacteria > Bacillota > Clostridia > Lachnospirales > Lachnospiraceae > Enterocloster. The sequence continues at coordinate 5,604 of UQJF01000121.1, read as the reverse complement.
CACTCTGACTGGTATGTACGCCAGATCGATTCCAAACTGGTCCTGATTCATTTTGATTACTACGATGAGCTGAAAAACCAGGTACAACAGGTTTATGACAGTATCAGACAGCCACAGGCGTAGTCAGATAGTTGGTAAAAAACGTCAAAGAGTAAGGAAGGCTCTTTGACGTTTTTTCGACATTACTAACGTATTATGAATATTAAAAGTTTTTTGATATATGTGCCGTTACATGGGGCCTAAGTGAATCATTTGAGCGATAAATACCAGGGCACTTCCTACTGCCAACCAGAGAAGCATGATTTTCCACATAAAGCGCATCCAACGATCGTAAGGAATATTTGCAACACTTAAGTTCCCCATTAATGCGGTAGACATAGGAAGAATGTAATTGCAGAATCCATTGCCAAAGTTGAATGCCAGAATAGAAGTTTGACGAGTAATTCCGACCATATCTGCAACGGGAGTAAAAATTGGCATAACTACAGCAGCTTGTCCGGAACCGGAAGTTACCAATATATTGATGATAAAATTAACCCAGTACATACACATGCCACGCAGTGCGGGTGGAAATGCGTTAAGTACAATGGTACATCCGTAAACCAGAGTATCCAGAATATTGGCTGAAGATAAAACACCAGATGTAGCTCTTGCAAGACCAAGGATTAAAGCAGATACAGTGAGTTTTTGACATCCTGCTGCAAAATGTTTAGCAATAGTACTTGGACCAAACCCAGCAAAAGCACCTGAAATTACACCAAGCCAGATAAAGACAACAGATATTTCAGGAAGATCCCATCCTCGTGTTACACAACCCCATACCAGAACAACAAGGGAACCAATTAAAGTTAAAAGAACCAGAAGCTTACGTGGAGTCAGAGAAGAGTCGTGAGAGGCATCAACATCTTCATCATTTCTCAGTTTATCCAATTCGTACATAGGGCTTGAAGCAGGATTGGATTTGACTTTACGTGCGTAACGGATCAGAGCAATACTGGTAAAAATCCAGAAAACGAAGAAGCAGAAGAAACGGTATTGAATACCGGAGTAAAGTGGAAGTTCTGCAATTTTCTGGGCAACAATGGTAGTTGAGGTATTTAAAGTACCTGTGGAAAAACCAATGGCACCACCTAAAAGTGGCAGTGCAGCACCAGTAATGGAGTCAAATCCCATAGCTCTTGTCATCATAATGATAACAGGAGTAAATCCAATAAATACAGTTACAGACTGTGTAGTAGCAATGGCAGCGAAAACCAGGAGCAGAAGTGGGATGAAAATAGCTTCCTTATTGCCGAATTTTGCAACTACTTTTGCGATTAGTACCTGAAGTGCACCGGTTTCAACCAGAACGTTAAAAGCACCACCAGACATTATGACCATAAAAATCAGCTTTGCACTGCTGGAAAAACCGTCTATAATATAATTAGGAATTAAAAGTGGATTTACAGGGGTTTTAGCAATAAATGAAAACTGATCAGGAACAGCCTGCCAAAACACCGGTTGATACTCCGTATCTGCTTCTGGTGGAGAAAGCGACCCAGAATGTATTTGGTCCGTACATGGTATATCCTAATCGGCCATCAACGGCACCGGATTATTTGTGGACCAATATTCTGGGGCTTCCTACGATCCAGGTGCGTTGGTGTGATGCTACTTCTGATAATCACGCACCAAATGAACATTTAACTTTATCCAATTATATCAAAGGGACTGAGCTTACAGCTACAGTTTTAAAAGAAATCAGTGAAATGTAAAAGAGGATGGACATGAAAAACAAAAAACTTTTATTAGATATTAAGGAATATCTAAAATATTATGAGAATCAGGTTTTGGAAGATTGGTATGAACTGATCCGTCATATAAGTGTTAGTGAAACAGGGGAAGGAATTGAAACTTGCTGTGACTGGATCCAGAAAAAAATGGAAGAAATTGGAATTCAAGTGACAAAATATTCTGTAAAACCCGCTCCGGTCCTGGTAGGGAGGTTTGGCAATGATCCGGAAAAAAAGACAGTTCTGATCTATGCCCATTACGATGTGAAACCGGCTGGAGAACGAAAATTGTGGCATTCAGATCCGTTTGTTCCTACAGTACGTGATGGAAAAGTTTATGCAAGAGGAAGTGCTGATAATAAATCACCTTTAATGGCGCATTTAAAAGCTTTGGAATACTTTGTCAGAAAAAAAATGGAAGTTCCCGTAAATGTTATTTTTGTATTTGAAGGGGATGAGGAATGCGGCAGTAGAGGATTGGAAGAATTTCTGGCAGAGCACAGGACGGAATTGGCAGCAGATCTGGTGTTTTTTAGCGATGGTCCAAAGGATCCTAGTGGATTGCCTATCATTGCGCTGGGAGCAAAGGGAGATTTGTCTGTTCATATTACAGTTGAAACGATGAATAGGAATGTTCATGCCCGTTATGCACCGGTACTGCCTTCCGCTGCGTGGCAGCTGGTGGAGATATTGGGAAAGTGCAAGTCAAAAGATAAGATTCTGATACCTGGTTTTGAGGAAGGAATATTACCTTTTACAGAAAAAGAAATTGAGATCATGGATAAACTGCCGAAGTCAGAGGACAGTTTGAATACAATTTATGAGGCAAAGTCATCTAATTATGGCAAGGACTTTTATCCAAGGCTTTTAGGACAGCCTACATTTAATATTTGCTGGATCAAAACAGGAGCTAATGGAGTAGTTCCTGCAAAAGCGGAAGCATTGATCGATTGCCGTTTAGTACCAGATCAGGATCCTGAGAAGGTATTTCAATGTATCAAGAGGCACGTTGAGATGATGGGATATGATAATGTAAAAATTGAAAATGATGGTTATATCCCTTCTTCAAAAACAGATGTGAACACGCCGTATCTGCCGGCTGTTGAAGAGATTTGTCGTGATATTTATGGTGAATATGTAATCTACCCATGCAGACCATCATCAGCCCCTGATTATTTGTGGACTAATGTTTTAAAGCTACCGGCTATTCAGGTGCGATGGAGTGATGCTGATTCAGATAATCATGCGCCAAATGAACATTTATCCATTAAAGAGTATATGGATGGAATTGCACTGACAGTGTGTGCATTGCAGGCAGTTTCTGAAATTAATGAAAAGGACTAAAGAAAATCTGAAAAACACCTCTTGACATCACCACGTCACAGTGCTATACTCCAGACAACTTCATTAGAAAACCGTTGAAACGGAGATAACGGCAGTTATGGCCTCACAGAGAGTCGGCGTTGGTGGAAGTCCGATAGAACCCAGATTGTCAAATGGACCGTTGAGGGCGCAGTCAAAGAAGGTGACTTCGAGTATTCTGCGACGTGGGGCTGACGTTAACAGCCGGTAGTATGATTGTACTACGCAGAGCGCACAGCTTATGTGAAACAGAGGTGGCACCGCGGTTTATTCCGTCCCTGATGATATATTTGTATCATCAGGGACTTTTTTTGTGACAGGAAAGTTAAAGTTACATGTTTACAGGAAATTTTGGAAACTGTCACAACAGATGAAGGAAAAGAAGGAAAAAACACTAAGGTTGGCAAGAGGAGGAAAAGATATGTCAAATAAAAAAGGACGTTTCGGGATCCATGGAGGTCAGTATATTCCGGAAACATTGATGAACGCAGTGATGGAGCTGGAAGAGGCGTATAATCATTATAAAAATGATCCTCAGTTCCAGGCGGAGCTGACTGAGCTGTTAAATGAGTATGCAGGCCGTCCAAGCCGCCTGTATTATGCGGAGAAGCTGACAAAAGACCTGGGCGGAGCCAAAATCTACTTAAAGAGAGAGGACTTAAACCATACTGGCGCTCATAAGATCAATAATGTATTAGGTCAGGCACTATTAGCAAAGAAAATGGGGAAGACCCGGCTTATTGCCGAGACCGGTGCAGGACAGCATGGTGTGGCAACTGCTACAGCAGCAGCGCTGATGGGAATGGAATGCGTAGTTTATATGGGCGAGGAAGATACCAGGCGCCAGGCATTAAACGTATACAGGATGAAATTGTTAGGGGCAACCGTGATTCCTGTAACTACAGGTACCGGAACATTAAAGGATGCCTGCTCTGCCTGTTTTAGAGAGTGGACCAACCGCATCAGCGATACCCATTACTGCCTTGGTTCTGTTATGGGACCACACCCGTTCCCAACGATCGTAAGAGATTTTCAGGCAGTGATCTCAAAGGAGATCAAGGAACAGCTGATGGAAAAAGAAGGAAAACTTCCGGATGCAGTGATCGCCTGTGTAGGTGGCGGCTCCAATGCTATTGGTGCTTTTTATAACTTTATCAATGATCCATCTGTTAAGCTGATCGGCTGCGAGGCAGCAGGCCGCGGTGCAGATACACCGGAAACAGCAGCTACCATTGCTACAGGCCGTTTAGGAATCTTCCATGGTATGAAATCTTATTTCTGCCAGGATGAATACGGACAGATCGCTCCAGTATATTCTATTTCTGCAGGACTTGACTATCCGGGAATCGGACCGGAACATGCCATGTTACATGATACCGGCCGTGCAACCTATGTACCTGTAACGGATGATGAGGCAGTAGACGCTTTTGAATACCTGTCCAGGACCGAAGGCATTATTCCTGCTATTGAATCAGCCCATGCAGTTGCCTATGCAAGAAAACTGGCACCGGCTATGGGAAAAGACCAGATCATCGTTATTAACATTTCCGGAAGAGGAGATAAAGACTGCGCAGCGATCGCACGTTACAGAGGGGAGAATATTTATGACTAAGATAAGAGATGCATTTAAAGATGGTAAGGCATTTATTCCGTTTTTGACCTGTGGAGATCCGGATCTGGAGACGACTGAAAAGCTGGTATGCGTTATGGCAGAGGCAGGTGCAGACCTGATCGAGCTGGGAATCCCGTTTTCTGACCCAACAGCAGAAGGACCTGTTATCCAGGAAGCAAATGTAAGGGCATTGTCTGCAGGAACTACCACTGATAAGATTTTTGACATGGTTGTCCGCATCAGAAAGACGGTAAAGATCCCGCTGGTATTTATGACCTATGCAAATGTAGTTTTTTCTTATGGTTCTGAACGTTTTATTTCAAAGGCAGCCCAGATCGGCATAAATGGTCTGATCCTTCCGGATGTGCCATATGAGGAAAAAGAAGAATTTGAACCTATCTGCAGGAAATATGGTCTGGATCTGATCTCTATGATCGCACCTACTTCTGATCACAGAATTGCAATGGTAGCAAAAGAGGCTTCAGGATTTATCTATGTAGTATCTTCTTTAGGCGTTACTGGTGTAAGAAGCGAGATCAAGACAGATATCGGGGCTTTAGTAGAGCAGATCCGTGCAGTGACTGATGTTCCCTGCGCTGTAGGCTTTGGTATTTCTGAACCAGAGCAGGCAAAAAAGATGGCTGGCCTGTCAGACGGAGCGATTGTAGGAAGCGCCGTTGTAAAGCGGATCGCCAAATATGGAAAAGACAGTGTTCCGTATGTAGCGGAATATGTAAGGGAAATGAAACAGGCTGTAATGGAAGCTTAATATTGTGATTTAGTTCAATAGGGTCCGAAAGGGTTCCTCCATGTATAAACGCATTCACGGCAATTTTGTCCATTTTGCTCCGCCGCCGA
>UQJF01000120.1 GCA_900541315.1 uncultured Clostridium sp. | reverse complement strand
AGATGTGTATAAGAGACAGATCAAGTACAAAAAGATTCCGAGAGTACATTTATTTATGATAATGTCACCGCAAGATGATATATCCTTTTACCATGATTTTTTACCACTTATAATGCTTGATCAAAGCCTGGGTTCCCAGATCTCCCATGCCTTCATTTTCCAGTTTTTTACAGATTCCAAGAACATCCTCTAATACATCTAACCTGGTTCCTCTTTCAGATGCTTCCTCATCTGCAATGCCCATATCCTTGATAAAATGTTTTAAGAAAAAGCCCGGCGCATAATCATCTTTTGCTGCCTTGGAAGCTACATTGTTCATCTGGGCACTTCCAGCTGCACCGGTGGAAATAGATTTAAGCATTATATCTACATCCAGTCCTGCATTCTTTGCGTAGACCATAGCCTCACATGCACCTGCTAAAGCACCTGCAATGGCGATCTGGTTGCACATCTTGGTGTGCTGTCCGTTTCCTGACTTTCCTTCGTAGTTGATGTCCTTTCCCATTGCCTCAAATACAGGCAGACAGGTATCAAAGTCCTCTTTATCGCCGCCTGCTAAAATAGTCAGTGTTCCCGCCTTTGCGCCGTTGTCACCGCCGGTTACAGGGGCATCTAAGCCATGGAGACCACGTTTCTTTGCCTCTTCGTATATCTGCTGATCCAGCTTCGGGCTCGTGGTTGTCATATCGATCAAATATGTGCCTTTATCTGCATTTTCAAGGATACCATTTTCCCCGAAGTATACCTCTTCAACATCCTTAGGATAACCAACAATGGTAATGACCACATCTTTTCCTTTGGAGCAGTCTGCAACTGTATCACACCATACAGCGCCCTCTGCGATCACATCTTCCACCTTTGACTTTGTTCTGGTATAAATAGAAACCTCATAACCAGCCTTCATCAGATTGCGCACCATAGATTTTCCCATAATGCCAACGCCAATAAATCCAATTTTCTTTAACATCTGTTTCTCCTTTCCTTCGTTACACAAAATGTCCTTTATGATTTCTTCTATACACGGTTCAATCCCAGTATTTTCATATTGTTTTATGATCCCACACTGATCCAGACGTTCTTTAGAAAAATCTTTTTCATCTGCCAGGAATCTTCGGCACATTTCCGCATATTTGGGATTTTTCTGGGTATTTTCCCTGTTTAATGCCCGCTGTAAACGCACACCATCTTCCACATGGATATACAAAGGGACCATAACTTCTGCCCCATAATATTTACAAAGCCCTTCATAAGACTCCAGCGTCCCCATCATAAGATAACTGCAGGAACCCAGGTCGATCTGACCGTCATCTGCTGTGAAATAACTCCATGGCCCGTAAATAGTATCGTAGGTGCGGCATTCGATCACTTTACCTGCATCCTTCATAGCCTGAAGCTGCTTCTCATCTGTAAAAATGTATTCCACACCATTAGTCTCTCCATCACGGATGGGTCTGGTGGTATACATGCGTACAGTCCCCAGTTCCGGCATTTTCTTTACCAACCGCTTGTAAATAGTATCCTTTCCTGAGGCACTTTTCCCCATTACATAATAAATCTTTCCCATTATGTTTCCATCTTTCTCTCTGTTTTCAAATGGACATGTCACCTGACGATGCCATTACCTGTATAGTGAAAAGATCCGTATCTTCCAGTCCCTGGACCGGCAGATCTTTTTCTATATAATCCTGTAATGTTTCCAGTATTTCTTCTGTGATCCGCTCTCCCGGTGCTAAAAGCGGAATACCCGGTGGATAAATATAGGCAAATTCTCCACAAATGCGGCCGCTGCTTTCTCTTAAAGACACTGTTTCTTTTTCCCCATCTATTGCTTTAAAAACAGGCATTACCTGCATTGCATGGCGGCTGTAAACATTATCCTCAGGCTCATTATTGCAGGTTTTTCCAGATTTTTCCAGATTTTTATCAATTTCCAGCAACGCCTTTTTCAGATGCTTCAGCCCCTTTTTGCTGTCTCCAATAGCTGCAATGGCTGTTACATAATCGGCACCGCACATTTCCATTTCCAGATGATATTTTTCCCTTAAGATCCGGGAAAGCATTTCCCCGGTAAGCCCGCTGCCTCTTACTGAAACAACGATCTTGGAAATATCCACATCAGAAATTCCTGCTGTTCCTACCAGATTCTCTTCCACCAGGCGCAGGTATTTCATTTTTTCCAGTTTTTTCCGTATTTTAAGCAAATCAGCTTCAAATTCATCCACTTTACCTTCTTTTCTATACTGATCCATAAGAAAAATGCTGTTCTCAATGGACGCCATAAGCACATAAGAAGGACTGCTGCTCTGGTAGATCTGAAGATACCGCTCTATCTTTTTAATGTCCAGATAGCATCCTCCATCCGGCCTGTTATTTTTAACATGGAGCAAAGCTGTCTGGGTCAGACTTGGCAGTGTTTTATGCACACTCTGGATTACTGCATCTGCCCCCAGTTCAAGGGCTGACTTTGGAAATGCATCTCCATAAGCAAAATGCGCACCATGAGCCTCATCTACAATCAGAGGAATTCCTGCTTTATGGGCAACATCTGCGATTGCTTTCACATCTGAAACAATCCCGTCATACGTAGGAGAAACCATCAGCACAGCCTGAATATCCGGCTCCTCTTTTAATGCCTTTTCCACATCTTCTGGCAAAATACCTCCCTGTATCCCCAATCCTGGGACCGGTTGTGGATAAACATAAACTGCCTCCAGATGGTTTAAATAAATTCCGTGATACACAGCCTTATGGCAATTTCGGCTGACCAGTATCTTTCCTCCATGGGAAACCGCTGCGCTAATGGCAGACAGCAGCCCGCAGGTACTTCCATTTACAAGATACCATGTACGGTCAGAACCGTAAAGGCATGATGCCCATTCCATAGAATCTTTTAAGATCCCCTCTGCATGATGGAGATTGTCAAAGCCGTCAATTTCTGTTATATCCACCGAAAATGGATCTGGAAAGGATAGTTTAATTCCCTTTGCCCTCTTATGTCCCGGCATATGAAAAGGATACATATCTGATTTCCGGTACTTTTTTAAACGTTCAATGAGAAGTTCCTCTTTTTTCACCTTTTTCTGCTCCCGGTTCCCGCATAAAGCCCTTTTTCATTCTGCAGCTGTAAAAGACGGATCACAGCTGCCCGCAGCTGCCGGCGATTTCTTACCTGAATGAATTTATCCGGATAGTGTTCACTCACCTGCTTATATCCTTCTTTCTTTTCCTGGCTGCGTCCATTTTTCAGGATCCATAAGATAAATTCTTTATCCATCTTTTCTACACAGCCATCTGCCATGCTTTTTCTGGTATGGCCCTTGTATCTGTAATAACGGCGCAACGCCTGCCACAGGCAGATCCATCTTGGATAATCCATAAAAATGATCAGGTCTGCTTCTTTCATACGCCTTTTCTGGCAGAATTTTTCATAATTTCCATCAATGACCCAGCCACGATCTTTATTTTCCTCTAAAAACTGCTCACAAAGCATTTTTCCTTCTGCTTCCCCCCGCTCCTTCCAGCCTGCTTCAAACTGAAGTTTGTCTAAATGGAGTACCGGACAGCCAATTATCTTACCCAGTTTTGCTGCCAGCACCGATTTTCCGGAGCCTGTATATCCGATCACTGCAATTTTCATTTTTTTCTTCCCCGAATGTTAAAGCCATATTGAAAAAATCCCCTGCAAGGGCCTTATACCTGTTATAAAGTCTCTGCAGGGGATTGGCTGCCTAAAACAGCTTATTTATTATTTTGTTGCAGTTCTTGTTTTCATGAATATGGAAACAAGATGATGTCATGGCTGAACTGTAATATTATTTCTCTCTTGTTTCAGTCATTTTCTTAACATCTGCGATAAATGTGCTAAGATCAGCAACACCAAGATCGCCCTTGTCACGGCTTCTTACAGTGATCTTGCCTTCTGCTGCTTCCTTCTCACCTAATACCAGCATGAACGGAACTTTCTCTAACTGAGCCTGACGGATCTTGTATCCAACCTTCTCATCCTTACGGTCTAACTCTGTACGGATACCAGCTGCTTTTAACTGATCATACACACCCTGGGCATATTCCATGGACTTTTCTGATACAGGAATAACCTTAACCTGAACAGGAGCCAGCCATACAGGGAACTTACCTGCAAAATGCTCGATCAGGATACCAATGAAACGCTCAATAGAACCAAAGCATACACGGTGGATCATAATAGGACGCTTCTTTGTACCATCTTCAGCCACGTACTCAGCCTCAAAACGCTGCGGAAGCTGGAAATCAAGCTGGATAGTACCGCACTGCCAGGTACGTCCGATAGAGTCTCTTAAATGGAAGTCGATCTTAGGTCCGTAGAATGCGCCGTCTCCTTCATTTACAATGTACTTTAAGCCCATTTCATCCAGTGCGTTTCTCAGGCCGTTTGTTGCCATCTCCCAATCTTCATCAGATCCCATGGAATCTTCTGGTCTGGTAGAAAGCTCTACGAAATAATCAAATCCAAACTGAGAGTAAACTTCGTTGATCAGTCTTGTAACGCCCTTGATCTCGTCAGTGATCTGATCCTGGGTCATGAAGATATGTGCATCATCCTGGGTGAAGCAGCGTACACGCATCAGGCCATGAAGCTGTCCGCTCTTCTCATGACGATGTACCAGACCTAACTCACCAACTCTTAATGGCAGGTCACGGTAGGAACGAGGCTGGGACTTATACACCAACATACCGCCTGGACAGTTCATTGGCTTAATAGCGTAGTCCTCATCATCAATAACAGTTGTATACATGTTCTCTTTGTAATGATCCCAGTGACCAGAGGTCTCCCACAGCTTACGGCTTAAGATAACAGGAGTAGAAACTTCCTGATATCCCTCTCTTAAGTGGATCTCACGCCAGTAATCTATCAGTGTATTCTTTAAAGTCATGCCCTTTGGAAGGAAGAATGGGAAACCAGGTCCTTCTTCTGCGAACATGAACAATCCCAGCTCTTTGCCCAGTTTTCTATGATCACGCTTCTTAGCCTCTTCCATCATGGTCAGATAGCTTTCCAGATCTTCTTTCTTTGCAAATGCAGTACCATAGATTCTGGTCAGCATCTTATTCTTCTCGCTGCCTCTCCAGTAAGCACCTGCAATGCTGGTCAGCTTAAATGCTTTAATGCCCTTTGTATAAAGAATATGTGGTCCTGCACACAGATCTACAAAGTCACCCTGCTGATAGAAGCTGATAGTCTCACCTTCTGGAAGATCCTCGATCAGCTCTACCTTATAAGGCTCTCCTTTTTCCTGCATAAATTTAATAGCTTCGTCTCTAGGCAGAACAAATGGCTTTAATGCCAGATTCTCCTTAACGATCTTCTTCATTTCAGCCTCTAACTTTTCCAGATCATCTGGAGTAAATCCACCTTCTCTGTCAAAGTCATAGTAAAATCCATCATCAATTGCCGGTCCGATCGCCAGCTTGGTCTCCGGATACAGTCTCTTTACTGCCTGTGCAAGTACATGGGAAGCAGTATGGCGGATGGCTCTTAATTCGTCTTTTGATTCTTCAACACTTCCATCTGGTAAAATAATCTTCATGGTAAACTCCTTTCGTTTTTAAAACGCTTTCTAGTACATCGTTTGGATATGTCCTTTAAGGCTTTAAGATATTAAAAAACCCCTGGACACATCTCTATGTCCAAGGGTGCATATACACGGTTCCACCTTGATTTTCACTCATTCATCCCTTAACGCGGGGTACGGTATCATTTCCCACATCTAAAGCCTTAAAGCTTTATTACAGTTCCCTGATACGGCTCAGGACTGGTCTTCATCTGTCTCCTGCATGCGCCTTTCCACCAACTGGCTGCTCTCTGTCTGCTTCCCACAGATTATTGGTTCCTTCAATGCCTTTTGCATTTCTGCTAACCTTGATTATAACATTTAAGTCCTATTTGTCAAGATAGAACTAATACAACAGATGCATTATAATTACAGTTTTACTATGACATCTTCTGGTTTCCATATTCATGAAAAGAAGATTCTATCTGTAATCCTTTTAAATTATCAATAGATATGCTAAGATAATGTTGTTTTTCTTCCCTTATGGAAGGTACAATGTTCTCTCGAAATCTTTCTGTACCTGATTGTCAATTGTGCCCAAATTTCTGAAGTATTAGCGTTGCGTCCGCCTCTGAAATCCGGGTGCGATTGGAAAAAAACGGCCACAAAAGCAAGTGTATGAAAAACTTCAGGAGAACATTATAATACAAAGGAGAAATATGACTCATGAAGATCGTTATTATAGACGGCCAGGGCGGCCGCATGGGAAAAGCTGTGATCGAACAGCTAAAAAACAGCTATCCTGAACTTGAACTTTACGCTATTGGTACCAACAGCATTGCAACCTCTGCCATGTTAAAAGCCGGTGCCTCATATGGAGCCACCGGCGAAAATCCTGTAATAGTCAATGCCAGAAACGCTGACCTGATCATTGGCCCTATTGGCATTGTTATGGCCGATTCCCTTATGGGAGAGATCACCGCTACTATGGCCACTGCTGTAAGCTCCAGCAGTGCCTATAAAATACTTATACCTGTTAATCGCTGCAACCACTTTATTGCAGGCTGTCAGGGCGGCAGTTTAAGCGACTATATCCGCCAGGTCTGTGAAGAAGTTGGCAGACATTTGGCGATTTAAACGTTACAATTCAGCCATGCGCTGGTTTGAATGAGAAAGTGTGTTACAAACTTGCTTGCATAAGCACTTTTTCATTTAAACCAGCATATGGTGAACCCAACATGCTTCTTGTTTTCATGAATATGGAAATAAGAAGATGTCACTATCAAGTGATATGTCCGTTTAGAAAGAAGGCATAATTTTATCATGAGAACCGTTGAATTTAAAATGGAACGTCCCGGTCTTGTAAGCGCCGGTGACAAAGTAAAGATCATTGAGCGGGAAGGAACCAGCAGCTACAGCTATATCATCGATCCAGCTGTAGCCATGTCCGGCTGCTTCGCCGCCAGAGACCGCATCAAATCCGAATACGGCATTGTAAAAGACATCCGTGAAAACTCCCGGGGATTTTACGTTGTAGTTGATTTTGATGAGGAGGACGTTCACTGATCTTCCACAAAAATGTTCCTTCAGCCTGTTTATGATAACGGTACAATCTTGATTTCTTCTGCCGTAGTCTCACTGGCTGGTGAAGTTGCCGGTACAGTTGGCACCGGAGCTACCGCAGTTTCTTCCACTTGGTTTCCATGTGCATCTGTCCCGGTCACCGCCTCTTTATAGCTTTGGGACGGCTGCACCTTTCCTGTTTCTGATACAGTACCTGAATTTTGTGCCGGTGATATAGGAATGATCTTCTCTGCAGCCGTTTTTGTCTCTTCCACAGTAGTTTCTTCCTGTCTTATTTCATCTACTGTATCTATTTTTATCTTTAAAGAAATATCCAATGAAACCGGATGGCTCCAGAGAACCTGGGTAATACCGCCGTTTCTGCTCCAACTACAATCATGCCAAAAACCGATCAGCTCTCCATCCTGAAGCGCCAGTATTTCGATCATATCATTTCCCGTCACCGTCTTTCCCGTTCTTTCAGAACTGTCTTTTACTGCGTAAATAGTCCCGTCCTGTTTTACATTAATGACTATACCATAAGCATTTTCCCAGATTTTTGGGTGATATTCCCCGTATATCTCTCCCTGACTTTCAAAATAATACAGATTAAAAACAGCTCCTGGAAAAATACCACTGACTGCCTTTTTCTCTTTTCCATTCAGATCTGTTTTAAAAATACGGCTGTACCATTTTCCGGAAGCATCTTTTTCCACATAAGCACTGAAAAAAATAGAATTATCCACAATGCAGTAACTTTGTACACCATAATCGGCCTTTATAATGGCTCTGTTTCCAGAAGAAGTTTTCTTTACAATCTGCATCTGGGCTCCGTTTCCCTGAAGTTCATAAGAATTTCCATCTGCAGCAGCCGGATTTTTCTTTACATAGCTGATCTTTCCATTTTCATCTATTTTGTATACACGGTCTTCTATGGCAATGCCCGTACTTTCTTTTCCAGTAACCGCTTTTCCAAATGAATTTATAAGATAACATGCATTACCATCAATTTTTACCTGATAACCGCTCTCAGAAAGCTCTATCTCTGTGCCGGAAGTGGCTGTATAGATTTTTCCATCCTGGGCATAGTAAATAGTCTCATCTAATACCAGATAGCCATCTACATTCTCGGCTATGATCTCCTTTGTGTTCTGTCCCGGGATCATTCGTACCAAAACATCACACAGGCCTTTTTCTTCCTCAGAAAGAGACGATTTTCTATTTTCAGCCACTTTAGGAAGATAGTATACATAATCACCATAGGCTCTTAAAGAATTTTTTGTTGCTTTCTCAGGGTTCTTTTCATTTCCCAGAGGTTTTACCTTATTATCTACTGTTTTCTTATAGAGGATCGTCTTAAAAAGCCCGGTATCTTCGCTGTCTAAGTAGCACCAGAATGCATTGGTCCTCACAAAACTGTCCAGATTTTCTCCGGTATCTTCAGGCACATAATCTGGATCCGGCTCAATATTTTTCAAGTATCCTTTTACATCATGACATGTAAAAATCTGGCCACCACCTTTCCATTGTCCTGTTGCCATGATCCCCTTATCATCAAAATGATATAGAAAACCTTTTATTTCCAGCCACTGATCTGATGCATATGTTTTTTCATTGGTCTTGTACTTCCATCCATCCTCTGTTTCTTCCCAACCGGTCTGATCTGTCTCTTTTTCAGTCTCAACTGCTGGTATTTCCAGTGTTTTCTGTTCGCTGGCTTTCGTCATATCCAGCTTTTCATAATCTGAATGGATTTTTCCAAAAACGATCACCACAACACTAATTGCCATGATCATAAAGATAATTGCTGCGATCATAAGCAACGCTGTTTTTAATCCAGATTCTTTTTTCCTTCTTCTCATCCTGTTTAGGCCTCCTGTACATAAAGATAAAAATATACACTTGGAATCTGTTTGTAAACGGACAATATCACCTTCAGATGACATTACCATAAACGAAAAAAGCGGCAAATCTCAATTTCTAAGATTTGCCGCCACTTTTCAAAGATGAGCGTGCGGGGATTCGAACCCCGGACAACTTGATTAAAAGTCAAGTGCTCTA
>UQJF01000119.1 GCA_900541315.1 uncultured Clostridium sp. | reverse complement strand
TAGCTGTATAGCCGAAAGGCAAGCAGTAGTGGTGTCATGGACGCACCCTGAAAAAAGGCGGTATCCCGCTAGAGTTCAGATGCTCTGGTAACTTAGTTACCGAGTAGTTCACATAGATGTACTCCTGGAGTCTTTCCTGCACTTATCTTTGCGGCCGTTTTTCCGGAAATTTCTGGTCATTGGGCTGGTTTAATCATTTTTAAAAGCGCCGATATTAAATGCTGCATGGAGGTTACGGCCATGATACCTGCTGCAAGTGCCACAGCAAGTCCGACAGCAGCCTGGGCTTTTAAGAAAAATTGCGGCATATCATGCCGGAGAGCGGCATCCATTGCATAGTATAGTGATCCGCCGGGGATCAGTGGGATAACTGTGGGCATTAAAATAACGGTGGAAGGTGTTTTTAATATTCTTGCCCATATTTCTGAATAAATTGTGATCAGGATCGCCACAAAGAAAAAACCTAAAAATTCATTATTTATAAAATGAAGGAATATCAGATACACAGCCCAGAAAACAGCACCTCCAATTGCCGGGATCCAGATCCGCAGTCCTCTGATGTTATAGATGATAGAAAATCCCAGAGAACCGAAAAATGCTGAAATGACAGAGATAAGTTCCTGATTCATAAGATGCCTCCAAGCAGTATTTTTGAAAAAATAAATCCGGCGGCGATGCAGATGGCAGTGATGATCGCTTCTGAAAAGTGTAAAAGTCCGCTGATCATATCGCCACTGATGAAATCACGGAAAGAGTTTGTCATCAGGACACCGGGAATTAAAAGCATGATATTTCCGATCATGATCATTTCTACATGATGTCCGAGACCAATATAGTGAGTAAGGATACATACCATACCGGAGATCATGGAACACAGGATATTAGAAAAAATGGCTTTCATTTTTATTGCGGTAAATGCGTACAATGTTATCCGGATCAATGCCCCCACAAACATGGCAGAAAAACCGTCTAATAGATCTCCACCGAAGAAGATCGCAAATGCACCGGCTGTCATTGCGTAAATAAGGCATTGGACCACAGGAGGATAGACTGGTCCGTTTAATATAAGTGCATATTCCCGGTTGATCCTTTCTAACGGTGGTTTTGTTGAACATATCAGACGGGAAAGATTATTTAACCGGTCCAATTTCCACATATCTGTTCCATAGCTTAATATCCGTCGGGTCTGGGTGATCCATTTATGGTCTTTTGTTTCTAATGTCACAATGATGCAGGATGCAATGGAAAATATATGGCTTTGTCTGATACCGTAAGCTGCACAGATCCTTCGTATCGTATCTTCTACACGGCTGATCTCTGCACCACTCATTAAAAGTTGTTCTCCAATATTAATGGCGCAGGTCAATACTTCTTCTCCTGTCAGATGATCAATAATGGCGTGTCCGTCATTTTCTTGTTTTATCTGCATTTTGCTTCCCCTTTTAATAAATATTTTCAGGAATGCTTTGTTTGTCAATAGATCTACGTTTATTATACGGAGCAAGTGATTTTTTTACAAGTACCTGTCAGATACAGAACCATTGAACATTTTTCATCAAATGTTGAATGGAATTGCCGGATTTGGATAGGAAGAGGCATAGCTTATAATATGTTTCTGGAAAATTTCTGCAGCAGGAGAAGGTGTTGTATTCTTCTTTTGCAGCAAAGCAATATGGCGGAATTGCTGTGGATGGAAGGAATAAACATTTACAGGGGAAGTTGTCCCTTTTAATATCAGGCGCCCTAAAATACAAAAGCCTAAGCCAGCAGACGCCATTGCAACCAGTCCTGCATCGTCAGTGGCTGTAATGGTGGAATTTGCATTTAAGTGAAGTTTTTCAAGAACACTGCGGGATTCTACACCATAGTCCTGATCACTGATGATGAAAGCAGAATTTTGCAGTTCTTCCGCAGTGATGATCCCAGGAGTGGCTGTATGAAAGTTGGAATTTGCAACACAAACCATTTCATCTTCATAGATGACGGTAGAGCTTATGACAGAGGAGTTGATGGTATCACAAGAGTAGTAAGAACTAATACCAATATCGATTTCATTTTGCTCCAGTTTTTTTACAATCTGCGCATTATTGATACCTGCAAATATATGAATCTGTATGTCAGGATAATGATGACGGAAATTATTCACAAGTTCAGGTATCCAGTTAATGCAGATGCTGGAGCAGGTTCCAAGGCGGACATTGCCAGAAGCCAGTCCATTGATCGCTGCGATTTTTTCATTGAAATGCTGGTGGCTTTGTATAACAGCGTATGCAAGGGGAAGAAGGTTAGTTCCGTTGTCTGTAAGTTCGATTCCGTGTGTATTTTTTATAAATAATGGAAAGCCGATTTCTCGTTCTATGCGGGAAATGGCATGGCTGATAGCAGACCTTGTCAG
Source organism: uncultured Clostridium sp. (assembly GCA_900541315.1). Taxonomy (GTDB): domain Bacteria; phylum Bacillota; class Clostridia; order Lachnospirales; family Lachnospiraceae; genus Enterocloster. The sequence goes on along the minus strand of UQJF01000119.1, from coordinate 7,312 downwards.
GTAGAGTTTATCAGAAGCAAGGCTCATATTTTTCAGTTCGGAAACAGTTGTAAAAATAATATAATCTGATAATGTCATAGTGATTCCCTCCTTGTTAGAAATTATAATTTCTGTACAAACAAATGTAAATAAGGATGGTGAATTTTGTTCAACTTAATATGAATACATAGCAATTCCATTCACAATAAGACTATGTTACAGTTAAGAAGTCGATAGAAAAACGAAAAGGTATACTTGCTCGAGAAAGTATTTCTAATAAACGGAGGAGAGACAAAATGAAGCCAACAAGTAGTTTTTTAAATCTGCCGCAGTCAGGAATCAGAAGAATGTATGATCTGGCAAAAAATAAAAAAGATACTGTAAGTTTTGTTCTTGGTGAGCCAGATTTTGTGACACCAAAGCACATTATTGAAGCCGCAAAGAAAAAGTTAGATGAAGGGTGTACCCATTATACGGATAATGCAGGCATTTTACCGCTGCGTCAGGAAATTTCCAGAGCTTTAAAACAGTACGACAAAGTAGATTACGATCCAGAAGGTGAGATTGTAGTAACAGTAGGCGGAATGATGGGAATGTATATGGCGATCCTTGCTCTTGTTAATCCTGGGGATGAGATCCTGATCGCAGATCCGTCTTATACCAATTATGTAGGTGAGATTGTGATGAACCGTGCAGTTGCAGTACCTGTACCTGTGTATGAAAAGGATAATTTTAACTTTACTTATGAAAATCTTAAAAGTAGAGTGACAGATAAAACCAAAGCCATTATCCTTAATTCTCCCTGCAATCCTACGGGGGGAGTTGCAACAAGGGAAACCATGGAGACCGTTGCAAAAGTAGCTTTAGAATATGATCTTTATGTGATCTATGATGCTGTATATAAACATCTTATCTATAATGATACAGATTATATTAATATTGCAGTTTTAGATGGAATGAGAGAACGCACTATTTATGTGGATTCTTTTTCTAAAACATATGCCATGACAGGCTGGCGTCTTGGATATATGGCGGGACCAAGAAATATCCTTTCCAGACTGCCAAAGTTGCAGGAAAATATGCCTTCCTGTCTTCCTGAGTTTGTACAGTATGCAGGAATTGAAGCATTAAAAAATGGCGATGAAGATATTGCAATGATGAACAGACAGTATGCAGAAAGAAGAAAACTTGTTCTGGAGCGGATCAATGGCATCAAAGGTTTATCCTGTACACCGCCAAACGGAGCCTTTTATGCATTTGTAAATATTAAAGAAACAGGGATGACTTCTGTGGAATTTTGCGAGAAACTTCTGGAGAAAGAAGGCGTCGTAACAGCTCCCGGATCAGCATTTGGAGAACAGGGCGAAGGATATGTGCGTCTTTCCTATGCAACATCCATGGAGCAGATTAACCGGGGGATGGACCGGATCCAGCGGTTTATGGAAAGTATTATGTAAATATACAGGTAAATGCCTGAATTTCACCAGACCGCCTGATCGTTATGGGAGAGTCTGCCGGTAGTGCTTATCCTTATAGGCGGTGGTCTGATCATCACGGTAGCATGTGATTTTGTACAAATAATGCTTTTGGCACTATAGGTCCTGTGGGACATTTCATCGCAGCTGTCAGCTGGGATGACTTACAGTGATATCGTTTTCCTTGTGGTATATTAGGACATTATCATAAATGGTTCATAAAGAGAAAATGCCAGAAAAATTTTGTTTGACTTTTTGAAAAACAGGAAATATAATTACAACGAACGAGTAGCAGGTGAGCGTAAATCCAGTTTACATGCTGCTCGTTTTTATTTTGTTAAAATAGAATAATAGAATATTTGCCATGAAAAAAGTGTGTAGCTTGTCAGCGTAAGTCCAGCTTATATGACAAGGTGCGCACTTTTTTTGTGCCAAAAAGAGAGGAGTTAAAACAAAATGGCAGAAAGTAACAAGATGAAAGATATGCCGGTGAATAAGCTGATGATCCAGATGGGGATCCCTATGATCTTATCCATGGCATTGCAGGCGGTCTATAACATTGTAGACAGCGCATTTGTAGGAAATATGAGAGTGGGCAGTGAAGCGGCATTAAATGCACTGACCCTGGTATTTCCGGTGCAGATGCTTATGGTGGCAGTGGGGATCGGAACAGGTGTAGGAACAAATGCGCTTCTTGCAAGGACACTGGGACAGGGGAACAGTAAAAAAGCCGCAAAGGTAGCAGGAAACAGCCTGTTTCTTGGTGTGATCATTTATGTAGTATGTTTATTGTTTGGCATCTTTGGTGTGAGAGCATATATTTCATCACAGACAGTTGATGCAGAAGTAATGGAAATGGGAGTCAGCTATCTGAGGATATGCTGCGTGCTCTCTTTTGGTATTATTTTCTTTTCTTTATTTGAAAAGTTATTACAGGCAACGGGGCGTTCCCTTTATTCAACAATTGGCCAGGTAGTTGGAGCTGTTGTAAATATTATCCTTGATCCGGTCATGATCTATGGTATTGGACCTTGTCCCGAAATGGGAGTGGAAGGTGCAGCCTACGCAACTGTAATTGGCCAGGTAGCATCAGCAGTATTGCTGCTTATCTTTCATATAAGACTGAATAGGGAATTCAGGCATGGAGTGAAATATATGAAGCCGGATGCCGGTGTTATAAAAGAAATCTATGCAATCGGACTTCCGGCAATTATTGCGCAGGCTTTGATGTCCATTATGGTTTATGTAATGAATCTGATCCTGAAATTCAATCCGTCAGCGCAGACAGCTTATGGATTGTTTTATAAGGTCCAGCAGTTCGTTCTCTTCCTTGCCTTTGGTCTGAGGGATGCGATCACTCCCATCCTTGCATTTGCATATGGAATGAGAAATAAAAAGAGAATTCAGGATGGGATCAAATATGGCCTGATCTATACCATTGCATTAATGATCCTGGGAATTGGGATCACAGAGATTTTCCCTGGGGCATTTGCAACGTTGTTTAATGCAGGACAGTCAAGAGAATATTTTATCGGCGCAATGAGAGTGATCTCTGTCAGTTTTCTGTTTGCCGGGATCAACGTTGCCTATCAGGGAATTTATCAGGCATTAGATGGCGGCTTGGAATCACTGGTTATTTCACTTTTGAGACAGCTTATCATCATATTGCCATTGGCGGGAATCTTTTCATTGCTTGTCAGAAATGGCAAGGTGGGAATTTCACTGATCTGGTGGGCATTTCCGGTCACTGAAGTGATCGCATGTCTGGTTGGATATGTATTTTTAAAGAAAATCAGAAAAAATAAGGTTAATGTTTTAGGTTAAGGAGGAACTGGAAATGGCAAAAAAAATCATTACGATCAGCAGGGAATTTGGAAGCGGTGGACGTTTTATCGGTGAAGAAGTAGCAAAGAAACTGGGAATAGCCTATTATGATAAAAACATCATTAATCATATTGCAGAAGAGTCAGGTTTGTCTCCAGATTACATCCAGGAAAAAGCAGAGCTGTCTCCGAAGAAAGGATTATTTGCATATGCACTTGTAGGACGTGATATTACAGGAAAATCAGTGGAGGATATGGTGTATGAGGCACAGAGAAAAGTTATTTTAGATTTGGCTGGGAAGGAGCCCTGTGTGATCATTGGAAGAAATGCTGATTTTATCCTGAAAGACCGGGACGATGTGCTGAATGTATTTATTCATGGGGATATGCCGGAAAAAATACAGCGTATCACCCATTTATACAATGTAGGAGAGCAGGAAGCTGTTAAAATGATGGCAGACATAGATAAAAGACGTATGGCAAATTACAACTTTTATACGGATCAGAACTGGGGAAAAGCCAGCAATTATACGTTGTGTCTGAACAGTTCAGAGATTGGATATGACAGATGCGGGAAGATAATTATGGAATGCAGTAAATGAGAACCTTCAGTTCCTCCTTATTCTCTATAATAATCTCTCAGAATCTTTAAGCCAGTAAATATAAGGCTTTCAAATTTCTTTTTTATTAAAATCACCCTATAAAATAGCAAAAATAGACGCCTTTGCAAGTAAACTTGCAGGGCGTTTATCTTCGCCATTTTGCATGGCTCGTAGTGTTCACAAATTCTTCACAAAATAATTAGCACTCACCTCTTGACACTGCTAATAATGAGTGTTATATTACATCTAGAACAAAGGAAGGGAAACAGAAAGGAACAAAGAGGCAAAGAAGTAAGATGCCAAAGGTTCCGGAAGGTTTCCGAACATCCCCGGTTCCAAAAGATAACAAGTAAAATAGATCATAGAGAGTTTAGAAAAAGGAGAGATGACTTATGTTAATGCCTAGTATTTTTGGAGAAGATTTATTTGATAACTTTATGAAGGATTTTCCATTTTTCGATGATAACGCAGAAAGCAATGTAGAAAAGAAGCTGTACGGCCGCAGAGGCAAGAACCTGATGAAGACTGATATCAAGGAAACAGAAGGCGGTTATGAGCTGGAAATGGATCTGCCTGGATTTACAAAAGATGAGATCAAGGTATCCCTGGAGAATGGTTATATGACTATCAGTGCAGCCAAGGGACTTGATAAAGACGAACAGGATAAGAAATCCGGTCGTTACATCCGTAAAGAGCGTTACGCAGGATCCTGTGAGAGAAGCTTCTATGTAGGTGAAGACATCACAGAGGAAGACATCAAGGGCGAGTTCAAACATGGTATCCTGAAGCTGTTTGTACCGAAGAAGGAAGCAAAGCCGTCAGTAGAGCAGAAGAAGTATGTTTCTATTGAAGGTTAATGGGAACAGAGAGCGGGAGCTGGTCAACTAAATAAGATCATAAGATTATAAATGAGAGCCACCGGAAGAAGTGTAAAAGCTTTTTCCGGTGGCTTTTTGCTGTATCGGTAGCTGTAAAAGGGCCGACAGCTCCGCCAGACAAATTGGAAGTATTTTTCAGCATTTTGGACACACAGAGCAGTTTAAACTGTATGATGTGGAAAACGGTCAGATCGTAAAGACACAAGTAGTTGATATCAATGGTCAGGGCCATGGCGCACTGGCTGGTGTAGGTATTAAGTTGTTTGGCGGTGTAAGCAGTGATGCAGATGAGACAGTAAAAGCATATGCAGAAGGAAAATTAGACTATAACCCGGATGTGCACTGCACCCATCATGAGCATGGAGAGGGATATTCCTGCGGAGAGCATCACTGTGGGGAACATCAGTGCCAGAATAAATAAAAGTGGGATTTAGTTTTTCGGCAATACGACTGTAAAGCAACTTCCGCACCCTTCCACACTTTCCACAGAAATACTCCCACCATGAGCCAGTACAATGGTTTTTGTGATAGTAAGTCCAATGCCTGCACCGCCGGTTTTGCGGTTGCGGGAGCGGTCGGTGCGGTAGAAGCGTTCAAAGATCAGAGGAATATCTTCTTTAGGGATGCCGATACCCTGGTCTTTGACGGTCAGCTGCACGTTTTTGCCTAAATTGTGGATATCTATCAGGATCTGGCCGTTTTCGGTAGAATATTTAACAGCATTGGATATCAGGTTGAAGATCACCTGGTGGAGGCGTTTCTGATCTCCGGAGATAGTAGCAGGCTCACCTGTTACTGTGCAGGTGAGTTTATTTTTTGCCAGTTCCGGCTCAAAAGCAGTTTTTACTGCCCGAGACAGTTCTAAAAGGTTGACAGGTTCTTTCTCCAGAACCATATTGGAAGCTTCGAGCTGGCGCAGTTTTTCCAGATCAGAAATGATACCGGAGATCCGGCAAAGTTCATCATAGCAGATTTGAAGCCGCTCTTTTGTAGGTTCCCATACTTCCTCGATCATGGCTTCCAGTTGGGAAGATACATTTGCCACCGGTGTGCGCAGTTCATGGGCTACGTCGGAGGTTAGCTGTCTGCGGACTTCTTCCTGTTTTTCAAGATTTTCAGCCATATGGTCAATAGCCTGACCAAGCTGTGCCAGTTCCAGTGCAGTTGTATTGGCTTTATCTGAACCATATCGGATCTGATAATTTCCTTCAGAAATCTTTTCGGCAGTTTTTGTTGCCTTTGTAAGGGGAATGGAAAGTCGCTTTGCAAGGAGCATTAGGTCAGTTTACAAGGAACTACACGCAGACCACGAAACGGGGGCTGCTGACAACAAATAAAGGCTGAGTATCAAGCACCGGGAAAGTGCGGGATATTCAGCCTGTTTTGTTGTCAGGGGTTCCAAAGGGGCTTGCCCCTTGGCACACGACTTTGCTTGCAAAGTGTAGTGTGTTATACGCTCTGTCGGCGTTGCTGCGAAAATGCGGTTGCCACCAGGGAGGGCAAGGGCATTTGAAACGGCAGGAAAACAGGGCTGTGATTGCGTGGCGTGGAGCCGCAAGCGCAGGACTGGTTTCATCAGCAGACAGGGCGTATATGAAAGCCCCCGTCCCTCGTCCTGCGCCGAACTATGGGACAAAGTGTCCCAGACAGATAGCCACACTTACGAAAAAGCAGACGGATTTTCTTTTCAAAATTGAAATGGGTGGGAAGCCATTTTAGGGCTTTCCCGCCTTGATTACCCATCAGCAAAGACGGGCGAGGCTGTCAACGGCGGCGCATGAAATGCGCCGTTCATCTTGACCGTTGACTGGCTCGGCTGGCTTTGCTATCTCCTCGATAAATTTATAGTTTTAAATCATTCAAATAGTGTTTTAACTTTCAAATCAAGGTCTATTGCTTTCGTATAATTTTCTTTAGCATTTAATTCAGATTCCAAGAATAATATTACTATCTTATTTTTAGTTGGTTTGCATAATATTGCTTTTGTTTTTCCTTGCGAAAAAATTTGAGGCATTAATTGACCTTCACAAAACTCATTCAATGTGGCTACACTTCCATATTCTATCAGTTGCTTGAATAAATCATTTGAACTGCATTTTGTTACTCCATAATGTAACTGAAATATATTTTCAACTGTATCTCCTACAGCAAAAATAGAAATAGCATTTTCTATTAAAAATCCATTTATTTTTTCTTTCATTTGAAGGATTCCTCTCCAAGCCTAAATTGTGATTTGTCGCGCTCTTACTTTCTCCCCCTCTGGGGCTTTGGATTTTTCAGCAAGTCTGACTTCTGTGCAATCTTCTTCAGCCACTTCTTTTCTTCCTCGGACAGCTTTTTCAAATTCAATTTGAGCCGCTTACAGATAAACACCAAAGCTGCTTGCTCCGGGTCGCTGTCTGGACTGGCGGTTTCCTCGGCGGTCTGCAAAAAATCTTCCAGCGGGTTGTCCTCCGGGACGCTGAAAAAATCGTCCTTATGTGTTTCCCGCAGGTCAAGAGCTATCTTGTTTATGTCCTGCTGTATCACATAGCGGCAAAAGCTGTCATCATCAA
>UQJF01000118.1 GCA_900541315.1 uncultured Clostridium sp. | reverse complement strand
GTCGGCAGCGTCAGATGTGTATAAGAGACAGCGGTGCGTACGTTGATGGAATTCGGGTGCGGCTGGCGGAAAATCGGCCACAAAAGCAAGTGCAGGAAAGACTCCGAGAGGACATCATAATGTTCTCCCGTATCAAAAACTACACTGACTGTATGATAATACTTTAACATATCGCCCCGTCTTAATCTATGTAGGAATGAACGAAGAAGCTCCCCCTTAGCGCCTGTTATTTTCGTAGGATTATCCATAGTTTCTGCGGTGCAATCCCCACGCTTTTGCATTATACTAAAAGCAGAAGTATTTTTAAGCAGATATTCCCTGATCTGCTTTAGTGAAAAATATAACAGGAGGTTTTTTTATGTACCAATATGTTAAAACTTACACTGAAAACGGTGCAGGTTATATTATCCTTAATGATCCTAAAAAGTTAAATGCCTTAAGCCAGCCAATGGCAGCTGAGCTTTCTGAAGTTCTGGAACAGTTCCGCTTTGACCCCAGTATCCGCGTGATCGTTCTGCGGGGTGAAGGCGGAAAATTCTGTGCAGGCGGTGACATTACTTCCATGAAAAAACGTGTAGACTGCTATGCAGCTGGTATCCCTGCACCTACCCAGACTAAGACCAATATGGCTAATTTCAACCACCTGGTCCTTTACATCCGTCAGATTGAAAAGCCGGTAGTTGCCTGGATCGAAGGTGCCTGCGCAGGCGGCGGAATGAGCCTTGCCATGGCCTGCGACTTTGCCATTGCAGAGGAAAATACAAAAATGTCCTTTGCCTTTTCTTCTATCGGACTGGCACCGGATATGGGAAGCTCCGTCCTTTTGACCAGACGCGTTGGTCCGGCAAGAGCTGCCGATCTTTTTATGACAGGAAGACGTTTTACAGGAAAAGAAGCAGCTGATATGGGCATCATCACCCGTGCTGTACCAGCTGAAGAACTGGAAGAAAATGTAAAAAAACAGATCACTGCCCTGGCAAACGGACCTACTCTTTCCTATGCGGAGATCAAAGGCGGCATCAACCGGATCATGTACCCGGATCTCCACCAGTGCATGAATCTGGAAGCTGATTATGTAGACCGCCTGACTCATTCTGCAGACCACGCAGAAGCGGTAAACGCATTTTTAGAAAAAAGAAAACCTGTATTTACCGGCAAATAAATAAAACTCCCGGCAAACGCTTTTCCATACGTTTGCCGGGAGTTTTCATATACATGCCGCATGCGGAATGTACGGCATGTTGTGGGGATTTCATTTTACATTTTATGTATCCTTAACCTGCGCTTACAGATAGAAACCTGCGGAGATCATAACAGCTGCGAAGCATGCCATAATGATCGGCAGTACCAGAGACAGGATAAAGTTGTTTATGTAAGCCTGTCTGTGGGTCAGCTTGGTTGTAGACAACATAGTGATGATACCTGCACTGTGTGGCAGTGTATCCAGACCGATGGAAGACATTGCAACCAGTCGGTGTAACTGAGGTCCAGGAATACCTGTTGCGATAAAACGGTCAGCAAAGTTCTGAAGGGCGATGTTCTCACCAGAAGAAGCGGAACCGCAGATACCGGAACAAATGTTAACTACTAATACGATCATAAATGGGCTGGTTCCAAAGTTGTTTAAGCTGCCAACAATAGTCTGGAATCCAGGAACAGCTGCTACAACACCACCAAAGCCTGATGCACAGCAAACGGTGATCAGAGGCATGATAGCCTGTGGCATAGCACCGGAGAAGATCTTCTTTAAATCCTGCTTGCGTGGATCATATAACAGCCATGCAACTACACAGCCGCTGCAAAGAGCGATCACTGCACTCTGCTTTAATACGTTTAATACAACGATAACAACGATCATTGGAAGTAAACACTGCCATAATGGCTTTTCGTTCTCAACGCTTGCTTCTACTAACTGCTCTTTGTCGATCAGATCACCAGTTGGATAGAATCCTTCACCCTTGTTATTGGTTCGTTTACACTGCCACCAGATATACAGGGAACCAATAGCAAATGTAATAATGGAGCTTAAGATACCAAGAACAGGTGCTGCCATGGTAGTTGTTCCAAAGTACTGCATTGGGATGATGTTCTGGATCTGGGGAGAACCAGGAAGCATACCGATGGTCACAGTGGAAGATCCAAGACAGGAGCAGGAGTACATCCACCAGGGAATGTTCAGATCCTTAAACAGGGAACGGGCAATTGCTACCAGGATGAATACTACTACGAATACGTTAACGCCGCCGTAGGTTAAGATCAGCTGGATCAGCGGAAGTACCATAACTGCCAGCCAACGCTGCATATCCGGATTTTTTGCTCTCTTGGCAATACGTGCAACCTTAACTGCAATAGAAGGTGCTGCACCGGTATCGCCCATGAAACGTGCAAATAATGCACTGAACAGGAAGATCAGGAAATATCCCTGCATGAATCCAACTGTCTTTGGCATAAATGCCTCAGTTAATGCTACGAATGGATTCATTCCTCCAAATACTGCTACTACCATAGCCGAAGCAATGGCAACGATGATCGTGTTGTAACCCATATAAGCCAACAGGATGAACAACGCAAGTCCGATCACAATACCCAGTAAACTAATCATATCATTACCCCTCTCGTTTATTTATCGTTTCAGATACCACACCCCCTGTTCTTCCGCATAAAGCAGGTCCTGAAACGATTTATTATGATGTAACTGACTATGACATAATAATAACAAACTCAGATTAAACCATCTATGTCACTACGCACAAAAATTAAAAAATGATTTTTGCTATTTTCTGGTTAAACCAACCTGTTAGTTTTTTATCGCAGTAAAGACTTGGCAATAACCACTCTCTGGATCTCGTTGGTTCCCTCAATAATACGGTTCACACGGGCATCACGATACAACTTGGAGATCAGATATTCATCGCAAAGACCATATCCACCAAAAATCTGCAGTGCGTCATCTGTGATCTTTCCATATGCCTCTGTTACAAAGCATTTAGCAATAGATGCTTCTTTATTGCAAGGTTTTCCCTGGTCAAGAAGCATGGTAGCATTGTAAACCAGTCCACGGCCAGCCTGGATCAGCATTTCCATGTTGGCGATCTTTTCCTGGATCATCTGTTTTGCACAGATCGGCTTGCCAAAAGCAACTCTTTCCTTTGAATACTGGATAGCCAGATCTCTTGCTAACTGGCATGCACCAAGGCTGGAGGCTGCGATGATCGGTCTGGAAGCAGTAAGGACCTTCATGGCATTGGCAAAGCCGCCTTCTTCTGTTCCGATCAGATTAAATGCCGGGATCTCAACATTGTCAAAAATAACCTCAGCTGTATTAGAAAGACGCATACCGATCTTTTCGATCTTCTTTCCTACAGTAACACCTGGACGATCTTTTTCTACAATGAACGTAGCCAGTCCCTTAGAGCCCTTAGATGGATCCAGTGTTGCCACTACCAGAAATACACTTGCTAAAGAAGCATTGGTAATGAACATTTTTGTTCCGTTAATAACATAACTATCACCTTTTCGCACAGCAGTAGTACGTACAGCAGCACTGTCAGAACCTGCATCAGGCTCAGTCAGGCAGAAAGAGCTTAAATATCCCTTCTGGAGCAGACTGGAATAATACTGCTTCTGCTCTTCATTTCCTGCTGCCATAACGATCTTTCCGCCCATGCTGGTTACATTGAACATACCCATAAAGGTACTTTCAACTTTTGCGCCTTCCTCGATCATCATAGCTGCAGTTGTGGTATCCAGTCCCATGCCGCCGTACTCTTCCGGTACCTGTAGCATGTGCAGTCCCATTTCAATACCCTGTTCTATGATTTCCTGTGGATAATGACCTTCTTTTTCCCATTCCAGCACATGTGGCTTGATCTCTTTGGTCATAAAGTCACGGATCAGCTCTACCAGGCTCTGCTGCTCTTCTGTTATATTAAATAATCCATTCTGCATATGGTTGATCTCCTTACTTTTAATCTCCGATGTAAAATCTGACACAAAACTTTGCTTACAGGTAAGCCTGCCGTAAGTTCTGTGCCAGATTTTCCACTATTTTGAAAACTATATTTTCACTGTTCTGAAAACTATAAATTCTGGTGCGGCCAGCGCTCTTCCAGTTCTTTGATTTTTTCTTCGCTGTAGCCTAATTCCTTAAACAACTCCACATTCTGCTCACCCAGTAATGGTGCTCTCTTAAACTCAGGTGATGTCTTTGACATGCTGCAGTTACCGGTTCTTGTATAGAAGGTCTTCATTTTCATATCCGGCATAGTAGGTGCTTCTGAAATCCAGCCATTTTCACGGAAATCTTTGTTGGACCATGCCTGATACTCATCCTGAACCTTACAGCATGGGATACCGGCAGCATCTAAAGCTGCAAGTGCCTCGTCCTGTCCAGAGAAACTGTTAGTCAGCCATTCGTTAAATAATGGGATCAGAACCTTCTGATGACGTGCTCTGTCACCAACCTCCTGATATTCAGGGTCTTCCTTCCACTCAGGTCTTCCCATCAGGTCACATAAGCTGTCCCAGATACGCTTTCCGGAAGCTGCCATAACGATATCACCGTCCTTGCAGTGGAATACGCCATATGGACACATAGTAGGATGATGATTTCCCTGACGTTTGCTCATGCGCTCTTTGCCCAGATTACAATGGATCAGAGGGGTGTTCATATATAACAGGGAACGAAGTAAGGATACATCTACATACTGGCCTTCTCCTGTATCTTTCCAATGATATAAAGCAGTCATGGTGCTTGCAAACATATTTAAAGCACCAACCATATCTCCCAATGGGATGCCGCTTTTCTGGGGTGCCCCGTCTGCTTCACCTGTAACACTCATGATACCGGACATTGCCTGCGCAATAATATCATATCCAGGCTTGGAAACAAGTCGTCCTGTCTGTCCATAAGTGGTAAGGGAAACATATACCATATCTGGTTTGACCTTGCATACACTTTCATAATCCAGACCAAATTTCTTCATGGTTCCGGGACGGAAATTCTCTAAGATCACCTGTGCAGTAGGGATCAGTTTCTTTACCAGTTCCAGTCCCTCCGGATCCTTCATATCCACTGCCAGTGATTTCTTTCCACGGTTGAACCAGCAGTACGTAAGGCTTTCACCGTCTACCATAGGCGGAAATTTTCTGCCGTCTTCTCCTCTTCCCGGACGTTCAATTTTAATAACTTCTGCGCCGTAATCAGCTAACATTGCTGCTGCAGTAGGTCCTGCTGCCATTGTTGTAAAATCCAGAACGCGGATTCCTTCCAGTGCTTTTCCCATATTTATCTTCTTCCTTTCCAAATCTTACATTTTTTATAAACCAAGGCTGTTTAAACGTTTTAAACCATCTTCTGCCTCTGCCATAATGGAGTCAATGATCTCCTTGCAGCTTTCTACGTCATGGATCAGGCCAACAGCCGGTCCGATAGCGAACATACCGCCATCTACATTTCCATCCGCATAAGCGGCTTTGCCAAGTTTTCCTGATATAACAGGCATCAGTTCCTGTAAGGTAGCTCCCTTTGCCTCTAACTCCAGACATTTTCTTGCTGCTTCATTATTTGCAACGCGGACCATGTTCTTAATAGATTTCTGACAAAGAACAGTCTGGTTCTCATTTGCATTTACGATCCAGTTTTTATGATTTTCAGAGATCCAGCATTCCCTGCTTGCTACAAAACGTGTTCCCATTACAACGCCTTCGCATCCAAGGCTTAATGCTGCCAGTAAGCCTCTGCCATCTGCAATACCGCCTGCTGCCAGTACAGGAACCTTTACTTCTCTTGCTGTGCGGTTTGCCAGTACCATAGTTCCCACACCATCTGTATGAGGATGTCCTGCTACCTCAAAGCCAGCCATGGTGATAAGGTCAGCACCCATGCTCTCTGCTTTCTTTGCATGCTTTACGCAGGCTGCTTTATGGATCCATTTCACCTGATCCTTATGGGCATTTAATACATCTGCCAGTTCCTGAGGGCTCGCGCCAGCTGTTTCTACTGCTGTTACTCCTTCTTCCAGAATCACCTTAACCTGGTCAAAAAGCTCCTGTCCCGGATGGAGACTTGGGATCAGGGAAATATTTACTGCAAATGGTTTATCTGTTTTGGACTTTACTTCTTTGATGGCCTTTCTTAAATCTTCCGGATCCGGATAAATAGTTACATTAATGGTTCCAAGACCACCTGCTTCTGATACGGCAGCTGCCAGTTCAGGAACTCCCAGATGCTGCATTCCCCCCTGCATGATCGGATATTGGATCCCTAAAAGTTCTGTCATTCTTGTTTTCATTGATCTGCCTCTCCTTTACTTTATGTACACACGGTTTTCCCGCATGGAATTATAAGCTTGTTATTAAAATAACATTTAAACCGCTGTAATGATACAGCGGTTCATACAATTTTTTTATAGACACTCTCTTGAAAGTAATGGTTATATTAACCAAAGGATTTTCACGGATGCTGTTTTACAGCTTTTGCTTCTTTTAAACGGAGGATCGCTTCTTCTGAGTAACCATACTGTTTTAAGATCTCATCTGTATGTTCTCCCATCTGCGGCCCCCGTCCAGTGCCTGTTTCATCCATATTTCTCATATGTACCGGCAGCATGGCCATCATAAAAGAATGCCCATTTTCATAAATATGTTCCTTTACAAAGCCGTTTGCCACAGCCTGAGGATCTGCTGCCAGCTCCCTGTAATGACGCATACGGTCAAAGACGATATCTCTTTCTCTTAATCTGGCAGCGATCTCATCATAGTCAAACTGACTAAAAGCTTGTTCCAGAAGCGGGATCAGCTGGGCTCTGTTTCTGGAGATCAGGGCCGCATTTTTAAACCGCTCGTCCTCTGCCAGCTCCGGCACATTCAGCGCCTCTGCCAGCGGCTTCCAGTACCGGTCATGCTGGGTAACAGCCAGATGGAGCCATTCTCCGTCTTTACATTTATAAAAAGTGTACAGAGCTCCCATTTCAGATCTCTTTTTCGGATAATGATATCCGTACTGTTCAAAGGCTGACATAGTACCGCAAAGCCACACTGCATTGCCAAAAAGGGATGTCTCTACAAAATCGCCCATTCCGGTACGTTCTCTATTTAAAAGAGCAGCACAGATACCGCCAAACAAAGCAGCTCCTGTAGCTCCATCTCCTACGCAGCCCGGTGCGCTTGCAGGATAACCCCCAGGTTCTGCCATATCTGCCAGCATGCCGGATCTTGAAAAGAAAGCAACGCCGTCATATCCCGGTGCATCTACATCCGGCCCGGTCTGTCCATATCCTGTTACCAGGCCGTAGATCAGCTTTGGAAAACGATCCTTTAAAGAATCATAATCCAGGCCAGCTCTTACCAGGGATTTTAAACGGTTATTCGTAATAAATACATCCGCCTCACCAAGAAGACGCAGCAGGATCTCCTTACCTTCCGGTGTCTTGGTATCTAACTGAATATCTCTTTTTCCCAGATTATAAAGGTCGAAAAGAGGATTTTCCTCATCTGCAACAGGAAGCCCGCAGTTTACGCCGTAAAAACGCCATGGATCACCTGCAGTGCTTTCCACGCGGATCACATCCGCTCCCATTTCTGCCAGCATTCTCCCTGCTGCAGGCGCAGCCACAAAACTGGCCAGCTCAACTACTTTGATCCCTTCTAAGGGTTTATGTACGCTCATGATCTTTCCTCCTGGTCATAAAATGTTCTCTCTGGATATCTCAGAATCTCTCTTTTCATCTCTTTATAAAGCTTACCGGTCAGACAATCCCCATTTTAATGCATAAAATGGCTGCAAACAAAGTAATAAAACCTGGTATATAAGTAGACAGCATATACATTTTCAGGCACTCTGCATATGGCATGCGAAGCACTGCTGCTGCATTAGGTATTCCTGCATTATGAGGTGCAATACTGGTAAAAGAGGTAAGCATCATCATGCGGTGGGCATTACCTGCGCTAAGTCCTGCCAGTGTGTACTGCTCCAGCATATGGGATCCGAACGCGGGGATGGGAGCTGCCACAGATGCCATGATAAAGGCCGCTAAAAGTCCCATAAGGCTTCCGCTCATAAGATGTGGCAATGCAGACAGCATGTTCTGAAAATAAGTAAATCCTTCTATGTTTTTCACCACTGTACCAATGGCATACGTAGCGGAAACACTTAAAATAGGACCATAGGCAGCAGTGATCCCCTGTGACAAACTGATCTTTAACTTTGGCAGCAGGTTCCTGTGTCCCGTGATGATGGTCAGGATACAGCCTGCAAACAGTGCTTTTACTACATATATCTGGAAAACAGCGCTCATCACCAGTACCACCGCTAACGGAAGGATACTTGGAAGTAGTCCCGGAAGACAGTCCTCTGATAGGCCCTCATCCAGGTTCGCCATGCGGATCCCTTCACCAGAAGGCAGAAAGGCTTCCCCCTTTTTCTGTGTTACTTTTAACATGATCCACAAAAACATGAGAGAAACTGCCCAGAAAACCACTACAGAAATAACAGAAAGCTTCCAGCCCGCCATAGTAGTGGTGCCGCAGATATCTGTGGCATATACATTTCCCGCCTGAATAGAACCTGCCAGATAAGCAGCGCTTACAGTCTGGGCCCCAGCGCAGCAGTACAGTCGCCATGGTGTATCCGTTTCCTCATAAATGGTTTTTGCAATAGGAAGTACAGTAAATACCACTACAAAACCGGAAATTCCCACATAGCATAAGATAAAATACAGCACCGGAACCAAAATCACACAGAAAAACTTCTGGTTATTTCTGCTTTTTTTAATCAGCCCCGATAATGATAATGCGATTTTTTTTGCATTTCCCCCGTCACTCATCAGCTTTCCCATAAGGGCGCTTAAGAAAAACAGGAGGAAATAGCTCTGTAAGAAACCTGCCAGTCCCGGCAGATAAAATTCCCTTAAACCATCCAGAATACCGATCCCTGAAAAAACAAACATAAGACAGCTGCTGGCAACTGCTGACAAGATCAGGTTAAAGCCTTTAAATGCCAGCACCACAAACAGCAAAAGTCCCAGTATCATTCCAATAAAGCTGATCATAAGTTGTCTTCCCTTCTGTCTTTTTCAAGGTCAGCCTCATTGGGCTTTCTGCCTTCCATGGCTGCCATGCGGGCTGCACTGACGCCTGGAACCTTCATTGCAAAGGTATCTTCCATTACCCCGTAATCCCAGTATCCTGCTCTGCCAAGAAAACGCAGCTTTTTATAATCCAGTTTTCCGTTTGGAAGGATGATATCATCTGCCACATGGATCTCTACTACTTTTCCAATGATCAGATCCACAGTACCTTTTCCTCCTGCCATAGTCCCGGGAATACGGATGGTCTGCATGTATTCACACTCAAACTGGATCGGAGATTCTGCCACGCGCTTGGCTGCTACCCTTATGGAATCTGCCTTATGCAGTCCCGCTTTTTCAAATTCATCCTCTTCCGGCGCAAAACCGCTGGCTGTAATATTCATCTGCTCCTTCAGATCATAGGGTACTGCATTGTATACAAAACAGCCTGTAGCTTCAATATTGTTTACAGTATCCTTACGGTGTACATGATCCGGCTCGTCTCCCCCCTGGTTAATAGCGATCATAACCATAGGCGGGTCATAGGAAAGATTCTGGAACTGGCTGAATGGTGCCAGGTTGTGGATCCCGTCCCTGCTTACAGTGGAGATCCAGCCAATCGGTCTTGGAGCTACACATGCCTTAAATGGATTTAATGCCATTGGGCATTCTTCGTTTTGTGGTGAATAATGCATAAATAAGTCCCCCTTTACATGATTATGTACTCTCGGAGTCTTTCCTGCACTTGCCTTTGCGGCCGATTTTCCGCCAG
>UQJF01000117.1 GCA_900541315.1 uncultured Clostridium sp. | reverse complement strand
TGCAAGCAAGCTTGCAACACACTCCCTCATTCAAACCAGCGCATGGCTGAACTGTGACCAAAATTGTGAAATGTATGTAAAGGGATACTTGCAATTTGCATAACTATGGGGTATAATCGCAGAAAACACCATATCTGGATAAATAAACTGACAAAATACTATAGGTATGGGTAAATACTGAAAGGAAGGTAGAACAATGGTAAATACAGTTATGGACTTTATCACTTCCTATGATAAGGAAGTAGGAGAAGCAATTCAGGCAGAGTGCGGCCGCCAGAGAAGAAATCTGGAGCTGATCGCCTCTGAAAACATTGTATCAGAACCTGTAATGATGGCTATGGGAACTGTACTGACTAACAAGTACGCAGAAGGTTATCCAGGCAAGCGTTATTACGGCGGCTGCCAGTATGTAGACGTACTGGAAACCATTGCCATTGAACGTGCAAAGAAGCTGTTTGGCTGCGATTATGCGAACGTACAGCCACACTCTGGCGCACAGGCAAATATGGCGGTATTTATTGCTATGTTAAAACCGGGAGATACGGTTATGGGTATGAACCTGGATCATGGCGGTCATCTGACACACGGGAGCCCTGTAAACTTCTCAGGACTGTATTTTAACATTGTTCCTTATGGAGTAGATGACGAAGGCTTTATTGATTATGATGAGCTGGAAAGAAAAGCAAAAGAAGCAAAGCCGAAGCTGATCGTGGCAGGTGCCAGCGCTTATGCAAGAACCATTGATTTTAAGCGTTTCCGTGAGATCGCTGATGAGGTAGGAGCTTACCTGATGGTAGATATGGCTCACATTGCCGGACTTGTAGCAGCAGGAGAGCATCCAAGCCCAATTCCGTATGCAGATGTTGTTACAACCACCACCCACAAGACTTTAAGAGGACCAAGAGGCGGTCTGATCTTAGCAAATAAAGAAGCAGCTGAGAAGTTCAATTTCAATAAAGCAATCTTCCCGGGAACCCAGGGTGGCCCATTGGAGCACGTGATCGCAGCAAAGGCAGTGTGCCTGGGTGAAGCATTAAAGCCTGAATTTAAGGAGTATGCACATCAGGTAGTATTAAATGCAAAAGCACTGGCAGATGCACTGCAGAAGCAGGGCTTTAAGATCCTTACAGGCGGCACAGACAACCATCTGATGCTGTTAGACCTGCGTGGTATGGATATCTCCGGTAAAGAGCTGCAGAACCGCTGTGACGAGGTATTTATCACCTTAAACAAGAACACAGTGCCTAACGATCCAAGAAGCCCGTTTGTAACTTCCGGCGTCCGCATCGGTACACCAGCTGTTACCACCAGAGGCTTAAAGGAAGAGGATATGCCAAAGATCGCAGAGTGCATCTGGCTGGCAGCTACTGACTTTGAGAATAAGAAAGAGTATATCAAGGCAGAGGTTACTAAGCTTTGCGATAAGTATCCGCTGTATGAGTAAAAAATACATAAACGGAATAGAAAACCCCAGGGAATAGCGGTCCCTGGGGTTTTCGTTTTGTTACTTATTGTGAATACCTGCAATCATTTATTCAGTAGATATTGTAGCATATGAAAAAAATGTTTTTCAAGATACTGCTTTTATGTATTTGAAATGCCTCAAATATTTTATTAAGCATTTTCAGCCTTCAGATTCTTCTGGGCCGTAGCCAGCATCAATTTAATACGGTTCAACTGGTTAACTTCACTGGCACCTGGATCGTAGTCTACAGCGATGATATTGGATTCTGGATAGCTCTTTCGAAGTTCCTTGATCACACCTTTTCCGACAATGTGGTTTGGCAGGCAGCCAAATGGCTGGGTGCAGATGATATTTTTAACACCGCTGTGGATCAGCTCCAGCATCTCGCCGGTCAAAAACCAGCCTTCGCCAGTCTGGTTTCCTAAGGATACAAAGCCCTTTGCCATTTCTGCAAGATCACGGATCTCAGATGGCGGTGTAAAATGTTTGCTGGCAGCCAGTTCTTTTCTTGCGGTCTTTCTGAAGAACTCTAACAGGGCGATACCTGCGTTGCAGAGTCTTGCAGTGGACTTCTTCATTCCAAGATGTTCAGCCTTGAAATTACTGTTGTAGAAGCAGTAAAGAAGAAAATCCAGCAGATCAGGCATTACAGCCTCTGCGCCTTCTGATTCCAGAAGCTCTACTACATGGTTGTTAGCCAGAGGAGAGAACTTAACAAGGATCTCGCCTACAATACCAACCTTCGGCTTCTTAATATCAAGACGATTCAGATTGTCAAAATCACGGATAATGCCGCGGATATTTCTGGCAAATTCCATCATGGCAGGCTGTCTCTTGGAAAGGGCCCTGATACAGATCTTTTTCCATTTCTCATGGAGTGCGTCTGCACTTCCCGGAACTGCCTCATATGGTCTGGTTGCATAAAGGACACGCATGAAAATGTCACCGTATACAATAGCCTGCATGGCTTTGGTCATCAGTGGCAGCGTAATAGAGAAACCAGGATTGGTCTCCATACCGTTTGCATTAACAGAAATAACCGGAACCTGGGGCATACCGGCTTTTTCAAGTGCCCGGCGGATAAATCCGATATAGTTGGAGGCACGGCAGCCGCCGCCGGTCTGGCTCATAAAGACTGCTGTGCGGTTCAGATCATATTTTCCGGATAACAGTGCGTCCATGATCTGACCAATAACGATCAGGGATGGGTAGCAGGCATCATTATTTACATACTGAAGACCTACATCTACGGCATTGCGGTTGTGATTCTGCAGGATTTCTATATTATAACCAAAGGCGCGGATGGCAGGCTCGATCAGGTCAAAATGGATCGGTGACATCTGGGGGCATAATAAGGTGTAATCCTTCTTCATTTCCCTGGTAAACATCACACGGTTGTAAGCGCTGGAAACTACTTTCCGTTCATAATGCTTCTGGTCACGTACACGCAGAGCTGCGATGAGAGAACGGATACGGATACGGGCAGCTCCCAGGTTATTTACCTCGTCAATCTTTAATACAGTATAGATCTTTCCTGACTTAGTTAAGATCTCAGCAACCTGGTCAGTAGTAACAGCGTCCAGACCGCAGCCAAAGGAATTTAACTGGATCAGATCCAGGTCATCTCTGGTTTTTACAAAGCTTGCAGCTTCATAAAGACGGGAATGGTACATCCACTGGTCGGTGACAACTAAAGGCCGCTCCACTTTACCCATATGGGAAACAGAGTCTTCTGTCAGCACGGCAAAACCATAGGAAGCGATCAGGTCCGGGATACCGTGGTGAATCTCCGGGTCTACATGGTAAGGTCTTCCGGCCAGTACAATGCCCCGCTTTCCGTGTTCTTTCATCCAGGAAAGAGTTTCTTCCCCTTTTTTCTCCATATCAGAACGGGATGCCAGCAGTTCTTCCCAGCCAGCGTGGGCTGCCATACGGATCTCAGCTTCCGGGATCTGGAATTTTTTTCCAAATTCCCGTACCAGACCGTCTGTTAAGATCTTTTCATTTGTAAATGCCATGAATGGGTTCATGAAATCTACATGCTCTGTTTCTAATTCTTCTACGTTATTTTTAATGTTTTCCGCATAAGAAGTAACCATTGGACAGTTGTAATGGTTTCCTGCCTCCGGGCTTTCATTTCGCTCATAAGGGATACATGGGTAGAAGATGAACTTCACGCCCTGGTGTATGAGCCATGAAATATGGCCGTGTACCAGCTTGGCCGGATAACACTCAGACTCACTTGGAATGGACTCAATGCCCAGTTCGTAGATCTGTCTGGTAGACTGTGGGGAAAGTGTTACATGGTAGCGTAGCTTTTTAAAGAAAACAGCCCAGAATGGGAAGTTTTCATACATATTTAAAACTCTCGGGATACCAACCACGCCACGGTCTGATTTATCTAAAGGCAGCGGTTCATAGTCGAACATTCTGTGATATTTGTAGCCAAACAGGTTGGGGATCTCTTTTTTTGCTTTTGCAAGTCCAAGACCACGCTCGCAGCGGTTCCCGGAAATATAGTGGCGTCCGCTTCCGAACTGGTTGATGGTTAAAACGCAATGGTTATTGCAGCCTTTGCACCTGGTCATAGAGGTGGTGTACTGCAGTCCGATGATCTTATCCAGAGGCAGCATGGTGGTCTCTTTTTCACCGGCCATGTGGAAACGTTCTTTTGCGATCAGTGCTGCGCCGAAAGCTCCCATGATACCGGCAATGTCCGGGCGGACTGCACGGCAGCCAGAGATCTTCTCAAAGCTGCGAAGAACGGCGTCATTATAGAAGGTACCGCCCTGCACAACTACATGTTTTCCAAGATCAGAGGCGTTGGTGATCTTGATCACCTTAAATAAAGCATTTTTAATAACAGAGTAAGCCAGACCTGCGGAAATATCAGCAACAGTTGCGCCCTCTTTCTGTGCCTGTTTTACGTTGGAGTTCATAAATACAGTACAGCGGGTACCAAGATCTGTAGGATTTTTTGCAAATAATGCTTCTTTTGCGAAATCTTTTACGCTGTAATTTAAGCTTTTTGCGAAAGTTTCAATAAAAGAACCACATCCTGAGGAACATGCCTCATTTAACTGTACGCTGTCTACAGTTCCGTCTTTGATCTTAATGCACTTCATATCCTGTCCGCCTATGTCCAGGATACAGTCAACTTCCGGCTCAAAGAAAGCAGCTGCATAATAGTGGGAAATGGTCTCAACTTCTCCTTCATCTAACATAAGAGCAGCCTTTAAAAGGGCTTCCCCGTATCCGGTAGAGCAGGAGTAAGCAATATGGGCTGTTTTAGGAAGCTGTTCTTTGATCTCTGTTACTGCACGGATGGCAGTTGCTAAAGGACTACCATTATTATTATCATAAAAACGGTATAATAAAGTGCCGTCTTCTCCCACCAGAGCTGCTTTGGTAGTGGTAGAACCGGCATCAATGCCCAGATAGCAGTTTCCTTTGTAAGAAGAAAGGTCGCCGGAGCGCACATGGTTGTGACCGTGATCTTCGGTAAAAGCATCATATTCTGCCTGATCCTTAAACAGGGGATCCATACGCTTTACTTCAAAATCCATTTTAATGCCATTGGAAAGGGTGTTGATCATGTGGGTAATAGCTACCGGTTTCTGCCCTTCCTTTGGGTTCATGGCAGCGCCTACAGCTGCAAACAGATGGGAGTGATCCGGTGCAATGGTCTGTTCCGGAGTCAGGTGCAGTGTGCGCACAAAGGCTTTTCTCAGTTCAGGAAGGAAATGTAAAGGTCCGCCTAAAAAGGCAACATTTCCCCGGATAGGTTTACCACAGGCAAGACCACTGATGGTCTGGTTTACTACTGCCTGGAAAATAGAGGCAGCCAGATCTTCCCTGGTAGCGCCGTCATTGATCAGCGGTTGTATATCAGATTTTGCGAAAACGCCGCAGCGGGCTGCGATAGGATAGATAGCCTTGTAATCTTTGGCATATGTATTCAGTCCGGCAGCATCAGTTTGTAAAAGAGATGCCATCTGGTCAATAAAAGATCCGGTTCCTCCTGCACAGATACCGTTCATGCGCTGGTCGATGCCGCCTGTAAAGTAAATGATCTTGGCATCTTCGCCGCCTAACTCAATGGCCACGTCGGTCTGTGGTGCGTAGTCCTGGAGAGCAGAAGCAACTGCCACAACTTCCTGGACAAAAGGAACTTGTAAGTGAGATGAAAGTGTAAGGCCGCCGGAGCCGGTGATCACCGGGATAATATCAATGGGGCCGGTCTGGTTTAAGGCTTTCTTTAAAAGTCCAGCCAGAGTTTCCTGAATATTGGCATAATGACGCTCATAATCGGAGAATATAATATGAAGATCCTGATCCAGTAATGCAACTTTGACAGTTGTTGAACCGATATCGATCCCCAGGGTGTAATAAGTTGTAGTCTGATCCATAGTATACGGGGATACCCCTTACCTCCTTTGTAACTTAATGTTCTCCCAACATCTTGCTTATTAGAACATCATGTCTCTTGTTGCGTTTTCGGGATCAAAGCCCAAAAAAGCACATTACAGTCTAACACAATCCCATCGGATTAGCAATTGTTAAAGGGGGTTAAGAAAATGTAAAGAAAATGAAAAAATTTGAAACGATTTGACAAAAACAGGGTCAGTTACTATAATGTAGAATGAAAATTCAAAATGGGGGAGATTTCGCATGATACGGATTTTCAAGACAGAAGATGGCGCTATGCATGAAAAAGAAGAGATGGAGCCAGGCTCATGGATCGCCCTGACCAATCCTACCGCTTCGGAGATCTTAGAGATCGCTGATGCGTGCCAGATCGATCCGGACCATCTGAAGGCACCTCTGGATGAGGAAGAGCGCTCACGTATAGAGGCAGAAGATGAATATACGCTGATACTGGTGGATATTCCTTCTATAGAAGAGAGAAACGGGAAAGACTGGTTTGTGACCATTCCTATGGCGATCATTACGACCAAGGATATGCTTATAACCGTCTGCCTGGAGGAGACCCCGATCCTTACCGCCTTTATGGACGGAAGAGTCAGGGACTTCCACACATTTATGAAAACAAGGTTTATCTTACAGATCCTTTATAAAAATGCCACCCAGTATCTGCAGTACCTGCGTATTATTGATAAAAAGAGTGAAGTCATTGAAAATAAGCTTCACCAGTCCCAGAAAAATGAGGAACTGATCGAACTGTTAGAGCTTCAAAAATCACTGGTGTATTTTACCACTTCCCTTCGTTCCAATGAAGTAGTGCTGGAGAAGTTATTAAGGATTGATAAGATCAAGAAGTATCCGGAAGATACAGATCTTCTGGAAGATGTAATCGTTGAGAATAAGCAGGCTATGGAGATGACCAGTATTTACAATGGCATCTTAAGCGGTACTATGGATACCTTTGCTTCTGTTATTTCTAACAATTTAAATATTGTTATGAAATTTTTGGCAACTGTTACCATTGTTATGTCTATTCCTACCATGATCGCAAGCTTTTATGGTATGAATGTAAGAGCCAGCGGAATGCCTTTTGCAGAAAGCCCATATGGTTTCGGTATCGTGCTTTTCTTTACTTTGTTATTGACTTTGATCGTTGCTTATATATTTAATAAGAAAGATCTGTTTTAAAGTAAGTTGAAATATAATGTCCTCTCGGAGTCTTTCCTGTACCTGCCTTTGTGGCCGATTTTCCGCCAGTCGCACCCGAATTTCATCACCGTACGCACCGCGTACGCCTCAGAAATTTGGGCACAACTAACAAAAAATCTTCTCACAAAATCAAGCACAGAAAGATTCCGAGAGAACATATAAAAAAAGGAGTTTTTAAATGGAAAAATTTTCCAATAACTGGAAACGGCGGAGAGGAAATTTCATGGGAGGCAGAAGTATCATTGATATTGTGTGTGCCCTGGAGATCCTTGGAGTGGTTCTTTTTCTGACAGCACCGCAGTTTGTGATGAACTATCTGATCTTAAATCCTGCGGCTATCCTTCACGGCCAGATCTGGCGTATTGTTACATTTTTAGTGTACCCACCTGCCATTACAGGTTCTGATGCCATTATGTTTGTGCTGATGAATGCTCTTGGCATTTATTGTATCCGTGCTTTTGGCATGATCGTAGAACAGGTATGGGGAAAATTCCGCTTTAACTGCTATATTATTGGAGGCGTGCTGCTGCATTCTGCTGCTGCTATTGGTATTTACCTGGTAACAGGACTTTCACTGCCCCTGTTTCCAACTTATTTAGTTTATTCTTTCTTCTTTGTATTTGCCCTGATGTTCCCGGATATGCAGGTACTGTTTATGATGGTACTTCCATTAAAAGCAAGCTGGATCGCAGTGGCAGAGGCAGGAATTTATATTTATTCCTTTATTACAGGCGGACTGATCGAAAAGATTGAGATCGTTATAAGCCTGATCCTCATCGGTATCTTCTTTGGATGGATGACCTTTGCAGGTCCTTCCGGTTTTAAGCAGAAGAAACGATCCCAGGAGTTTCAGAAGACTACCCAGAAAATGAAGGTGGTAAAAAGAGGGCATAAATGTGCAGTCTGCGGACGCACAGATAAAGACAGTCCTGGTATGGAATTCCGTTATTGTTCTAAATGTGAAGGCAATTATGAATATTGCATGGATCATTTGTATACACACAAGCATGTCAAAAAAGAGGATGCTGATAACAGTAATGTAGATAATTAATGTGAACAGCATACTCTGCGCTCCCATACTGCAGATCCCCACTTGCCCTGGGATTTTTTATCTTTGCTTCAGGGGCATAAAAAGGCAGTAGAAGAGCGGATATACTATTAACCCCAATAACATTTATTTATGGAGGAATTTGAAAACATGAAGAAAACTAAGATCGTCTGCACTATGGGCCCCAACACAAATGACAAGAACATTATGCTGGAACTGGCTAAAAATGGAATGGACGTAGCTCGTTTTAACTTCTCCCACGGTGATTATGCAGAGCATCAGAGCCGTCTGGAAATCTTAAAAGAAGTAAGAAAGGAACTGGACCGGCCGGTAGCAGCTCTTCTTGATACAAAGGGACCGGAGATCCGTACCGGTGTATTAAAAGATGGAAAAAAAGTTTCTTTAAAGGAAGGACAGACCTTTACTTTAACTACCAGAGAGATCATTGGCGATGAGACTATTACCCATATCAACTACTCTGGCCTGAATGAGGACGTTGCAGCCGGAAATAAGATCCTGATCGATGACGGTCTGATCGAGCTGGAAGTGGAAAAGGTAGAAGGTACAGAGATTGTTTGTACTGTTATCAATGGCGGCGAGTTAGGTGAGAAAAAGGGTGTAAATGTTCCTAATGTAAAGATCAAGCTTCCGGCGCTGACTGAAAAAGATAAAGAAGATATCCGTTTTGGCATCAAACAGGGCTTTGATTTTATTGCAGCTTCTTTTGTCCGTACTGCTGACTGTATCCGTGAGATCAAGTCTATGCTGGATTCTGAAGGTTCTGCCATCAAAGTCATCGCTAAGATCGAAAATGCAGAAGGTATTGATAATTTAGATGAGATCATTGCAGTTGCAGACGGCATTATGGTAGCAAGAGGTGATATGGGTGTTGAGATCCCGGCACAGGAAGTTCCACATATCCAGAAGGAGATCATCCGCAAGTGCAACGAGGCATGCAAGACTGTTATCACTGCAACCCAGATGTTAGACTCCATGATCCGCAATCCAAGACCTACCAGAGCAGAGGTTACGGACGTTGCTAATGCTGTTTATGATGGTACTGATGCAGTGATGCTTTCAGGTGAGACTGCTATGGGTAAATATCCGGTTGACGCATTAAAAATGATGGTATCTATTGTTGAAGAGACCGAAGCTTACTTAGACTACAGCGCATATCGCCGCCGTAAGGTAACAGAGGAGAATATGAAGAACATCTCCAATGCAGTCTGCGCAGCTTCTGTTTCTACTGCACATGATATTGGCGCTGATTATATTATCGCCCCAAGTATCACAGGATTTACATCTATGATGCTTTCCAAGTGGAGACCGGCAGCACGTATCATTGGTATGTCCCCAAGCACTACTACTGTCCGTCAGATGATGCTTCAGTGGGGTGTAACACCTATATGGTCCCGTCGTGCAGAGAGTACGGATGAGCTGATTGAAAACTCTTTAGAAGAGTTAAAGAGCGGCAATGTGATCAAATCTGGTGATCTGGCCGTTATTACCGCAGGCATTGTTACCTATGCAAGACGTCACGAGGCAGCAGCAGCTACCAATATCATGCGTGTGGTAAGTGTGGACTAGTGCGAACAGTACAGTTATTTACCAAAAGATGTACTGGTAAGCTGGCCTGTATCAGATTTTTTATCTTTTAACTTTGATATCAACAAAATAATACTGGACAAGGAAGTCTGCTTGGGAGTACAATTATCCGCAAAGGAAATGGTACTCCCTTACAGGCTTTTTTATATATCAGGATTTTCTGATAAATATACAAAAGTTTTGCATAAATTACCATTGTGCAAAGCAAAGATCCCCCGCAGGGAAAGTCCAGCTAATAAATGTCAATAGAAAATGGAAAAAAATTTTCTTAAAAAAA
>UQJF01000116.1 GCA_900541315.1 uncultured Clostridium sp. | reverse complement strand
ATTGCTTATTTGTGCGAGCACAAACGCAATTTATACTTTTGACACTTACATCATATTATTTTGTAATGTACGGATCAATTCTTCCATTACGATCGGCTTGGACAAAAATCCATCCATACCACATTTCAGTGCTTGCTTTCTGTCTTCATCAAAAGCATTGGCAGTCATTGCAAGGATCCGGATCTGCGCCAGTGCCGGATCCTCCAGTGCCCGGATCTGCTCCGTGGCCTCATATCCGTTCATTACAGGCATCTGAATATCCATAAGCACCAGATCATAAGTGCCTGGTGCTGAATTCTTCACTTTCTCCACTGCCTCTGCTCCATTTTCCGCTATATCAACCAGGAATCCATATTGTTTAAGAAGCTCCTCAGCAATTTCACGGTTTAACTCATTGTCTTCCACAAGCAATATACATCTACCTCTGAAATCAGGACCTGCTTCCGGAAGGATACGGTCCTCTGCCCCGGTCTGCTTCTGACCGATAGCAGCCATCAGTGTCTCTCTGATATCTGACATAAACAGCGGTTTTGCGCAAAATGCATTTACTCCTGCTGCTCTGGCTTCTACTTCAATGTCTGACCAGTCATAAGCAGTCAGGATAATGATTGGCGTATCATCACCCATACTGCGTATCTGCCGGGTGACTTCAATACCATTCATATCCGGCAGACGCCAGTCGATGATATAAGCATGGAATGCATCCCCCAGTTCCATGGACTGGCGTGCACGAAGAACGGCTTCCTTACCTGAAAGCGTCCATTCTGAACGCATTCCAACCTTTACAAGCATCTTTGTCACACTGTCACAGGTATTAAAATCATCGTCTACAACCAATGCCTTAAGGTCTTCCAGCTCTGCGATCTTCTCTATACTGCGCTGCTCTGACTGGATCCGCAATGGAAGACGGACTATAAATTCAGTTCCTTTGCCCTGCTCTGTCCGAACCTCAATGGTTCCCCCCATCATATCAACAATATTCTTGGTAATGGCCATACCAAGCCCGGTGCCCTGAGTCCTGCTAACCGTTGATGTCCGCTCCCGTTCAAAAGGAGAAAATATCTTCTGTACAAATTCCTGGCTCATACCGATCCCGCTATCCTTTACCCGGATCTCGTACAGCCCACTGCCCTTTTTCGCCCCAGGAAACTGCTTCAGCCGGACAGAAACGGTTCCCCCTGCAGGAGTAAACTTGATCGCATTAGACAAAAGATTTAACAGCACCTGGTTCAGTCTCGTTTTATCACAATAAACATCCTCATCTGTAATATCCATGGCATCCATATAAAGCTCCAGCTGCTTCGCATAGATATGTCCACTGATGATCGTCTTCAGATCATGGAGCATATCAGACAGACTGACCTCTGTTTCTTCCAGATGTATCTTCCCGCTCTCTATACGGCTCATATCCAGTACATCATTGATCAGTGAAAGCAGATGGTTGCTGGATGAAAGGATCTTTCCTAGATAATCCCTGACTTTTTCCTTATTGTCAATGTTGCTTACAGCCAGTGTAGTAAAACCGATAACAGCATTCATTGGCGTGCGGATATCATGGGACATGTTGGAAAGGAATGTGCTCTTTGCCCGGTTGGCAGTTTCCGCAGCGCGGACTGCCTCATAAAGGGCCTGGTTCATTTTCTTATCAACGGTACGGTCAGACATAACCAGGATATATTTCTTTTTTCCGTTTACCTCACTGCCCATTGCAATAATATGAAACCAGCGTTGTTCCCCTGTTTTCTGGTGAACATATTCAAAATCCCATTCCTGCTGCTCATTTACCTGGATCTCTTTCAGATAATTCTTCTTTGGATCTTCAAAATGCAGTTTTCCCAAAACACCAATATCCTTCTGGATCTGTTCTACTGTAATACCCAGCAGTTTTTCCACATTGGGACTTACATAATCTGCCTTATATGTTTTTGCATCCAGCATCAGAAAAACGTCATCTACATTCATTGACAGCTTTTGAAACAGCTCATCCCTATAGAGGATCTCAATATCCCTTCTTTTCAGGCTTATCCTGTTCTTTTGGAGGATCAGTTCAATAATAAAAACAGCAATACCGAACACTATGGCCCCTCCAAGGAGCATAGTCCGAAGCTGCAGAGAATTCATGCTGGCATTGACTATATCAGCCTGGACAAGTCCCAGAAATATCCAGTCCTGATATTTCGATCTTCCATAAATCAGATAGTAGTTACTTCCATCCAGGTTCACCAGCATCGCATCTGTACGTCCCTCTTTAAATTTCCCTGAAAGTTCAAGGATCTTTTCTTCGGACATATTGGAATGCTCTCTTAAAACACCAAAGAAATTATACACGGTTCCCCATGCCTCAAAGGAATGATCGATGACAACACGGCCATCTGGATGAACCACATAACTCTTGGCATTTCCATTAAAAGCAGAGATATCCAGTACATCTACTATATCAGCGTTTTCATATGCAATGGCAATTGCGTCATATTCAAATCCCTGATAGCTTCCATGATACTGGGGGCTGGCAAATACAAGCATCTGTGGTTTTCCGGGAACTACTGCATTTGTTATGATATCCTCCCCCTGTGCTATCTTATCTTCAAGATCTTCCTGCAATCCAAGATAGCCGGTTTCACCTGTTAACATCTTATAGTTGCCGTCAGCTGACAGAAAATAAAAATATAAAAAACCGGCTTCTTCCTGGGCTTTATCTATATAATCACGGATCTCGCTTTCATCAGAAGTCTTCTGCAGATACTCCCCCCACATATGAAGATAGGTCAGATTCTTATTTGTCAGTTCATTTAACACATTATTTGACTGACGAAAAACCTCAGTCAAATGAGAAACACTTTCCTCATAAACCGTTTTCGACACAAACTCAAAATACCGGAAAACAGTCAAAACGATCCCCATGAAGAAAACAATAAGGACAGCTATCCTTAATCGTTTTCTTATGAAAAAGTTCTCTCTGCCTGTATTACGATTTCCAATATTCATTCTTCTCACCTCAGAGTAATGTAGTCTTCAGGCTCTGCAAGAATAACATTACCCTCCGAAATATGTCCTGTCCAGGTATCTTTCACAGAAATATCTTCACTGTCAAATACAATATTTTTACCTGCAGGATCAGCTTCCATGTGTCGCGGTATTGCCAGACAGGTTACAGTAAACCTGTCATTGTCCCCAACTACTTTTCCATTCTTTGTAACTTTATCCAGCGTATAGCCATCGTCATTTTCCCTGACCTTCACAGAAATGCCGCTTACTACAGGCAGAGAGCCCCTGTTAAAGGGAATGAAACCTCCCTCATAGCCTTCTACAAAGTTTCTGACTGTCTCCTTCAGTTCAGACCCGCTCATCGTACACTTGTAAGCCCAAAGACCATTTGGCATGATCATTCTGCCTGCCATTTTTTCACTGTACTTTGCCTTAAGTACATTTCCTGTAAAGCTGTTTCCTGATGCGATCAGCACATCTGTGCCATAAATACCCCGCAAAGTGTTTGCCATAACAGAATACGCTTCATTCCCCCCATCGGTATGAAAAATATTAGAATAAGTTTTCTGTGGCTCCAGCACGATATTCTCAGAAGTGGTGCTTTCCTCAAGAAGCTGGGTATTAAATGACTGATAAGCCTGCTCTGCATCGTATTCCCCTGAGATCATTTTTGAAACCACGTCCTTGGAAATGGCGAAAAAGTCATTTGACGCAATACGGATATACATATGGTTTTCTTCGATCACAGGCTTTACATTCTTCAGATATTCTGTAAGATGGATATCCACATCCTGACTGTAGCTTAATATATCCTGGCCCTCATAAACGATCTGGTTCTGTGCCTCCTCTGAAAGCATTGTATTCAGCACCTTCATTGCCTTCTGCCGGCGCGTTTCATCCTGTGTCAGATCACGGTTTAATGCCACCTGGAAATAGGGTGTAGTCATCAGCCACTTTTCGCCGTTCTCTTGAAAAAATGGCAGAAATGTTGTGTTGATCCCCTGGTCCTGAAATATTTTTACACCGAAAGAACTGCCAAAATACATGGCAACCTTACCGTTTTTGTACAATTCAGTCACATCATCATAATTCATATCCAAATCGTCCCGGCTCAATCCTGTATCCTTTATGAATTGCTCCATACGTTCAAAGACCTCCGGCCAGACTGTACTGTCCAGGCCTTCTCTCTTTGTATTTTCCGGATCACTGTAGATGGTACGCCATTTGCGTCCGGCTGCAGAAGAAAGCTCTGATGCAGACAGTCCCTGCAGCGTTTCCATACATGTATAATCATAATAATAGTCTGCCGCAAAACCACGGATACCTGCTTTTTTAAATTTCTTGCATGCAGAAATAAAGCTTTCGTAATCCGTTGGCAGAGGAATATCATACTTTTCAAAAAGATCCCTGTTCACTACAAAGCCATGGGCATCTGCACACACAGGAAGCCAGTTTACGCTGCCATCCCGGTTCGTAAAACTGTTAATGTATGTATTATAGACAGCACCTGCCTCATTGGTTGTGGAAAGATCCATCAGGCTGTCTTTAAATGGGCTTGCATCATGGAGTGAAAAACGGCAGCAGGTTATAACATCCGGCAATCCACCGTTTTCCTTCAGGAACCGGTAGAAATCCAGGTCATTATTACCTACCACAAATTCAATATTAATATCAGGAAGCTGTTTCTGGATGTATGGTGCATATTTTTCATACAGCTGCGTGGTCCACAAATATACTGTGATCGTTTCTGCATCTTCTTTTTCTGCACGCTTTCTGCCACAGCCTGACAGAAGTGATATAACTGTCACCATCACAAAAAGTACAGAAAACAATCTATTCCATTTTTTCTTTTTCATTACGGATCCCCCCAAAACTATTTTCCACTAATCCGCTGATCACTTTTACCAGTAATTTCACATCAACCGGTTTTGCAATATGTTCATCCATCCCTGCTTCTTTTGCTTTCAGCTTATCCTCGGTAAAGGCATTTGCTGTCATTGCAATGATGGGGACCACCTTTGCATCTTTCCTGTCCAGAGACCTGATTATCTTTGCTGCTTCATAGCCATTCATGACCGGCATCATAATATCCATAAGGATGACATCAAATCCACCAGGTCTGCTTTTTTCGAATATCTCAACCGCTTCCTGTCCATTCCATGCTTTCGTCACCTGGGCGCCCTCATTCTGGAGCAAAAATTCAGCAATTTCCATATTCAGCTCATTATCTTCTACCAGAAGGATATTCAGATCCTTTATGGATCTTTCCGATACATTCTTCTGTTCTTTATGTTTATCCGCATCCAGGTCTATTTTAAATGGGATCCGGAGCACAAAGGTCGTACCTTTGTCCCTCTCGCTTTCAAAGGTGATCGTTCCGCCCATTTTTTCTGCCAGGTTCTTGGTGATGGTCATCCCTAAACCTGTTCCCCCAAATTTAGAAGCTCCGCCCTTTTGCTCCCTGGCAAAGGATTCAAAAACATGCTCTTTAAATCCGCTGCTCATGCCAATACCTGTATCCCGGCATGTAAATTCCAGCATTGTACTTTCTGTACTGTGTGACGGGATTTCTTTGCAGCTTAGATCTATGTTTCCATAATCCTTATTGTATTTCACAGCATTACTCAGGATATTCATTAGCATACGTTTCAGATAAAGGGAGCTTCCCAGTAATTTCCGGTTCTTAATCTCTATTGTCTGTTCAACCTTTATTCCCCTTTCATCTGCCTGTCTGCTAACCAAGTCCATTACATCATTTATTGTCTTATAAACATCAAAAGGCTTTTCTTCCAGCAAAATTTCCCCTGATTCCAGCTTGCTCATATCAAGGACTTCATTGATCAGCTCTAAAAGAATATTTGAGGCTTCACGGATCTTTTTCCTGCAATCTGCCTGTTTCTGCAGATCATTGCTGTAATGATCCCCCACATCGACCATTCCGCAGATCCCATTAATCGGTGTACGGATATCATGACTCATCCTCTGGAGAAATTCTGTCTTCGCCCGATTGGCCGCCTCTGCCTTTTCAGCTGCTTCCAGAAGTTTTCTCTGATACTCCTGTTCTCTTTCCTTTTCTATTTTAATGCTGTTCTCCCTGGATTTTTTAAGAAGCAGCCATACCAGTGTCACCACCACCATATAAATAAACATGACCATTATCACATTTTGGGGCAACGTATGAAATACGGTACGCTCCGGAATATATGCATAAATGTAATAATCCCTTTGTTTCATCATCAGTCCATAATAGGAATCGTCAGCCACATTTAAATGCATTAAATGTCTGCTGTCTGCATTTTTCTTTAAAGCCTGGATCACCTCCTGTTTTTTCGCATCCTGACCGATAAGGCTGGTATCGTTGGAAGCAATGACCACACCATTATCCACGATCATGATCGTTCCGTCACTAAAGGTCTGATATCCATTTAACAGGCTCTGTATGGTCAGCTTATAATTTTGTAAAAACTCAGCAGATGTGTAATAATAAGTAATTACAATACCAGGTTCATCTCTCCTGGCACAGGCAGCTACATCTATATGCCCTCCATCATCACAGCTGATCTGCTGGGAATACACCTTTTCCTCATGGTCTGCAATATCCAGTATGGTTTCTTTATTAACATGTTCCTGTATTTTTGCAAAACGGCTTCTATCCCTACTCCCGCTCTCACTATATTCACCTACCGTGTTTCCATTTGCATCCAGTACTATAGCACCTGTCAGCCATAACTGGTCTGTACATTCTTCTAAAAGCTGATTGTTAAATTCTTTTCCGTCCTGTGTTTTTGCATCTATGACAACACTAACCTGTCTTGCACTGTCAATCGCACGTATCAGGCATTTACATTCTGATACCTCATTATAACGTGTATACACAGAACATTGTACCTTCACATAATTTACTATATTCAAAAGCCGGGATTCCTCACGGGCTTTACTAAAATAGAAAAAATACAGAACTGTAAAACAGATCAGGCACATACCCAGGACTGCACTGACAGTCCAGAATTTTATTTTTATCCAGTCCTGTTTATTCTTCTCCAATTTTATCTACCTCCAGATATTTCTCCGGATCATCAAGATACTTCCCGATGATTTTGGCGGCTGTTCCATCTTCTTTCATGTCAGCTAATGTCTGTTCTAATTTCTGGCAAATACCTCTGGTGTCATCCTTTGCAAAAGCAACTCCGAGCCCCACTGTCATAAGTGGTTCATCCAGGATACGCAGTTCCATATTATAATCCTTCATATATTGGATAATAGATTCCTCATGGGCTCCCAGAGCATCAACATAGCCTTTTCCTAAAAAAGTATATATCAATTCCCTGTTTTCCAGACTGATCAGATTACCCAGCTTAGGAATCCTTTCATCTGTCCGATGCAGAAATATCTCTTCCGGTTTTGTTGTTGACTGGACAGCAAGTTTTTTTCCCTTCAGATCACTTAATTTATAGATATCACTGCCAGGATTGACTGCAACAACCTGCCTGCTTATCATATACGGACCTGCCCACTGATAATCATCCAGTCGTCCTTTCATGGAAAAACAGCCCATAATACAGTCTATTTCTCCATTTTCTAACAGTTTCTTTTTCTGTTCCCAGCTGATGGGAATGATCTCTATCTTATATCCCATTCTTCCAAATGCTTCCGTCGCTAGATCAACATCTATTCCCGTCGGCATGCCATCCTCGTTTAGAAAATTATAGGGAGGATAATTATCACTTCCGATTTTTATAGCAGGATTTTTCGTTGTGTCAGTTATTTTATCTGTCTTATTGCATCCTGTGAGAGCTGTCATTAATACTGTCATTAATATAAGAAATATCAATCCAGCCGTAACTTTTTTCCCTTTTTTCACCTTAAAAACCTCATTTCCATATCCTGTCGGTACAATTTACTAATCAGTATTTGTTTCCCCCCCCCATTGATTTTTATGCTTTTTATAGTCTTTTTCAGCACCTCCATCTCAACTGGCTTTGAAATATGGGCATTCATGCCTGCTGCCAGAGAATGTTGGATATCCTCTGAAAATGCATTGGCAGTCATGGCAATGACCGGAATCGTCTTTGCCAGTTCATGTGAACTTTGGCGGATCGCCTTTGTTGCCTCATAACCATTCATAACAGGCATCTGCACATCCATCAGGATCATGTCATACTCCCCTGGCACAGACTGTCCAAAGGTCTCCACAAGCTTTTTACCGTTTTCACAGATCGTACACTCTGCACCCTCGATCTTTAACAGCTCTGTCAAGATCTCCGCATTTAGCTCATTATCTTCTGCACACAGGAACCTCATGCCTTTCAGGATATTGCCATCCGGCTCATCTTTTTCTATCTGTGATACCTTTTACTCAGACCATAAAAACGTTCCATATTCAAAATGTATACATTCTGGCTTCCATCCTCTGAAAGATATGGCATTAGACCAAACTTATCCCCTGTATCATCTGTTTCCCCAATACCCTTTTTACTTCCCAGCAAAAATAAAGTATTTCCTTCCATAAATTCTTTTCTGGTCTCCTCATCGCTTCGAGAATTCTTTTCATTCGCAGTAAACATACCCATATCTTTCCATTTCTGAATATATTCCATACAATCTTTCATTCCCTGAGCATCCCTTACATTTGCCTTTCCTGTCAGATGATCCTTCTGCCACTGCTTACCCTGGAAAGTGCCTGAAAATGCGGTATCCGCAATGTTGCACATATATTGAAAACCATAACCCGGATATTCGGTCTGTGCCAGGCACAGCTGTACTCCAGCCTCTTTCGCTTCTGCTGCCAGATTTTCCAGATCAGTAAATGATTTTGGAAGAGACCATCCATGCTCTTCCAATAAAGTCTTATTATAAGTGATGCCTATGCAGCTATAGGCTGACGGAAGCATATAAATAGCTCCATCATCTGAGATATCCTGCAGTCTGGCTTCTATAATAATTATCCATAAAATCATAACTGGAAAGATCGATCATTTTATCGCTCACGTCATTGATGTCCGGATCATAGATTGTCTGCGTACAAATATCCGGCAGATCATCTGCAGCTAACCTATTCTGTAAGTAAGCTGTTGTATTTGCACCAGAATAAGAAAGGATCTCCAGGTTTACTTCCGGATACCTTTCATATACCAGTGCAGCCAGACAATCGCAATCTAAAAAAGGAGCCAGGATCGTGACCGCTTCATGTTCACCAGATCCATTTTTATCTGCACAGCCGGTAAGACAAAACAATACCGCTGCAACAGATACCCACAGTATTTTTCTTAATTTCATAATTTTACTTTTCCTGTCTTCTCCTGTTTTCTTCTGCTGACCATTCAAGTTGTCTCAAAATTCAGAAAACTAATTTTATTATACGCCCACGCCCCATCGTACACAAGAAAAATATCACTTCTTTACTGTTTAAAATCGAAAAAAGCACCTGCCACTATTCAGTAGTCCAGTGCTTTGGGGTATAAGATCCAGAAAAGGACACTCATCCTGAATTATTCATAGAGCAATTTCTAATCTAAAGACTGCTCTGCGAATCCCAAAATAATCCGTTGCAGCCATAACTTTTTCAAAACCAGCCGAAAAAGGGTATAAAATCCCTATGCTCAGTTTTGAAACAATTATTGGGCTGTTGTGGTTCGTTAATAGTTGTTATTCCAGCTGTACATTTAGCTTTCCTATTGATGAAAGAGTATCATAGAATTCTTCCTTATAAGGGCAGCTACTGCACAGCTTGAATATGATATATCTTGCTGAATGCACTGCCCTTGCGGCAATCTTCAGCAACTTTAAACGTATGGTATCAATACGTTGTTTCCGCATTTTTGCGGATAATACCAGTCGTCTAAACCAGTTAAATATGTTATACGCAAGAGCATGTACCTGAACCCTGTTTGCATTTACAATCCGGTTATGGCTGCTTACAGCAGCAAAATCAAAACCAGACTTGCTTTCTTTAATGAAGATTTCTTCTTGTTCGAGACATAATAATGATCCTTCTTTCTGTAGTGTTTACAGTATATCAGATTCATTAAGAAATGTCTCTTGAAGTGTCTTAAATTACGATACCATT
>UQJF01000115.1 GCA_900541315.1 uncultured Clostridium sp. | reverse complement strand
CCGTGAATGCGTTTATACATGGAAGAGCCCTTTCGGACCCTATTGAACTAAATCCTAATATGACAATAAGTCCTTGACGTATAATTTTTTTTTGCTTAAAATACTTAGGAACCGAACTAAATAATAGAGATCAATACCACCAATATTATCAAATTCATATTAAAAGGAGTCTAATATTCATGGATACAGGAAAAGTAATCAATAAAATATCTAACCGCCTGCGCCGCAGGTCGGTGGCTCTCCAGGAAAAACTGGGAATGAGCGGAGCTCAGGGGAATATTTTAAATTATATCCTGGTAGACGGCAGGAAAAGGCCTGTTTATCAGAAGGATATTGAAAAAGAATTCGGCCTGCGGCCGTCTACGGCTACGGAAGCACTGAAAAATCTGGAAGCCAAGGGTCTCATCTGCCGGATCAGTGAAAAACAGGACGGCCGTTTAAAGCGGATCGAACTTACATCAAAGGCAGAGGAAATCCGTCATCTTATTACCAGTGAGATCGCTGAGTCAGAAAATCTGCTGCTAAAAGGTATTACAGAAGAGGAAAGACGGATTTTTATTGAAATTGGCAAGAAAATGCTTAAAAATCTGGATGAAGCAGAATAGAGAAACGGAATAGAAGGAAGTAAAACATATGGAACAACAGAAAAAAGACACCAATGACCAGGAACTGATGCGTTCCATGAAAGTATCAAAAGCAGTAGCGGCTATGGCAATCCCCAGTGTGATCAGTAGCCTGGTCACAGTGGTCTACAACATGGCAGATACCTTTTTCGTAGGACAGACAGGCGATGCCCTTCAGGTGGCGGCAGTCAGCCTGACAAATCCTATTTTTATTCTCCTTATGGCCTTTGCCAATATGTTTGGTATGGGCGGAAGCGCAGTGGCATCTATGGCCATGGGAGAGGGAAAGCCGCAGAAAGTAAAAAATACTACGGCTTTTATTACATATGCCAGCCTGACTGTAGGTGTTGGGGCAGCAGTGCTTTTATTGGCGTGTATGTCGCTTATCCTGAAAATTTTTGGCGCAAATGGGGAAACCTATGAATATGCTAAAGGTTATGTTCAGTATATTGCCTGGGGAGCGCCTTTTATCATCTGGTCTGCGGCAGCCAGCTTTGTAGTACGGTCAGAAGGCGCCAGCAAAGAAGCCATGATCGGAAGTATGGTGGGAACCATTGCAAACATTGTGCTGGATCCGCTGTTCATTACTGGGCTGCATATGGGAGCTGCCGGTGCAGCCATTGCGACCACCATTGGAAATATCCTTGCAAGTCTGTATTTTGTATGGTATTTCCTGAAAAAATCCAGACAGCTGTCCATCCTTCCGAAAGATTTTACATTGAGAGAACGGATTTCAGGAAGAGTCTGCGCCATCGGCCTTCCCACCGCTATTTTTTCCGCTCTTATGAGCGTATCTACCATTGTTATCAACCAGATCCTGGTAAAATATGGAGATGCGCCGGTAGCCGCCATCGGT
The DNA here is from genome assembly GCA_900541315.1 of uncultured Clostridium sp. Classification (GTDB taxonomy): domain Bacteria; phylum Bacillota; class Clostridia; order Lachnospirales; family Lachnospiraceae; genus Enterocloster. Next base: position 8,637 of record UQJF01000115.1, on the reverse strand, counting down.
ATTGTATTTAAAGCGAATATGTTTATTACATTCCTGCAGATGGGATTAGCTAATGGAGTACAGCCATTATTAGGTTACAGCTATGGCGCTGGAAATATCAGCCGGTTCAGGGAAGTAGAGCGTTTTACAAAGATATGCTGTCTTGTGACCGGTATTACGGCTACAGTGTTGTATTTTATAGGAAGAGAACCGATTATCCGCATGTTCATCAGTGATGATGAGGTGGTTTATTACGGTGTGAAGATGCTCGTTGCATACATGATCTCAGGTCCTGTGATCGGTATGCTGTTTGTAAATATGAATTGCATGCAGTCTGTAAATCATTCGCTTCCGGCAACGATCCTTTCTGTTATGCGTCAGGGCGTCCTCCTGATCCCACTTTTATATGTATTACAGTTTTTCTGGGGAATGGAAGGCGTAATTTATGGACAATCCATTACAGATTATATAGCTGTATTTTTATCGGCTGTTCTCTGGAGAAATATAAGAAAAAAGCTGTAACAATTACTTTTTAAAGAGTCCGATCGATGGCAATCTGCCGGCCGCTGCTTTGGCCTTTAAAATTCAGGGACTCATATAATCTGTGACTGATGGAAAGGACGGTACGTCCATTTCCAGCCCGGTCTAAAGCGGCAAGTACATTTTTTTCTGTATCTGCGTCCAGATTGGCGGTGATCTCATCCAACAGCAGGATGCGGGGATTGGCGGCCACTGCTCTGGCAATGGAAATCAGCTGCCACTGTCCCTGGGAAAAAAAATCGGGTCTGCAGGGAGTGTCATAACCGTCAGGAAAATGGCCTATGACTTCATCCAGACCAGTAAGCTGAGCAGCATATTGTGCCTGTTCATTAGAAATAGCCGGATCAAATAAAGTGATCTGATCCCGGATCGTTCCTGGAACAAGGGAAAAATTTTGTTCCACACAGCTGATGATCTTCCGCCTCTGGCTGTCAGAAAGCGCAGATGCAGGTTGACCCTGGATCAGCACTTGGCCTTCCTGTGGATCATAAAGTCCCAGAAGCAGTTTGAAAATGGTGCTTTTTCCGGCACCAGTGCGTCCGGTTAAAGTGACATGTTCCCCTTCTTTAATAGAAAAACTAAGTCCCTGGAAAATATTCGGGTCATTTTCTTCATATCGGAAGGTAACATTTTGAAATTCAATCGGATATGTGAAAAATGGATCCAGGTTATTTTCAGCAATATGTTCTGCCGCGATCTTCCGTTCTGGAAGATCTAAAAATTCATTGATCCTGTGAACACCTGCAGCGGCGGATTGAATGGTCTGTATTTCCATGCCAATACTTTCAAGTGGTGTAAATACCTGTGTAATATAAGAAATAACAGCGGCAGCAGTACCGGCAGACATTCCGAAAAACAGCTGGACTTCTCCATTTTTCAAAGAAGATAAGACCATGACAATGGCGATCGTAAGGGCGTTGGAAATAAGGATGACCGGTGAATAAACAGCGTCATAAAAATTGGTTTTATCTACCGCTTTATAGCTGTCTTCCAGAAATTCACTATATTTTTCTTCCATGTACATTTCTTTATGAAGATTGTGGATAGTGCGGATGCAGCGCAGAGTTTCAGGTACATGACCGGCAGCTTTTGCAATGGCAGCCCGGTTGTTTAACTGGGATGCAAGCATACATTTTTGTACATGACGGGTGTAGAAAAATACAACAGGAAGTACAAAAAGCAGCAGGATTGCCAGACCGCGGTTTTTTGCGAAGATCACAAAGAAAATACCACAAAGTTGGCAGGTATCGGTAAACATGCTGATGATACCGGAAGTAAAAAGTTCTTCCACAGTATCTACATCCCCTACAAAACGGGAAGCAATGGCTCCGGAATCATGGGAAACAAAGGCATCTGCAGGCAGATGACTGACTTTCTGGCACAAAACAGTGCGCAGTTTATGAGTGATACGCTGTCCGAAGATGGTCAAAAGGCTTTCACGCAGGGATGTGGCAGTATTTGTTAATAGAAGCAGCCCGAAATAAGACAGAGCCAGAGCTAAAGGAAAGGCCTGGTCAGACGTAAGGCAGTCAATGGCTTTTGCAAGTATTAAAGGTGGGAGAAGGGCAAAGCCGGCAGATCCCATCACAGATGCAAATAAAGTCATGCATATTCTTTTATTTTGTTTTACAGTGTGTAAGATCACTTTAAGGACAGAATGTTCTGTTTTCATCGTTTTCGGCCCCCTTTTCGATAGTGATTTCTGTTGCTTTTACAACGGAATGGCGATCCTGAAGCTGATATAATTCTCTGTAAGCACTATTTTCGTCCAACAGTTTCTCATGGGAAGAAAATTCTGCTTTTCCATTATCCATCCAGATCACACCATCTGTTTCTGAGAAAAGATACAGGCGGTGGGAAATGAGAAAGATAATGCTGTCCGGGACGATCTGGCGCAGGTGTTCAAACACTTCGGTTTCGGTTGTTTTATCTAAAGCGGAAAATGGATCATCTAAGATCAGGATCGGGCGGGGATGAGCCAAGGTACGGGCCAGAGCCAGACGTTTTTGCTGTCCGCCGGAAAGACGTATGCCTGTTTCGCCGGTTACTGTATTTTCCCTTTGTGGCATATGACCTACTTCGTCCTCAAGGCATACAGCCTTTAGATATTTCCACAGATCCTTTTTATCCCCAAGTAAAACACTATTTTTAATAGTATCACTTAACAGGTCAGGTTCATGTCCAAGGTATCCCACCAAAGAATTGAGAACATCTGATGAAAGGGAAGAAAATTCCGTTCCGTTAAAAGTGAGGGAGCCGGTGTATGGATGTTCGCAGAGAAAAATCCGTCCCAAAGTGGATTTCCCGCAGGCAACTGGTCCGGTAATACCAATGATCTGACCGGGAGAAGCCTTAAATGTCAGGTTATTGAAAAGCGGTGTACTATTTTTATAAGAAAAGCCAAGAGAACGGGCTTTTACCTGTCCGGGGCTGGATGCAGGCAGAGGTTTATCCTCTTTTGGGGATCTCATAAAAGGAAGGATACGTTTCCAGGAAACCTGGGCTTTCTGGATCGCATTAAAAAGCTTGGCTGCGTGGGACGATTTTACGGACAGCCGGGAAAAACAGGAAAGGAAAGCACTGAAGGCAGCAATATCCCAGGAAGTCCAGCCTGTCCCAATTACATTTTTACTTCCAAAATAGAAGATGAGAAGAACACCGGTCATAGAAATAAGTTTATAAACAGGAGGAAGGGCAGCTACTGGCAGGTCTGCGCGCACAGAAGCTTTTTCGTAATCTGCCAGGTGGGATTCGTAGTCTTTATTTCTCTGGGTCTCACAGCCGTAAATACGGTAGGTAATGGCATTTTGGATGCGGTCCAGAGTGGCAGCATTTAAACGGCCGGCACTTTCTTTGCAGGCAGCTCCTGTTTTCAAAACAACTGCTTTCATCCTTTCTGCGATCACATAGGAAACAGGGGGAAAGATAAGGCACAAAAACGCCAGCTTCCAGTCATAGGCGAAAAGCATGAAAATATAGGAAAACAGTGCTACGCCTGTGTCAAAAATCTCTGTTGTAAATTTCCGTATTCCTTCAGAACATGCGTCTACATCGGATAAAGCCTTTGTCATGGCATTACCTGTATTGATATTTTTCAGGTCGCTGGTATCTGTATGGACCAGGTTATTGTAATAAGTCTGTTTCATATTGCGGTTGATGTTGTTGGCAAAACGGCGTACATACAAACGTTTGATAAAACGGGCTACCTGAACAGTAAAAATAGCAATAAAATAAACAGATGCCAGCTTTAACATATCTGAAAAATGGCTTTGGTCTTTCTGGATAAAAAACAGGCACTGTATCATCTGACCTTCAAACCAGGGCCGGACCATAAGCCCCAGATTGTAAATCAGGCCGGACACTGTGATAACAGCTAATATTCCTTTCTGCATGGAAAAATAACTGATAATATGGTCGGGCTGCCTGCAGATGGGCGGTGCAGACTGTTTACTCATGAGAAGTATCTCCTTCCTCTTATTTTTGCTGTATATCATGATGCTGGAGTCAAAAGGTATTTTGCTCCAGCTGATATCGAGTGGGATCAGCATTGTTAAAAAATGTATGTTCATCTGTTGATAGTACATTTAAATTTTGCTGCCGTCAATATATGATGATATAAGTGTGTAAGCATAAAAGTGTATGAAAATTAAAAAAATAAAAAGATATTGACGTTTTTTGCGAATCCGTGTACAATAGTACGTACATTATTAATAACCTGTTATGAAAATAAAGGCTGGCTTCGATTGACTGAGAGCAAGGGCTACAAGACCTTTATTTTTATAAGATCCGCACAGCGGCAGCAGCGTATGTTTATACGATACTGCGGGTGTTTTACTTTCCGTGAAAAGTGAAAGCCTCTGACAGAATCCATTAATCATCCGTCCCTTATACTACAAGGGGCGGTTTTTTTATGCTTTCTAATGCATCATGCAAAAGAAAGATGTGGAAATGGAATACAGAATACACGAAAAAATGCGGAAATAACACAGGATCTTATGCAGGCAAAAGTATTACATATTTAGGAGGAGAGCAGTATGAAAGGGTACAAAAAGCTTATGGATTTTGTAGCGCTGGTTGAAAAAGCAGTTCTGGCAGCTACCATGATCCTGATCCTTGTACTGACAGTAGGAAACGTGTTTTCACGTAAAGTGATCCACCAGTCATGGTCTTTTACAGAGGAACTGGTGGTTGCAATTTTTGTTCTGATCACCCTTTTGGGAGCAGCGTTGTCTGCAAGAGAGGGAGGTCTGGTAGGTTTAAATCTGGTAACAGAGCGCCTGCCAAAGTTATGTAAAAAGCCGGTGATCATTCTCATCACACTTTTTTCCGTGGCTTTTATGGGAATCTTATTTTATTACGGTATGGACAAGGTGTTAGCACAGCTTGCCAACCAGAAACGGACTTTCGTATTAAACTGGCCGGAATGGATCTTCTGGTCCTTTGTTCCCGTTGGTTCCGTGTGCATGATCCTGCATTTTATTGAATATTGTGTGGATGAATGCACAAAAACAGATATGACAGAAAATAATGCTATGGAAAAGGAGGATAAATAAATGGTAAGTGCAGTTCTTTTTATCACCTTTTTCGTTTTACTGGTTTTAAATGTTCCTATCTCTATCTGTCTGGGACTTTCATCCGCAGCAGCGATCCTGTATTCAGGAACCTCTTTAACCATTGTAGCAACTAATATTTATTCTGGTATCAGTAAATTCCTGCTTCTTGCGATCCCGTTTTTCGTATTATCCGGAAACATTATGGCAAAAGCCGGTATTTCTACCAGACTGATCCGTTTTGTTAACACCTGCGTTCGTCACAGAAAAGGTGGTATTGCAAATGTATGTATTATCGTTGCTTGCTTCTTTGGTGCGATTTCCGGTTCCGGTCCTGCAACAGTAGCAGCATTAGGCGCTGTCCTGATCCCGGCTATGGTAGAAAGAGGCGGCTTTTCAGCACCGTTCGCTACAGCATTAATGGCAACTGCCAGCTCTATTGCCATTGTCATCCCACCAAGTATTGCTTTTGTTGTATATGCTTCCATTACCGGCGTTTCCATCGGTGACATGTTCATGGCAGGTATTGTTCCGGGAATCCTTATGGGACTTGCCCTGATCGTAGTGGTAATGTTAGAAGTACACAAAAACCATGTAGTTCCATCTAATGTACAGAAGGCATCTGCAAAAGAAAGACTGGATGCGTTTAAGGATGCTTTCTGGGGATTTTTAATGCCGGTTATCATCTTGGGAGGTATTTACGGCGGCATCTTTACACCTACTGAGGCAGCAGCCGTTTCAGTTGTATATGGCCTTTTTGTAGGAATGGTAATATATAAAGAAGTAAAATTAAAAGATCTTTGGGATATCCTTATTGACTCTGCAAAGACCACCGGCGGAATCATGCTCATTGTAGCATGTGCGTCCCTGTTCTCCTTTGTATGTACCCGTTTTGGTATCTCTGCTGCAGCTTCCCAGCTGCTGGCAAAAGTAGCAGGAAATCAGTTTACTTTCTTACTGATTTGCAACGTGATATTCCTGATCGCAGGCTGCTTTATTGACGCTAACTCTGCAATGTACATTTTCATCCCGATCATGCTTCCTGTATGCAAGCAGTTAGGCTACAATGTGATCGCATTTGGTATTATGGCAACCGTCAACCTGGCAATTGGTCAGGTAACACCGCCAGTTGGCGTTAACCTGTTTGTTGCTATCGGTGTAAAGCTGAAAAATGGTTTACAGGTAACCTTACAGCAGATCTCCCGTGCAGTTGTATCTATGGTAGTGGCAAGTATCGCAGTGCTTTTACTGATCACCTATATTCCGGTAATCTCTACGTTCCTTCCGGCAGCTTTAGGAAGTGCTGCAGCAGTTGAAAATGGAACCACCACAGGCGGTGACAGCGGTACTACAGCCACAGATAATGAGGATTTTAATACCATTGAAGATTACAGTGATCTGGACTGGCCGGAAATGACCTGGAATTTCACCTGTTCCACCACAGAGACCAGTACCTGGGCACAGGCCGGCCGCAAGTTTGGTGAGTTAATGGAACAGGCAACCGGCGGAAAAGTAAAAGTAGACGTATATGCAGCAGACCAGCTGACCGGTGGCAACCAGTCTGAAGGCATCCAGGCGCTGATGAACGGCGACCCGGTACAGATTTCCATGCACAGCAATTTGATCTACTCTGCATTTGATCCACGTTTTAATGTGGTCTCTCTGCCGTATTTATTTGACTCTGTAGAAACAGCAGATGCTGTTTTAGACGGACCTGCAGGAAAAGAACTGGTAAAGATCCTGGAAAGCTATGACCTGCATTGTATGGGAATGGCAGAAAATGGTTTCCGCCAGCTGACCAACAGTGTCCGTCCGGTACATTCTGTAGAGGATATGAAAAACCTGAAGCTGCGTGTAGCAGGCTCCAACCTTCTGATGAAGTGTTATGAACTCTGGGGCGCAGATGCTACCAATATGAACTGGTCTGAGACCTACACTGCCCTTCAGCAGAAGACAGTAGACGGTCAGGAAAACCCCCTTCCTGCAATTGATGCAGCCAGCGTACAGGAAGTACAGAAATATGTATCTCTCTGGAATGCCAATTATGACTGCCTGTTCTTCTGTATCAATCAGGGCATTTATGACAGCCTGACCCAGGAGCAGCAGAAGGTAGTTGATGAAGCAGGCCGCAAGGCAGTTGCTTATGAGCGAGAGATAAACCGTGCCGGTGATGAGGAGATATTAGACCGCTGGCAGGCAAAGAATGGCGTAGAAGTTGTAAAGTATGAGGATCTGGATGTAGAATCCTTTAAGAATGCAGCAGAGCCTGTAACAGAATGGTTCATCAACGAATTAAAGAACCAGGGCTATGAGGATGCAGAAGATCTGGTACATATTTTCACAGATAATGCAGCGAAAGCAGCAGGTGCAGAAAGCAATGGAAGCACAACTGCTTACCAGGTAGAAGACCACAGTGACTTAAACTGGCCGGAAATGACCTGGAATTTCACCTGTTCCACCACAGAGACCAGTACCTGGGCACAGGCCGGCCGCAAGTTTGGTGAGTTAATGGAACAGGCAACCGGCGGAAAAGTAAAAGTAGACGTATATGCAGCAGACCAGCTGACAGGCGGCAATCAGTCTGAAGGCATCCAGGCGCTGATGAACGGCGACCCGGTACAGATCTCCATGCACAGCAATCTGATCTACTCTGCATTTGACCCGCGTTTTAATGTGGTTTCACTGCCATATCTTTTTGATTCTGTAGAAGATGCAGATGCAAAACTTGATGGTGAAGCAGGTCAGAAGATGGATGAGATATTATCTTCCTATGGCTTACATTGTATGGGAATGGCGGAAAATGGTTTCCGTCAGCTGACCAACAGTGTACGTCCGGTACATTCTGTAGAAGATATAAAGAATCTGAAGCTGCGTGTGGCAGGTTCCAACCTTCTGATGAAATGTTATGAGCTTTGGGGTGCAGATGCAACTAATATGAACTGGTCTGAGACCTACACTGCTCTCCAGCAGAAAACGGTAGATGGACAGGAAAACCCCCTTCCTGCAATTGACGCAGCCAGCGTACAGGAGGTGCAGAAATATGTATCTCTCTGGAATGCAAACTATGACTGCCTGTTCTTCTGTATTAATCAGGATATCTATGACAGTTTAACTCCTGAGCAGCAGGCAGTAGTAGACGAATGCGGAAAACTGGCAGTTCAGTACGAGCGCGAGATCAACCGCGCCGGAGATGACGAGATCTTATCCAGATGGCAGTCTAAGAACGGTGTAGAAGTAGTTGGAAATGATGAACTGGATATTGACTCTTTTAAGGCGATCGTAGAACCTGTAACCGAATGGTATATCGGTGAACTGCAGAGACAGGGATATGATGATGCAGAGGAGTTAGTAGCTGCGTTTAAGTAAAAAATAATAAAAGGCAGTAATTTTTAAGAAGTTATATTAAGCAATAAAAAGCTGGTGTAAGGGATATGTTTTCTTTACACTGGCTTTTTTCTTATATCAACTGTAACTAGGAAATAATAAAAACTGAAAAAAGTTGTATAAAAGCTGAAAAAAGTTGTTGACAAACGGTTTGAGATTTGCTAATATAATCTTCGCGCTTGAG
>UQJF01000114.1 GCA_900541315.1 uncultured Clostridium sp. | reverse complement strand
GCTTCTTGTTTTCATGAATATGGAAACAAGAAGATGTCATGGCTGAACTGTAACAATATGAATATGGAGCATACAGGGAGCGAGAGATTATGATCAAGACAGCAGTTATGGGATATGGAACCATTGGATCTGGTGTTGCGGAGATCCTGGACAAGAACAAGGCAGAAATTGCAAAAAGCGCAGGACAGGAAGTTGAGTTGAAATATGTTCTGGATCTGAGGGAATTTCTGGACAGTCCGGTGGCAGATAAGATCATTCATGATTTTAAGATCATTGAAGAAGATCCGGAAGTACAGGTAGTAGTGGAGACTATGGGTGGATTAAATCCGGCATATCCATTTGTAAAGGCATGTTTGTTAGCTGGAAAGCATGTAGTTACTTCCAACAAAGCTTTAGTAGCTGCTTATGGAACAGAGCTGCTTGCGATCGCGAGAGAAAAGCAGGTTAATTTCTTTTTTGAGGCGAGCGTAGGCGGTGGTATCCCGATCATCCGTCCGTTGTACCGTTGCCTGATGGGAGAACGCATTGAAGAGATCACAGGAATCTTAAACGGAACCACCAACTACATCCTTACGAAGATGGATAAAGAAGGGGAGACCTTTGAAAATGCTTTAAAAGAGGCGCAGAATCTGGGCTATGCAGAACGTAATCCGGAAGCAGACGTAGAAGGCCACGATACCTGCCGCAAGATCGCCATCTTAACTTCTATGGCAACTGGAAAGACTGTTAATTACGAAGATATTTATACAGAAGGCATTACCAGGATCACAGATATTGACTTTAAGTATGCAGAGAAGATGGGAACATCCATTAAGCTGTTTGGAACCAGCCGTATCAAAGATGGTAAGGTAAGTGCTTATGTAGCTCCTGTTATGATCAGCAAAAGCAATCCCTTATATTCTGTAAATGATGTATTTAATGGCATTGTTGTAAAGGGAAATATGTTAGGAACCACCATGTTCTACGGAAGTGGTGCAGGAAAGCTGCCAACAGCCAGTGCAGTAGTTGCGGATATTATTGAAGCAGTACAGAATATGGATCACAATGTTCCACTTGGCTGGACAGATGAAAAGCAGGAGATCCTTCCTATGGATCAAACTAAGTTCCGCTACTTTATCCGTTTTGCAGGCTCTTACAGAAACAAAGAGCAGGAAGTAAATGCATATTTCGGCAAGGTAGAAGCAGTAGAGCTGTACGGAATGGATGAATTTGCTGTTCTTACGAAAGAAATGACAGAAGGAGAATTAAAGGCAGCTGCAAGCGCCTTTGATACAAAAGCCCAGTCACGTTCTGATTATGGTATTAAACAGATGATCCGTGCTGTGCTGTAGCCTGTAACCGGATCATGGCCTGGCTGCAAAATGTCTATAGGTCTCTATGCGCAGGCACATAGACTTTATAGTAAAGCTCCTTGGCAACATTTTCATAGTAAATGAAAAGCCTTTCTCCCGAAGAATGATAACGGGAGAAAGGCTTTATCTTTGTGAATCTGTCAGTTTAGTTAATTTGACGGCATCTGCAGCTGCATCTGAAGCTGCTGCTGCATCTGGTAGATCAGCTGATTGATCTGGGGACCTTTTACCGGATCACGGAGCAGATCATAATAATTGATCAGGCTGTAAAAGAAGAACATGGTAAGCGCAATTGCAATAATGCTGAAAATAAAACCAGCCAGTGCTTTACCAGGATATTTCTTTCCGGGACGGATGTCCGCATTTTTAGCCATAATGGCAAGTACAATACCGATCACTCCGCAGATCAGTCCCATCGGAGTGTTTTTTCCGCTTACAAGGGAAAAGGGCAGATAAAAAAAGCTGCAGATAATACCTGCAATGCCGCTGATCAGGGAACAGGCTGCCAGCTGTTCTGATGAGCTGGATGTTTTTCTTGGTTTTTTAGAAGTGCTATTCATAAGTTAAAGCAGGATCCTTTCGTATGGCGTGATTTTGAACAGCGGGTCCGCTCAGGTTTTGCGCGCGGATGAGCTCCCTTGCCTGCTGATACAGACAGAACGCAACAAATGTCTGCTTACGCAGCCGCTTGTTTTTCATTGCGCTCATTATAGCATGTAAAAGCTGTTATGTCCAGTCGGGCAAAGTCTTGCATAAGGCCTGCAGATGAATTATAATAAAACCTCAGAACAACAAAAAATATGTGAGGACTATCAATGGATATTATCAAAGCACTGGCAGAAGAACTGAATATTGGACGCCATCAGGCAGAGGCAGCTGTAAAGCTTATTGACGAAGGCAATACCATCCCATTCATTGCCAGATACCGTAAAGAAGCAACTGGTTCATTAAATGATGAAGTTTTAAGAAATTTAGATGAACGTTTAAAATATTTAAGAAACCTGGAAGACAGAAAAGAACAGGTCATCAGTGCCATTTCTGACCAGGGCAAAATGACAGCTGAACTGGAAAAACAGATCCGGGAAGCAGCAACTTTAGTAGCAGTAGAAGATTTATACCGCCCATACAAACCAAAACGCCGTACAAGAGCTATGATCGCCCGTGAAAAGGGCCTGGAGTCTTTGGCAAATGTGATCCTTTTACAGAATTTAAAGGAATCTGTGGAAAAAGTGGCAGAGGCCTATGTTTCTGGTGAAAAGGGAGTGGAAAACGTTCAGGATGCCATTAACGGAGCTATGGACATTCTTGCAGAAGGCATTTCCGATGATGCAAAATACCGCACCTATATTCGTAACATTACCATGAATAAAGGTCTTCTCCAGTCAACAGCAAAGGACGGGGAACAGAAATCTGTTTATGAAACATACTATAATTATGAAGAACCTGTAAAAAAAGCAGCCGGACACCGCATTCTTGCATTAAACAGAGGGGAAGATGAGAAAATACTCACTGTGAAGGTGGCAGCACCAACAGAGCAGATTTTACAATACCTGGAGAAGCAGGTGATCACAAGGGAAAATCCATACACAACACCTGTATTAAAAACTGTGATCCAGGACAGTTACAGCCGTTTGATCGCGCCCTCTATAGAACGCGAGATCCGCAGCGAACTGACAGACAAGGCACAGGAAGGTGCGATCCGCGTATTCGGCAAGAATTTAGAGCAGCTTCTCATGCAGCCGCCAATTGCCGGAAAAGTAGTATTAGGCTGGGATCCGGCATTCCGAACCGGCTGTAAGCTGGCTGTTGTAGACAGCACTGGAAAAGTTTTGGACACAGTGGTCATTTTCCCAACTGCTCCCCAGAATAAGGTGGCAGAGTCAAAGAAGATATTAAAAGACCTGATCTGTAAATATGGCATTTCTTTGATCTCTGTAGGAAACGGAACGGCTTCCAGGGAGTCTGAACAGATCATTGTAGAACTGTTAAAGGAATTAAAAGAGCAGGTACAATATGTGATCGTAAACGAGGCGGGTGCTTCTGTGTATTCTGCAAGTAAGCTGGCTACAGAAGAATTTCCTAACTTTGATGTAGGCCAGAGAAGTGCTGTTTCCATTGCAAGAAGACTGCAGGATCCCCTGGCTGAACTGGTGAAGATCGATCCGAAATCCATTGGTGTAGGCCAGTATCAGCATGATATGAACCAGAAGAATCTGGGAGAAGCGCTTGGCGGTGTTGTTGAAGATTGTGTAAATAAAGTAGGGGTTGATTTAAATACGGCATCTGCTTCCCTGTTGGAATATGTTTCCGGCATCAATAAAACCCTGGCAAAGAACATAGTGGCATATAGAGAAGAAAATGGTGCTTTTAAGAACCGTAAGCAGCTGCTGAAGGTGGCTAAACTGGGGCCGAAGGCATTTGAACAGTGTGCCGGATTTATGAGGATCACAGGAGGAGATAATCCTTTAGATGGCACAAGTGTTCATCCGGAAAGCTATGAGGCAGCAGGAAAACTGTTAGAAAAGTTAGGATACGCCGGAGAACAATTATCTCACGGCGGTTTAAATGGCATCAGCAAAAAGATTGTTGATTATAAGAAAATGGCTCAGGAAATGGGTATAGGTGAGATTACACTGCGGGATATTGCAGCCGAACTGGAAAAACCAGCCAGAGACCCGCGAGATGAAATGCCTCGTCCTGTTTTAAGAAGTGACATTATGGAAATGAAAGACTTAAAGCCGGGAATGGTATTAAAGGGAACTGTCCGCAATGTCATTGACTTTGGCGCGTTTGTGGATATTGGTGTTCATCAGGATGGTCTGGTACATATTTCCCAGATGACAGATCGTTATATTAAGCATCCATTAGAGGCTGTAAGCGTAGGCGACGTGGTGGATGTGAAGATTTTAAGCGTAGATATGGACAAGAAGAGGATTTCTCTTACAATGAAGGGAGTAAAGGATGGTAATTGATACTTGGGGTCCGGAGGAAACAAGGGCCTTTGGAAAGAAAATGGGACAGGAAGCAAGACCGGGGCAGGTGATCTGTTTAAATGGTGACCTGGGAGTGGGAAAGACTATATTTACCCAGGGATTTGCAGAGGGACTTGGGATTGATGAACCGGTAAACAGCCCGACTTTTACCATTGTCCAGCAGTATGATACAGGCAGACTGCCGCTATACCATTTTGACGTATACCGTATCGGGGATATCAGTGAAATGGATGAGATCGGATATGAGGACTGTTTTTACGGGGACGGCGTTTCTCTCATTGAATGGTCCCAGCTGATCGAAGAAATCCTTCCGGAACATGTAACAGAAATTACCATTGAAAAAGATCTGGAAAAAGGATTTGATTACAGAAAGATACGGGTGGAGGAAAAATAATGAAGGTTCTTGGTATTGAAAGTTCATCTTTAGTAGCCAGCGTGGCACTTGTAACAGATGACATTCTCACAGCGGAATATACGGTAAATTTTAAGAAGACCCATTCCCAGACACTCCTTCCGATGTTAGATGAGATCGTAAAAATGCTGGGACTGGACCTTGAGACTATTGATGCTATTGCAACAGCAGGAGGACCGGGCTCTTTTACCGGTCTTCGTATTGGCGCGGCAACTGCAAAGGGGCTGGGACTGGCATTAAAAAAGCCTCTGATCCATGTTCCTACAGTAGATGCCATCGCTTATAATATGTGGGGGGCATCTGGTCTTATCTGCCCTATTATGGACGCAAAAAGATGTCAGGTATATACAGGACTTTATCACATGGAAAATGGTATGGAGATCGTCAGGGAACAGTGTCCTATGGATATGGGAGAACTGATCAGCCAGTTAAATAAGCAGTCTGAGCGTGTGATCTTTTTGGGAGATGGCGTACCGGTATACCAGGGCATGATCCAGGAAAAAATGACAGTTCCTTATGTATTTGCACCTGCCCAGATGAACAGACAGCGTGCATCCTGTGTGGCAGCTCTTGGCATGAAAGCCCTGAATGAAAGCTACACCGGAGTAAAAGTACAGCCGGCAGACGAATTTGTACCAGATTACCTGCGTAAATCCCAGGCGGAAAGACAGCGGGAGGCAGAAAACTCTCCGGATGGACAGGCTGGAAAGCTTCCGGGAGATTATTGATCACTGCTCATGGCAGTGCATTTTCGGAATCTTCCCACAAAATCAGGCACAGAAAGCTTAAAGGAGAACATTACAAAGATTAGGAGAAAAAAACAAATGTGTGTAAAAGAAATTGGCCGGATCCGCCTGATGGAAGAAAAAGATGTAAAACAGGTGGAACAAGTAGAAAAACAGTGCTTTTCTGTTCCGTGGTCTGAACATATATTAAAAGATGGGCTGACTGGCCGGTTTGACACGTATTTGGTATGGGAAAAAGGCGGGATTATAGCCGGTTACTGTGCTTTAAGAGTCCTTGCAGATGAGGGGGAGATCCAGCGGATTGCAGTCCTTCCTTCCTGGCGCCGTCATGGAATAGCCAAAAGCCTGATGGAGGCCATGATACAGGTATCCAAAGAAAAGGGAGCTGTTCAGATGTCGCTGGAAGTGCGTGAAAACAACACAGGCGCCAGAAATCTGTATGAAAAGTATGGTTTTGTTCAGGAGGCAGTCCGCAAAAACTATTATGAGAATCCGGTAGAAAACGCCTGCATTATGTGGAAACATGAACTTTAGGCGGTATTTGGAACTTGTATAAACTATTACATCATTTTCGAAATAACTATACCATTCACTTGCCTGCGAATCTGATTGCACAGGTCTAAAAGCCTCAGCGTAGTCCACTACGCTTGCGTTTTTAGACCTGCATACTCAAATCCGCATGCTACGTGATTGATACAGTTATTTACGAAACGATGTACTATACTGTAAGAAACTACCAGTAAAAAGAAGAATAAAATCCGTATATAATGGAGAGGGACGGAAGACGTTCCTCTCTTTCGTTTATATGTCCTCCCGGAGTCCTTCATGTCCTCTCGGAGTCTTTCCTGCACCTGCCTTTGTGGCCGATTTTCCGCCAGTCGCACCCAATTTCATCACCGTACGCACCACGTACGCCTCAAAAATTTGGGCACAACTGACAAAAAATCTTCTCACAAAATCAGGCACAGAAAGATTCCGAGAGAACATTTTCCTGCAAAATCAGGCACAGAAAGCTTCAGGGAGAACATTTATGGCAATGTCATCTTTAGGTGGCAGATCCGACTACGAAATGAGGCAGAGAAAGGCGAGGATACAAATATGAGAAAAATGGGATCAGACGGGCAGCTGAAAAGGATGATATGCAATGCCTGCGGTAAGAAACTGGCAGTAAAACAGGGGATCGTGCTGGAAGGAGTTATAAGCGTTGATCATACATGGGATTATTTCTCAGAAAAAGATGGTCAGACAGATCATTTTGATCTGTGTGAAGAATGCTATGACCAGATGACTGCTGCTTTTAAAATAGCGGTAGAAACAGAAGAACAGACAGAGTATTTATAGGCAGTTACTCAATTTTCCTCAGCACTTGATTATTAAGCTGCAAATGTGATATGATTTGGAAAGCTAAATGTATGATGCTCCTGTATAGGATATACAGTGGGAACATCATAGAAGAAAATGAGGAAAAAATATGTTAGATATATGTTTACTTGGAACAGGCGGAATGATGCCTCTTCCTTACCGCTGGCTCACATCCATGATGGCCCGGTGTGCAGGCAGCAATCTTCTTATCGACTGCGGGGAAGGCACCCAGATCGCGTTAAAAGAAAAAGGATGGAGCCCCAAGCCTATTGATGTGATCTGTTTTACCCATTATCATGCAGACCATATCAGCGGTCTTCCCGGGCTTCTTCTGACTATGGGAAATGCAGAGCGTACAGAACCGCTGACATTGATCGGACCAAAGGGATTGGAACGTGTGGTAAATGCATTGTGCATGATCGCACCGGAGCTTCCTTTTGAGCTTAAATTTATCGAACTGACAGAACAGGAAGAAAGCCTGCAGATCGGTCCTTATGTGATCGATGCATACCGTGTGAACCATAAGGTGATCTGTTACGGATACTCTATCCGCATTCCGCGGAAAGGCCGGTTTGACGTAGAGCGGGCAAAGGAGCAGATGATCCCACAGAAATTCTGGAGTCGTCTCCAGAAGGGAGAAGTGATCGAAGCTGATGGCCGGACATTTACTCCGGATATGGTATTGGGAGCGGATAGAAGAGGATTAAAGGTTACTTATTGTACAGATACCCGTCCGGTTCCGGCGATCGCACAGCATGCAAAAGATGCAGATCTGTTTATCTGTGAAGGCATGTATGGCGAAAAGGAAAAGGCAGCAAAAGCAAGGGAATATAAGCATATGACTTTTTATGAGGCTGCAAACCTGGCAAAAGAGGCTCAGCCTTCCCAGATGTGGCTGACTCATTACAGCCCATCTCTTACAAGACCAGAGGAATATATGGAGGAAGTAAAACAGATCTTTCCAAGGGCGAAAGCTGCAAGAGATGGCTGGACTGTGGAACTGGAGTTTGATGAGGAGTAACAAGGTTTCCAAGATGACATATAAAGGATAAGGTGGAAATATGAATACAACTGCAGCAGAAGATGTTTTAATACTGGCGATCGAAAGTTCCTGCGATGAAACAGCAGCTTCCGTTGTGAAAAATGGACGTACTGTTCTGTCAAATGTGATCTCATCCCAGATCGCGACTCATACAGTATATGGAGGCGTAGTGCCTGAGATCGCTTCCAGAGAGCATATAAAGGCGATCAATTATGTAATTGAGCGTGCACTGTCAGAAGCGAACGTGACTCTTGAGGATATTACGGCGATCGGTGTTACCTATGGACCAGGATTGGTGGGGGCATTATTAGTAGGCGTGGCAGAGGCCAAGGCCATTGCTTATGCTGCCCATAAGCCGTTGATCGGTGTTCATCATATTGAGGGACATGTATCTGCCAATTTTATTGAAAATCCGGATCTGGAGCCACCGTTTGTGTGTCTTATCGTTTCCGGAGGTCATACCCATCTGGTAATTGTAAAGGGCTATGGAGAATTTGAGATCATAGGAAGGACCAGAGATGATGCGGCTGGTGAAGCTTTCGATAAAGTAGCCAGGGCTGTAGGTCTGGGATATCCGGGAGGACCAAAGGTAGATAAAGCTGCAAAAGAGGGAAATCCCCATGCCATGGAGTTTCCGCGGGCAAAAGTAGCTGATTCTCCTTATGACTTCAGTTTCAGTGGTTTAAAATCCGCAGTGCTGAATTATATTAATCATGCCAAAATGACAGGAGAAGAAATTTATGTGCCAGATCTGGTAGCTTCTTTCCAGAATGCAGTGGTAGATGTCCTGGTAAGCAGGGCTATTACAGCAGCAAAGGAATATGGATATAAGAAGCTGGCTATTGCAGGCGGAGTGGCTTCCAACAGCGCTCTTCGTGCAGCCATGAAAGAAGCCTGTGATAAAAATGGTATTACATTTTATCATCCTTCTCCTATTTTCTGTACTGATAATGCAGCTATGATCGGCGTGGCAGCCTACTATGAGTATATAAAGGGAAATCGCTCGGGTTGGGACTTAAATGCAGTTCCCAACTTAAAGTTAGGAGAAAGATAACAGGAAAACAGGGGTAAGAAGGAATGAAAGAACATTGCACAGCGGTCATCCTTGCAGCAGGCAGAGGAACACGTATGGGTACACAGACAGCAAAACAATATCTGGAATTACAGGGAAAGCCTATCCTTGCATATGCACTGGAGATATTTGAACAGTCAGCAGTGGTGGATGATATCCTGCTTATGACAGATAAAGAGCATGTAGAATACTGTAAAAAGGAAATCTGCGAGAAGTACGGAATAAAGAAGGTGTCAGCCGTAGCTCCAGGCGGAAAAGAACGCTATGAGAGTGTATGGAAGGCGCTGTGCATTTTAAAAGAAAGAGAACAGACGGGATATGTTATGATCCATGACGGTGCAAGGCCTTTTATTACAGAAGAAGTTTTAAAACGGATATACGGGCAGGTACAGGATAAGAAAGCATGTGTTGTTGGAATGCCGGTAAAAGACACCATAAAGCTTATTAATAAAGACAGGCAGATCACAGAAAGTCCAGACCGTTCTCTGGTATGGCAGGCCCAGACACCTCAGGCATTTGCATTGCCTCTTATTATAGATGCCTTTGAGAAACAGATGAAAGAAGACTGCAGCCATATAACAGATGATGCTATGGTAGTGGAAAAACAGTTGGGGCTTCCTGTATATATGGTGGAAGGCAGTTATCGTAATATAAAGATAACGACACAGGAAGACCTGGTCATTGCCCAGGCTCTTTTAAAGGCCTGAAAACAGGTCTGAAAATAGGCCCGGAAAGCTTATCTAAAAAGTTTTGAAAAAAACATAAAAAAAGTGTTGACATATTTTGACAGGCATGATACTATAATTGAGCTGCTGATGAAGAGCAAGAAAATAAGAAAAAAACAAGAAAAATAAATAAAAAAACTCTTGACAAAACGTTTCTTATCTTGTAAAATTGAAAAGCACGTTTGGAGAGATATCGAAGCGGTCATAACGAGGCGGTCTTGAAAACCGTTTGTCCGAAAGGGCGCGTGGGTTCGAATCCCACTCTCTCCGTTAAGGCAAACGCAATGAGATGCCTTTGAAAATAAATATTCATTATGGATCAACCAAGCAGAAGTACCCAAGTGGTTGAAGGGGCTCCCCTGGAAAGGGAGTAGGTCGCTGTCTCTTATACACATCTCCGAGCCCACGAGACGGAGCTACAT
>UQJF01000113.1 GCA_900541315.1 uncultured Clostridium sp. | reverse complement strand
CGGCAGCGTCAGATGTGTATAAGAGACAGGAGTAAGCCCGGCAAAGTTTGCAGGTCCTATGCTTTTTGGCTTTTTCATGAACCTGCTGTATTACATAGTGACTTATGAGACGGTCATTGTGGCTATGATGATGACGGGAAAGATCATTGTAGGACTTTTAGCTACAGCTGTATTTTTCAGTTTCTTCCCGGCAGTAGGCGCACTGATCGGAGGCTTTGAAGATATATTTTTCATTACAGCGGATAAGATCCCAAATGAAGCACTCTTTGATACGTTGGGACATTTATCTCCTGTAGGTGCGTACGTTATGTCCTTGGCAGATATTTCTGACGGAAAGACAGTGGCAGCAGCCCAGATTCTGGGGCTTTTGATCGCAATCTTTGCAGGCGGTATCCTTGGAATGGAGCTTTACAGAAAACGTCCTATGGAGGCAGCAGGAAAGGCTATGGCCTTTAAAAAGACCATGGCGCCTATCCGTATCCTCATTGTTCTTGCAGCTGGTATGGGGGCTTCCATGTTCTTCTGGACACTGCAGAGCCGTCTGCACTGGGGACTGTTTGGAATGGTAGCTGGTGTCCTTTTAGCCCATTGTATCATTGAGATCATTTACCAGGCTGATTTTAAGAAACTGTTTTCCCATAAATTACAGTTGTTGGGCTGCGTAGCAGCAGGTGTCCTGTTTTTCCTGTCTTTTCATTATGACTGGTATGGCTATGACCGTTTTATCCCGGAAGAGGAAAAAATAGCATCTGCAGGACTGGATTTTTCCATAGATGAAAATTTTCTGAAGGGCTATGCACATGCAGTAGAAGAAGATGGAAAATGGTGTGTCGAATATACTACCAGTACTTATGATTTTGCAAAGGAGCATATGCAGCTGACAGATATGGATACTGTACTTGCTGTGGCAAGGGAAGGCGTAAAAGAGGCGGAAAAAGACCGTAAAGAACGTTTTTCCCGGTCTTATGGAATATCTGCGGCAAGAGAGGCTGAACTTATGGTCGCCGAAACTGCGCCAGCTGATGCTATTTCTGTGATCGGTGGAGCGGATGGCCCTACATCCATCTTCGTTGCAGGTAAAGTGGGCTCTGGAGAAGATGATAATTTAGAGAAAGATATTCAAATTTATGTTAATGTATTTTATAACTTAAAAAATGGAAAACAGGTGGGAAGGCGTTACAGTGTATCTTTAAACAGCATTATGGGTGAATATGATACTCTGTATGCTTCTGAAGAATACAAAAAGGGACTGTATCCTGTTTTTGAAGAAAAAACAGAAAACCTTTCGGGGGTAATATACAAAGAAGCAGGGGAAATATGGTATCAGACAAAGGAAAGTGCAGTAGCAGAAGAAGTGTTAAAAGCATACCAGGCAGATCTTCTGGCACAGACAGTGGCAGATAGAAGACAGGAGGATCCTGTAGGAAGCCTGTTATTTATAGACCACAATATGTCTGCTTATTTACAACAGCAGGGTTATTGGAACATGGTTATGGAGATGCCAGCAAATGATATGTCTGTAAATGATATGGCAGGCGGATTTGATCCTAATTATTATTATGACAGTGATCCGGCCTATGATATAACGGAAGATTACTGCGTTTCCTGGCCGGTGTATCCTTCTTTTAAAAATACAATAGAAGTGCTAAAGAAACAGTCTGTTGAGCCGGGAAGCTATATGACAGCTGAAAATATCCAGAGCATACGGATCGACCTGCAAAACCTGTATACAGATGAAAAAGGTGTAATAAAGCTTCCTCAGGGAGATGGATTAGAAAAGCTGAAAGCAGAGAATCCTTATTATTCCGATCAGGGACATTTATATATTACAGATCCTGCTGATATCGCTTTACTGACAGGTGCCTGCCAGGAAAGCTCTCTGGCAGAAAACAATGGACTTTGCAGCAGCTTTGACGGGGGAGAAGATCTGTTTGTTTATGTGACGATGAAAAACAGAAGCCAGTTCAGGGTCAACCTGGACCTTGAAAAACTGACTTCTGCGGGAAAAAAGTTATTTACAGGAATTCCTGTGGTTTTTAAATAAAAGTATCGTTTATGAATGACAGCCGGCACAGCCGCTGCATCCGCCTAAGACTTCACCAGGACCAAATACCTGGTCGTGAAGCTTTCTTCCGGTTGGTGTGGCGGCCAGTCCGCCTTCTGCAGTTTCTTTTAAGGTAGGTGACATAATATCGCCTATCCGTTTCATGGACCAGATGACTTCATCTGCGGGGATGGCACTGTCAATGCCTGCAAGAGCCATTTCTGCTGCAACAAAGGCGCCTGCTACACCGGAGGCATTGCGTTTGATACAGGGGATCTCTACCAGACCGGCTACCGGGTCGCATACAAGTCCCAGGATATTTTTTAAGGCAATTGCAACTGCCTGGGAGACCATATGGGGGGTTCCGCCTGCCAGCTCTGTAATAGCGGCGGCAGCCATGGCAGCGGCAGAACCGCACTCTGCCTGGCATCCGCCCTGGGCGCCTGCTAAAGAGGCATTGTTTGCAATGACCATACCAATAGCAGAGGCAGTAAAAAGAGCCATTACGCAGTCATGGTCAGAACATCCTTTTTCCACCTGCATGGTAATAAGTGCAGCAGGAAGGATGCCGCAGCTTCCGGCAGTCGGGGCAGCTACGATACGGCCCATGGAAGCGTTTAATTCAGAAACAGCCAGTGCCCGGTATAGGGCACCTGAAAGAAAGGATCCTGTCAGGCTTTTGCCCTCTTTACTGTAGCGGCGCAGCTTATAGGCATCGCCTCCTGTGAGACCGCTGGTACTTTTTAAGTGTTCATCACAGCCAGGTTCAATACACTCCTTCATAACCTGAAAATTTGAAGCCATTTTTTCATATACAGTCTTTTCCTCCAGTTCCATCTGCTGTGCCTGCTGGCTCAGCACCAGGGCTGAAACGGGAAGACTGTTTTTTTCTGCAGCCTGGATAATGGAGGCAACAGAAGAGTAGTTAAAATCAGTATTCATGATGTCAGGAAAACCTCCTTAAGACTTTGATGTCCTCTTGGAGTCTTTCCTGCACTTGCTTTTGTGGCCGATTTTCCGCCAGTGGCACTCAAATTTCAGAGGCGGACGCAACGCCAACGCTTCAGAAATTTGGGTACAACTGACAAAAAATCTTCTTACAAAATCAAGCACAGAAAGATTCCGAGAGCACATTTGTATTTACACTTATTAAATAGGCTGCAGCATGGTGCTGGAATAGATATTTGGAAGGGTGTTGATCTTTTTGTTGATCTCAGGACTGGGCTTTCCATCCAGTTCAATGGTCATTACCGCTTCGCCGCCTTTCTTCTGTCTGGAAAGACGGAAATTGCAGATATTAATGCCTTCTTCAGCCATGACCTCTGTTACAGCAGCAATGATGCCGGGGGTATCTTTGTGGAGGACGATGAGAGTGGTATACTGGCCGGTAAGAGAAACTTCCATGCCGTTGACCTCTGTTACAAGAATGTTTCCTCCGCCAATACTGGAACCCAGGAGGGATACCTGGCGGCCATTTGCATCTGTTAAAGTGACACGTGCTGTATTTGGATGGGCACCGTCAATGTCACCTGTGGAAATATGGACCTTAAGCCCTGCTGCTTTTGCAAGTTCAGGTGCCTGACGGATGCGTACGTCATCGGTAGCCATTCCCATGATCCCGGCAATAAGAGCTTTATCTGTACCATGTCCCTTATATGTTTTTGCAAAGGATCCATGAAGGAGGATGTCCGCCTTTACAGCAGGCGCTCCAAGAAGAGTCCTTGTAATACGGCCGATCCTTGCGGCACCTGCTGTGTGAGAGCTGGAAGGACCGATCATAACAGGACCGAGTATATCAAATACATTCATAGGTATACCTTCTTTACTATGGTTTTTGTTAAAACTATTAGTAAAAGTATACATTAAAATGTAAGAAAAAACAACGATTCTTCTATATTGACAATCATGGACTTCAAGGATAAAATCAAGGGAAGTACTATGCTGGTTATTTTATCAATGCTGTACGGAAATATGTCCATGTCTGAAAGAGAGGAGATAAGTCATGAGACTTTGGGAAAAGAACATCCGTCAGGTGGTTCCTTATGTACCGGGAGAACAGCCTGCGGGAGACAAGATCGTAAAATTAAATACAAATGAAAATCCATATCCGCCAGCTCCGGGAGTGAAGAAGGTTTTGGAAGAACTGGATACAGACCGGCTGCGCAAATATCCGGATCCTGCAGCGACTGTTCTTGTAAAGGAACTGGCTGCTTATTATGGTCTGGGTGAGGATCAGGTTTTTGTAGGAGTAGGCTCTGATGATGTTCTTGCGATGAGTTTTCTTACTTTCTTTAATTCAGATAAACCGGTGCTTTTTCCGGATGTGACTTATTCTTTTTATAAAGTATGGGCTGATCTGTTTAAAGTGCCTTTTGAGACGCCTGCTTTAAAAGAAGATTTTACCATTGATATAAAGGATTATGCAAAAGAAAACGGCGGCGTGATCTTCCCTAATCCAAACGCACCTACCGGCGTGTATATGCCTTTAGAGCAGATTGAGGAGATATTAATAGCAAATCAGGATGTAGTGGTCATTGTAGATGAGGCTTATGTGGATTTTGCAGGACCTTCTGCCCTGGAGCTGTTAGAAAAGTACGAAAATCTCCTGGTAGTCCAGACTTTCAGCAAGTCTCACTCCATGGCAGGTATGCGTATTGGTTTTGCAATGGGGCATCCGGATCTGATCAGGGCCTTAAATAACGTAAAATATTCTTATAATTCGTATACGATGAATCTGCCATCTTTACTTGCAGGTGTGGAAGCAGTAAAAGATAAGGCATATTTTGAAAGCACCCTGGCAAAGATCGTGGCTACCAGAGAACGTTCAAAGAAACGTCTTGCGGAACTGGGATTTACGTTCCCGGATTCCAGGTCCAATTTTATCTTTGCTTCTCATGAGTCTGTTCCGGCAGAAAAGATCTTTGAGGCATTGAAGAAAGAACAGATCTATGTGCGCTATTTTAAAACACCTGGCCTGGACAACAGTCTTCGTATTTCTATAGGAACAGATGAAGAAATGGATACATTATTCCGTTTTTTGGAAGCATATTTACCCAATGCCTGAAAGGAAGATGATTGAATGGATAAACATATCCTGCGTCTGATACTAAAGATCCTGCTGCCTGTGTCCGGATGGCTTCTTTTATGCTTTTTCGGACCAAGGTGTTTGAAATTTTTTATGCCCTTTGTGATCGGCTGGCTGATCTCCATGCTGGCCAATCCGCTGGTGCGTTTTCTTGAGAGAAAGCTATGCCTGGTGCGAAAACACAGTTCCATGGTCATTGTAGCCGGAGTCCTGGCTCTGGTCATTGGCCTTATTTATCTGGCTGTGTCAAATGGTGCCAGGCTTTTGTGGTCTTTTATGAAAGATCTGCCTGACTTATATGCAGGGATCGAAGCGGAAGTTCAGGAAAGCCTGACCCATTTGGAAAACCTGTTTACCTATGCACCTGCAGGCATCAGGACCGGCTGGGAAAAACTGGGAAATAATCTGGGGGAACTGGTAGGAAAGCTGGCAGGTTCTATTGCCCCGCCTACAGTAGAGGCAGCAGGGGCAGTGGCGAAAATGATCCCCTCTCTTATGGTATACTCTGTTGTTACTATTCTGTCAGCTTATTTTTTTATTGCAGACAGAGACCGTATCCTGGCTTTTGTAAGAAGCCATATGCCTGACTGGGCAAAAAAATACAGCAAGTATATAAGGACAGAGGCCCGTCGTCTGATCGAATGCTATTTTACTGCCCAGTTTAAGATCATGGCAGTGGTATGGATAATATTAACAGTGGGATTTTTCATACTTGGAGTAAAATACAGCCTGTTATGGGGATTCCTCATTGCATTTTTAGATTTTCTGCCGGTGTTTGGAGCAGGAACAGCTCTGCTCCCATGGGGGATAATTAAGCTGCTAGGAGGAGAATATGCCTTTGCAGCAGGGCTTTTGCTTATTTATGTACTTACCCAGGTGATCCGCCAGGTAGTACAGCCTAAGTTAGTAGGAGACAGTCTGGGATTAAACCCCATACTGACCTTGCTATTCCTGTATTTAGGTTTTAAATTAAAAGGTATTGCAGGAATGATCCTGGCGGTGCCCTGTGGTATGTTTTTTGTGAGCCTGTATAATTATGGAGCCTTTAGAAATATCACGGACAGCTTAAAAGAGCTGGCAGATATCCTGAAAGCATTCATGAATGAAAAATGATAATGTCAGAAAGGTTTTTTATATAAAAGATATGGAAAAAAAAGAAAAAAAGATTCCTGTAAGCCGCAGCAGGTCGGCTTTTAAAGAAAGGGAGCGGGAAAGAAAAGAAAAAGAAAAAGCGGAAAGAGAAAAGGCCAAGGCTGTCAGGGAAGAAAAACAGGCAGAGGAAAATGAAACAAAGGAAACAGAGAAAAAGCCATTTTCCTGGAAGCTTGCAGCGGGAATACTGGCAGGTGTGGTAATAACCGGTGCAGCGGGATATGTGGGTATGTCTATGAGATACCAGAATACATACCTTCCAGGTACCCGCATTAACGGAATGAACGTAGCAGGAATGAGTTCTAAAGCAGTAGAAGAAGCTATGGCAAAGGAGGCAGGCGATTATTCCCTGCGCCTGGTGTTAAGAAATGATGCTTCTGAGAACATAGAGGGAAGTGCCATCGGGCTTAATACTGTATTTGATGGAAGTCTTGAAAACATTCTTAAGCAGCAAAATCCTTATACCTGGCCCATTCATATGATAAAAGGGGAAAACTATGAGATCGAGACTATGCTGGCTTATGAGGATGAGGCTCTTGATCAGGCAGTAGACAGCTTAAATGCCATGGATCCGGCTTATGTGACTGCACCGGTGGATGCTCATTTATCGGATTATATAAAAGGAGAAGGCTATTCTGTTATTCCTGAGACAGAAGGAGACCAGTTAAAACCTGAAAAAGTAAAGGAAGAGGTAAAGGCGGCTATTAACGATCTGAAAGAAGAGATCGATCTGGATGAGCTGGGCTGTTATGAAGAACCGGCAGTGCGTTCAGATGATGAAAGCCTTATTGTACTGGCAGAAAGCCTGAACCGTTATGCCAATATGACTATTACCTATACCATGGGAAGCAAAAAGGAGATCCTGGATGGAGAAAAGATCCATACCTGGCTTTCTTATGCAGGTGGGCAGGTAAGCATAGATGAAAGTAAGATCTCTGAATATGTAAAATCCCTGGCTTCTAAATACAACACAGCTTACAGCAAGCGCACATTTAAGACCAGTTATGGTCCGCAAGTAGAAGTAAGCGGTTTTTATGGATGGAGGATTGATCAGCAGGCAGAGGCAGCTGCTTTAAAGGAGGCTCTGGCAGAAGGAAAGAATGTTACAAAAGAACCTGCCTATGCCCAGAAGGCAGCCAGCCATGACGGCAATGACTATGGAAATACCTATGTGGAAGTGAATTTGACTGCCCAGTATCTGTTCATGTATAAAGAAGGACAGAAAATTTTGGAATCTGATTTTGTATCAGGAAATGTATCTAAGGGATATACAACTCCTCCTGGACTATTTGGTCTTACCTATAAGCAGAGAGATGCCACTTTAAAGGGACAGGGATATGCAAGTCCGGTAAAATTCTGGATGCCTTTTAACGGCGGTATTGGTTTCCATGATGCCAGCTGGCGAAATACATTTGGCGGCACTATTTATAAAAAGAGCGGTTCTCATGGCTGCATTAATATGCCTTATGCAGCTGCGAAGACTTTATTTGAAAATGTGTATGCAGGAATACCGGTCATCTGCTATAATCTGGCAGGTACAGAAAATTCCCAGGCTACCAAGGCTTCCGGAAAAGCTGAAACAGCAGTACCTGTACAGACCACACCGGCAGAACAGCCTACACAGACACCGGCACAAACACCGGCTGAGACACAGCCAGCACAAACACCGGTGCCAACAGTAAGCCCTGCAGGACCTGGAGAGACCACAAAGGCACAGGAAACAGCTGCACCGACCCAGGCACCTTCCGAATCTGCTGTTGTACAGCCTGTTGAAACTACCGCTTCTGCGGAAAATGCCACACAAGAAGTGGGCCCTGCATTTGCCACAAAAGCCCCTGCAGACGAGATCGGTCCAGGTGTGTGATGCTGGAAAACATTGACAAATCCCCAAAACCATTCTATAATGCGTTGTGACACAATAAAGAGACCTTAATAGAACGAAATATAGACGGATTTCGGAGCCGGGCCTCCGGATATCCCAGATCAAACAGGGAGGAATGAATTATGACAATGGCTAAGAAGGCAGTTAAAACATCTACAGTGAAAGAAACTGTAAAGGAAACTGTAAAAGAGGCTGCTCCGGTAGTGAAGGAAACTGTAAAGGAAGCAGCAGCTACTGTAAAGGCAGTTGCAGCAGAAGCAAAAGAGGCTGTTAAGAAGGCACCTGCAAAGAAGCCTGCTACTAAAAGAGCATCTGCAAAGAAGGCAGCTGAGCCAAAGATGGAAGTGCACTTCCAGTTCGCTGGTAAGGATGTTCTTGCAAAGAGCGTATTAGACAAAGCTGTAGAAGCATACAAGAACACACACAAGGATGCAGAGATCAAAGAAGTTGAACTGTATATAGTTGCAGAAGAAGGTGCTGCTTACTACGTAGTAAACGGTGAAGCATCTGATGACTTCAAGGTAATACTGTAATCGGATTTAATAAAGTGATCAGGAAAAAGGCTGGTGGGGCGGATGAACCTGCCAGCCTTTTTGCTGTCATGTATCATGAGGAAAGAAAGGAAAATAGGATGATAACACTGCCACAGCGCTTTAAAGAGCGTATGAAAGAACTGCTGGGAGAAGAATACAGTGCATTTGAAGCCAGTTATGAGCAGGAAAAGGTACAGGGATTGCGTTTTAACAGTTTAAAGACAAAAGAGGGAAGAGAAGATGACTGGGAAGAAAAGGGAGTAAAGTCTCTGGCAGAAAAGACATCCCAGGTCTTACAGATGGAACTGACACCGGTCTCATGGGTAAAAGAAGGGTATTATTATCCATTGGAGGCAAGACCAGGAAAACATCCTTTCCACGAAGCAGGTCTTTATTATATCCAGGAACCAAGTGCTATGGCCGTAGTGGAACTTTTAGATCCGAAGCCAGGTGAAAACATACTGGATCTGTGTGCAGCTCCCGGTGGAAAGTCCAGCCACATTGCTTCCAGGTTAAAGGGAGAAGGCTTCCTTCTATCTAATGAGATCCATCCGGGCCGGGCAAAGATCCTTTCCCAGAACATGGAACGTATGGGTGTGGGAAATTGTGTTGTCACAAATGAGGATGCAGGAAGTCTGGCAAAGTTTTTTGTGCAGTTTTTTGACCGGATCGCTGTAGATGCCCCCTGCTCCGGAGAAGGGATGTTCCGCAAGGAAGAAGAGGCGGTAAAGCAGTGGAGTGAGGACCATGTAAAAATGTGTGCAGCCAGGCAGAAAGAAATATTAGAAGATGCTGCGTCTATGCTAAAACCAGGGGGCACCATGGTATATTCTACCTGCACCTTTGCACCAGAGGAAAATGAAGGTACTATCCTTTCTTTTTTACAAGAACATGAGGATTTTTATCTGGAAGAAAGAGAATGTCCAGAGGGGTTGATGAATGCAGTGCCCAAATGGGCCTTTTACGGACATGAAAAAACAGAAGAAACAGAAGAAATTTTTACAGCCATAGAACAATTCCATCTGGAACGGGCTTTCCGTATTATGCCTCATAAAACAGAGGGAGAAGGTCATTTTATGGCGGTTCTTCGTCGGAGAGAGGACAGTGGGGAATTCACCGGTAAACGCAGCCAGCCTTCTTATATAGATCCGAAAAAGGAAAAAGAAGTGATGGAAGAGCTGCATCGTTTTCTGGACAAAACACTTATTGAGCCGGAACTCTTAAAAAAGCGGGAAGAGTATCTTCGATTTGGAGATCAGCTTTATCTTCTTCCACCTCAGATGGTCAGTTTAAAAGGATTAAAAGTGCTTCGCCCGGGATTGCATATAGGAACTGTAAAGAAAAACCGTCTGGAGCCATCCCATGCTTTTGCTCTCTGGCTGAGACCGGAACAGGTAAAAGTATGGAAAGAACTGGCACCGGACAGTGTAGATGCTGTTAAATATTTAAAAGGAGAGACACTGAACGCAGCCACGGATATGTCTGTGTCCTGTGAAAAAGGCTGGGTATTGATATGTACAGGAAATCTAAGCCTTGGCTGGGGAAAAATGGCAGCCGGGATCATTAAAAACCATTATCCAAAGGGGTTGAGATGGATGTACTAGTGTACTAACAAATTGATTTCTAAATCAATACGTGATATCATATAA
>UQJF01000112.1 GCA_900541315.1 uncultured Clostridium sp. | reverse complement strand
AATAGTCTGTACAGTAACAATCTCACTGGTTGTTCCTGTCACAGTTCCCTTATTAGCATCTGCTGACTCATAAGTGAATGTGATCTGATACTTATCCGGGATATTATCCTTATTATCATCTTTGCTGTAATATACCTTTACAATGTTCTTCTCATTGTCTGTTCCTACTTTAAGGTCTTCAGCTTTTACAAAGGTATATCCACTGATATCAATTTTCTCTGTATAACCTTTGATCTCATCGCCAAAGTGTGCATTCTTTGGATCTGACATATCATGGATTTCAACATTTTTATCTTCATCCAGATATTTCACCTTATAAGTCTGCTCTGTTGCTGTAAAGTGTGCTGTGAACGTCTGATCTTCAAGGTAAGACTCTGCTTCCAGTGCTGTATCATCATTGAATGATTTCCCTGCATTATCTGTCCACTTGTCAAACTTGTAACCAGCTTCTGCTTTTACTGTGGATGGCTGTGTCGGATGCTGTGGTGTCTTTTCACTAACTGCTGTGATCACACCTGTCACCTCATCACGCTGAATAGTCTGTACAGTAACAATCTCACTGGTTGTTCCTGTCACAGTTCCCTTATTATCATCTGCTGACTTATAAGTGAATGTGATCTGATACTTATCCGGTATATTATCTTTGTTAGCATCTTTACTATAGTATACAATTACAATGTTATTATCATTGACTATTCCTACTGTAATATCAGTTGCTCTTACAAAGGTATATCCATTAATATCTACTTTTTCTTTGTAACCATAGACCACATCATTAAAATGCGCTGCCTTTGGAGCAGACATTGGAAGAATATCTGTCTTTGTATCCTCGTCTACATATCTTACCTGATAAGTCTGTTCCGCAACTTCAAATGAACCTGTTAATACAACATCTTCATCTGGCATGACAAATTTGCCATTTTTAATTGTCAGTTTTCCATTGCCCGGTTCTTTGATCTTCCAACCACTGAAGACATAACCAGGTACTGGTGATGGCTGCGGTTCTACAGTAACATTTTCCTGATACTTATGGTCAGATCCTGCAGGAGCTGCCTGTGCGCCTGCTGGCACTGTACCTTCGTATACATAAGATACATTGTGGACATTTCTGGTGTAATACAGTTTCAGTGATAATACATTTTGGATGTTTGTAGTACCTCCTGCTACAGTTTCAGGAATACTGGTATCCAGCGTAAACCCATCAACCAGTCGTTCTTTTCCTTCTGTTGTAACTAACTGACCTGATGCTGTATTGAATGTATCAATACAACGAAGACCAAATTCGCCATTCAGTCTTTCATACCAGTGCTGTACATGATAGATTGCAGTCTTAGGTACATAGTAGAAAATAACTTCTGGCTCATCCTGGGTTGCTTTCTGCACTGGATCAGATGTTAATGTATACCCTTCAAATGACTTAAAGGTTATCATTATATTCTGGTCACTGGTAGAACCTGTTTCATCTGTACTTCCAGGAACCTGCGTATTTGTATCTTTAATACGATATTTTACTGTGTATTCCCAGCTTTGAACTGCCTTATACCTGAATATGATCTCCTGCCCATTCTGTGTGATCTTCGCACCCAGAGATAATGTTTCAGGATAATATCCGTCTATTGTGAGCGCATCTTCACTGATCTGGGAATCTCTTGGCACTGTTACCTGTTTTGGTTTAGCAATTTCTGTTTCACCATACATATAACGTACTGTATAGGTTACTGTGTCAGAGTTTTTCCATCTTGCATATAAGGTTGTATCTTTTACGATCTTGGACTCAGGAACAAATTTCTTTGTAAGTGCTTCGTCTGTGTACCAGCCAAGGAATTCATCATTTTCTTTTTCTGGTGCTGCCAGATCTGTTTCTGATAAAATAAAGCCTTTTTCTCTGGTGATACTTTCTTTTTCTGCTGCTCCATTGGTTTCAAAAGTAACTGTGTATTCTGGTTTCGCCCATTTTGCGTAAACAGTAAGTCCAGCATCTGTCATGGTCTGATCCCAGACTACAGGTTCTTTGAATCCTGGATCCAGATACCAACCTTCAAAGGTATAATCATCTTCTACATTTGCAGGTCTTCCAGGTTCTCCTGAAGGTCTGCCTGTGGACAGCTTTGCTTCAAATTTGATATATACAGGATCTATTGGCTGGCAGTTTTCAAAGAAAAGTGGATAAGACTTTCTGGTGTAATAAAGCCAGAGATTACCGCTATTCCACGGATTCCTCTTGCTTCCCTGATACCAATTCTTAAACTCAAAACCATTAATTGGCATCTTATCTTCGTCTGTCAACCATACTCCACTGTCAGCTTCAAACCTTCTATATTCTTTTCTTTCACCATCCAGGCCTTCTACATAGTAAATAATATATTTTCCTTTTCCGGATTGTCTTTGATACATATCCAGGTTTTTTGCAGGCATATTAGCTAGTAAAGTGTACTGTATACTATCATCCTCATATGGTCCCCAGCCAGTCTGGTTTTTGCAGGCTTTTTCCCACTGAGCGGATACATCTACGCCATAGCGGGCTGTAATCCTTAACTTTGTATCTTCTACCCAATCTTTCTTTTCCCAGAACCATCCTGATTCTACTACTTCCCAACGCCAGAATTTAATGGTATAAGTAGCTCTCTTATAATAAACATTCTTAACAGCCATTCCATCAGCTGTTATCTTTACATCCTTATCCGTTTTATCAGCTACCGGCGTTGTTTCATATCCTTCTGGTACTGTGTATTTGCCATCAGGAATAGATTTTCCAACTGTATCATTTCCGTTCACTACCTTATTTACAGTATAAAAACCTTCTGTTACAGTTTCAGTCCAGTAAACAATCTTATAAGCAGCTCTCTTTGCAGCTTCCCACTTTGCAGTAACAACAAGATTTTTTGCAGGCATGGTAGTCTGATCCTGAAGGCCTTCCCAGCCTTTAAAATCATATCCAACTCTGGTGGGATCATTTGCAGGTGCTGTTATCGCTGCTCCGTACCGCAACTGCTCCGATGCGATATAAGAAGCATTATCTCCTGTATCCCAGGTTAATGTGTAGTAATTTCTTTCATAAAGGATCTCTACTACAGTGTTTCCATCTGCATTGATCTTTGCCTGACTGAATGTTAAAGGCGTAAATCCTTCATATTCTCTTGCAACTGCCTGAGTGGTAAGTCCAGTTTCTCCAGGCAATGTTTCTGTCCATGCAGGATCTGCAGGCTTTGTATCATCTACATTTAACAGATAATGCTTTACTGTATAACTTACTTCTGCACCTGTATAAGTAACAGTAACTGTCTGATCTTCTGTATATGCCTGATCAAAAGATACTTTTTCCTGATCCGGCTCAAATCCTGCAATCTCTGGAGATACAGCTGTAAGATCACATGCAACACCAGATTTTACATGAGATACCCATGGCTGTGCTGCCATTGTACCGTCTGAATATACATAATTTACAGTAAGACGCACCTGTCCAGCTATAGCCACATACTGTGCGTATACATCCAAATTATCTGTTACTTCACTGAAAGTTGCCGGATTCCAACCAGTAAACTCGTATCCTTCACGGTCAGGTGCTGCCGGTGCCTGCGCTGCTTTTCCCTCTTCCACATACTGTGGGCCAGAAATAAGCACAACATTTCCTGCTGCATCTTTATAATAGAAGTTTACTTCATAGCAGGTAATTTCTTCTGTATCAACTGCTGCATACAGTGAAAAATGATCTGTCATAAAAGCAGTTGCATCATCACCTGTTGTTACCGCTTTTATCATCTGAGCATCGAAACTTTCGGTATCGGAATCACTTTCACCCATATAAAGGACTCTGGTTCCAGAATTTCCAATACCAGTTCCGTCAAAGGTAACTTTTACGCTTCCGTCCGGCTGAACTGCTTCACCATCTTCATTGTAAAGAATGATATCTGCTGCAAAAATATCGGTTACTCTGCGATTTTCTTCTTTCAGAGTTTCATCTGCTGCTTCCTTCATCAGTTCCAGCTGATCTGCATCATCTACAGCAACAGCTTCTACGTAACCATTTTCCGGTAATACGCCATCAGATGCTGACAATTTTACAGTCACACCATCTGCGCCCATAACTTCTGCCGTAAATACAGTTTCGGAGCCAAATACACGAAGGTCATTCAACGTACTCTTATAAACCTTCGCAGTACTGCAATATCCAATACCAACCAGATCCCCGTCATCTGCGGTCTCTGCCTTCTTTACAGGTTCTTCCGGCTGTGGAGCTGGTGTCGGTTCTGTTGGCGCTGTGGTTTCAGCTGGCTGGACCGGCTTTGCTGTGTCTGTCTGTGCTGGCAGTGTTTCCGGCTGATCCGGTTCTTCTGCAGTTGTCTCAGCTGCGGTAGTTTCCTCTGTTACTTCTTCGGAAGCCTTTGTTTCTTCAGTTGCCGGTTCTTCTTTCTGGTCAGCTGCTGTAGTCTCTTCTGTGCTGCCTTCTTCCGGTACTGTTTCCTTTGCAGGAAGTGTTTCAACTGCTGTTGTTTCTTCTACTGTCTCTGCTGCTGCAGTTTCCGGGATCTGCTCTACTTCGGAAGCTTTTTCTGTCTCTTCTGCCTTTGGAGCTTCTGCTTCCGGCTTCTGAGGTTCTGCAATCTCAACCACTGCATCTGCCGCTGCAACTTCTTCTTTCATTGCTACAAGCGGTGCTGCGTGACGGGAGATAGAAGCAATGTTTTCAGTTTCAGCTTCGCCCTTTGCCGGCTCAGAAACCTCTGCCTCAGAAGCTTCTGTTTCCGGTTCAGCTTCTGTCTCAGCATCAGTCTCAGGCTCAGCTGCGTCTGTCTCCTCAGCAGCTTCTGTCGCTGCCTTAGTCTCTTCTGCTTTAGACTCTTCTACCTGCTCCTTGCTCTCTTCCACATCGTTCTTTGTTTCCGGAACTTCTGCGGTCTCTTCTGGAACGGTTGTCTCTTTTTCTTCGTCTGTTGGATTTACAACATTTTCAGTTGTCTCTCCAGTTACTGCCTCAGTAGGCTTCTCCTCTGGAACAGTTTCCGCCGGAGCCGTCTCCACTGGCTTGGAAATAATGTTTCTTTCTTCATCCCCAAACTTATCTTCATAACTCTTTATGGTAATACGTTTGGTGGTCTTTTCCTTTTCTTTTCCGTTTTCTGTTCTTGTTACAGTTGTAGAACAGCTGATGGTATCTTCCCCGTTATTTACGTAAAGGAAATAAACCTCTTCCTCTCCTGTTACCATGTACGTATCATCTGCATCAGCCGGAAGCTTTACAAATACCCGTAACTCTGCCTCCATGCTGTCTCCCTGGATGTCCGGATAGACTTCATATACCTTTCCGTCTCCAAAGAACAGTGCTTCAAACTTTTCTGTGGCACCGTCGGTAAAATCCAGGCTGTCCTGTGATACCACATTTTCGTCTTCGATGGCCTGACGGATGGCATCCACCAGGTCAGCGCCGCCAATGGTAAAGTCCACTCTGTTTCCTGATGCTGCAAAGCTGACATGCAGATCTGTTCCCACATTGGTGAAGATCATGGCAAATGCCAGCATAAATGCCAGGAAACGCTTCTGTAAACTAACCATTTTTCCCGTTCGTTTCTTGCGTCTGCTTCGTCCTCTCATACCCTGTTTCTCCTCTCTCTGATTTTTGTGCAGGCCCCATTTCCTGCCAAACTCCAGTACTTCCTGAATCCCGTTTCACAGTCATTCAGTTTATACTTTCATTTATCTTTATCATAGCAGAGATGGCGTTATATCAGGCGTTATATGAACTTATATTTTCAAAAAATTTTCAATTTTTCAAATAATTTACAGACTCTATGAGTTTTTTTCTCAGTCGCTCTTGTGCTTTTTTATAACATATGCTATAATTCGCTTCAATGAGTTTTTTTCTCATATTTCATGTTCTATCGAGAGAACATCTTGGCATTTTGGAGGTTTGTATGCTGAATCAGTTTGTTTTAAGAAATTACAGATTATTTAAAAATGAAACATTGCTGGACTTTTTTCCGGCTCCTATTAATGAACACAAAGCTTCTCTGCTGACAGCGCAGGGAGACGGCGAATTTTTTCTCCCTGTTATCTCCCTTTATGGTCCAAACGGCTGCGGGAAATCTTCTATATTAGAGGCGCTCTGGAATGTATGCCGTCTGGCTGCAGGTGATTTTTCTCTTATCACCTCTTCCGGCCGTTCCTATTGCCGTCTGGATCATACATGCAGAGAGCTTCCTTTAAGTTTTGACCTGCTTTTTCGCAGAAATGGTTTTCTCTTCCGTTATCAGCTTGATGTAAAACAAGGCGCTGTCCTGGAAGAAAATATGTTTTACGGCAAACCCGGTTCTGATGATGCCGGTGTTCTTTTTGCCCGCAAAGCAAATGAACTCCATATTGGAAATGAAGCCGGAAAAATGGATTTTTCCACTCTCCCGGCCGGGGTCTCTCTTTTACGCTATCTTGACCCAAAATCTTCCTCTGAATGTGCAAAAGCTGCTGCATCATGGTTCAGCCAGGTTCTGTTTTTCCGGGAACATGACTATAAAAAAGCTCCAGATCTGCCCTCTGAAGTAGAAGAACGTCAGGTCATCTGCCGTCTGCTTCAGGCTATGGATATTGATATTTTAGATTACTCCATTACAAAAGAACAGAGCTTCGATGATCCATCCCTGATCCTGACCCATGGGAAAGCAGATGGAAATACCTTTTTTGTTTCTTTCAACGAAGAATCCACCGGCATCAGAAAGCTGCTTACCCTGATCCCGTTAGTCGTAAAAAGCCTGCGTCTGGGAAGTCTTCTATTAGCCGATGACTTAGATAACGTGCTCCATCCTCATCTGCTGCGCTTTATCCTGTCTCTGTACCAGGATCATGAGAAAAATCCTCACCATGCGCAGTTAGTATTTACCAGCCACAACACAGCGATCCTTAATCCGTCTGTTATGCGAAGAGACGAGATCTGTCTGTGCTGCCGCCCGGAAGGAACGGATGCTGTTCTCTATCCACTTTCTTCTTATAAAAAAGAAAATGGCCTCATCCCAAGAAATGATGAAGCCTATGGTAAACAATATCTGGAAGGACGCTATGGTGCCAACCCCAGGATCTGATGACTAAAATTGATCTTTTTTCCATTTTCCCATTGCTTTAAGCTGCGTTCCACACGTTCACACACGGCCAGGACATGTTCCTGGCCTGCTCCATTTAACAGGACCAGGTACTGGACCGGGCTGTAGCAGGTAAACAGATCTCCCTTTCGCAGACTCTCTCCTATGGCATTTTTTAACATCTCAGATGTCGTCTGCACCATTTCGCCTTCCAGCAATGCTCCTTTTCCATCTACAAGAGTAATGCAGAACAATGTATATTCAAAGGAAAAGCGTTCTGCCATACGGCTCACCAGACGGTAACTGTCAATAAATGAAGGATATGTACTGTAATACGGTCCCTGGGTTTCTTCCCTCTCTTTTAAGGTATTTTCAATGTCCTTTAGCATATCGGAAGTATAGCTGATCTGTCCGCTCATCAGGCGGAAACGCTGCAGCATGGTTTCAGAAGGCGGAAGCCCCTGTTCTTCAAAATACTGGACGACCACCTGTTTATAAACTTCCATGGCTTCCTGATACCGTTTTAAAGCGATCAGGCAGTCCAGCTTCATCATCTGGCATTCCTCATAAGGATACAGCTTACTGGCTGCTGTGCTTAAGTTTAAAAGCCTGTCATATTCCCGGTCTGCTTTTAAAAGCCGGCTTGCCAGGCGCAGGCATTTAAAATACAGCTCCTGGTATTTTACTCCGATCACATTGACCCATTTTTCTCCTGTCATCTGGGAAAGGAATTCCCCATAATACAAGCTGCAGGCGTGGCACAGTTCCTCTTTTTTTCCTGTTGCAAGAGCACTTTGAGCTGCTTTTTCAAAATTTCTAGCATCAATGGAAACAGTCACATTTCCCTCATCCCACCGGTAAATACCGCCATCTGTGCAGATATACTCATGCTCCGGCAGCATTTCTTTTAATAATCTGCGCAGCCTGAAAACTGCTGCCCTTAAACTGCCAGATGGATTAGCATACTCTCCATTTCCGTAAAATACATCTAACAGCTCTTCCCTGCCCACTCCTTTCTTTCCTGCATACAAAAGGATTAGTAAAAGCTGCAGGATCTTCCCTGTAAGAGCAGTCCCTACAGGAAAAAACTCCCCTTCATATTCCACTGATATGGTTCCCATCATCCGCACAGTCAGTATTCCCTTTTTATCCATATCATTGCCCATATCATTTCCTGCCTTTCTGTGATAAGGCGCCGTTTCGTAAATAACTGTACTGATAATTAATAGCTGCGCAGCTGGTCTTCTTCCTCTTTGGCTGTCTTATCGATGGAACGGATCTCTGCCTCATATCCGTAAGTGTCATTTACTTTAATATACACCTTATCTCCTGTTTTACGGCCCTTAATTGCCTTTCCTAAGGGAGAATCAATACTTATAAGTCCTTTCATGGAGTTTCCCCGGACTGTGGTCACTAATTTATAGCTTTCTGTTTCATCATCTTCCGGAATGTATAATTCCACCCGGTCGCCCAGACCTACTTCATCTGATTTTGACTCATCCGAAACAATACGTGCTGTTTTTATCATTTTTTCCAGATAACGGATACGGCTCTCGTTACGGTTCTTATCCTGCTTTGCCGCCTTATATTCAAAATTTTCGCTTAAGTCGCCCTGGGCTCTTGCCTCTTTTACTGCTTCCAATGCTTCTTTGCGCACCACCAGCTTACGGTATTCTATTTCTTCCTGCATTTTTTTAATATCGTCTTTTGTCAGATTATCATACATGTTTATACCTCCTGATCCGCTTTCCTCGGAGTCTTTCATAATTTCTTTATTTTCCCTTCAGGAATTTTATTTTTTCTTTATCGTCTGCTCAAACTTTGTCCACAATTTACCTGTATATTATTACTTGTAAGGTTGATGAGACCTTTTACCATACAGGAAGACACTTTTTCATACCTAAGCCGGCAGATTCCCCCCTTTTCTGCCGGCTCCCTCCATTTTATGGGGCAATAAATTTTCTCATAGCCTTATTCATGCTCTTATCCATGATCTTATTCATGCTCTCTCATGCGGCAGAACAGTTCTGATACCACCCCTTCATATTCTGCAAGGTGCTGTGCCTTGCGTATCTTCTTCATAAGCTTTTCTTCTTCCGGACAGGAATGGATCAGAAATCCCCACAGTTCTTTCATTTTAAACAATACCGGTCTGTCTCCGCTCATAACATGGGTATATCCGTCACAGAGCAGACGGTGGAACTTCTCCAGCCGGTCTGCCTTCCTGGCGGCAGACATTTTTCCAGATACTTTCTGGGATGTTCCGTCAGCGATCTCTTCCATTAAAAATGGGTTCATCATGATCCCCCGTCCCATCATTATCTTATCCAGATCCGGATACTCTTTTACAAGACGGTCATAGTCTTTCCTTCGGAAAATATCCCCATTATAGCACACTGAATGTCTGCTTTTTTCAAATCCCTCTTTAAAAGCATTCATCCGCACATTGTATTTATAAAAATCTTTTAATACTCTTGGGTGGATGATAAGTTCTGTTAATGGGCACTGGTTGTACAGACCTAAAAGAGTCTGAAACTCTTCTTCACTTTCCACACCCACGCGGGTCTTGATGGAAAAATGAAGATTTTCCCGTTCCATTCCCTCACTGACCTCTCCTAAGAACCTGGCAAGCTTTTCAGTATCTTTTAAAAACCCGGCGCCTTTTCCCTTGGCTGCCACAGTACCTGAAGGGCATCCCAGGTTCAGATTAACCTCTGTATAACCATATTCCTTTAATTTTACCGCTGTATCTAAAAAATCCTCCGGATCTGATGTAAGGATCTGGGGAATGACCTCCATTCCCTGATTATGCTCCAGAAGGATGTCATTTAATTCTTTGCTGCTGAAACCGCTTTTATGCTTCGGTGCCAGAAATGGTGTAAAATACCTGTCCATAGGCTTAAAACAGCTGTTATATGCCTGTCTGTATATGTATCCTGTGATCCCTTCCATGGGAGCCAGATAAAATTTCATATGTCTTTTATCCTCTCATTTACTATGATGTACTATGTTCGTGTCTATTATCCGTGTTTTTGCCAGAAAATACAATACCTTATCTGCTGCGCTTCGTCAACAGACAAGGTATAAAAAAGGGGAGGATAAGTATTAATATTTTCTCTTTGGTGATAATCCTATTATAACCATTCCTTCCCCGTTTATTCTCTTTTCTTCAAAAATCCGTTCTGCTTTCGCAGAATTATTTCATCATATATTATGATGTAAGTGTCAATAAGGTATTTTGCCCCCTCTGATACTGAATTGCTACGTGCTTTGCACTCTCGCAATTCTAAAAACATTCGTAATCCGCTCA
>UQJF01000111.1 GCA_900541315.1 uncultured Clostridium sp. | reverse complement strand
CGAGATGTAGCTCCGTCTCGTGGGCTCGGAGATGTGTATAAGAGACAGAGATAAGAAAGGGCATATAAAGAAGTTACAATACGGATCTGATAAGCCCCAAAAGAAAAACTTTGTGTCATAAATAAAATAATAACATAAAGCGCGATCACAATGCCGGAAGTTGTAAGTTTCCGGACGTTAGTAAAAGTTTGATTTTCCATGTTTGTTCACCTCCAAAATATAATCACAACAACAATTGATCATAGTTAATATTTGTTGTCCCTAGTTTTATTTTGTGACAGGATGGTCTCGAACTGTCAATCGCATCTGGAAGTTACAGACCTGAGTAGTATAGAACAAAATGGAGATGAAAGCAAGGAGTTTTTAATTATCTTCCAGATGAGTATGTGATAAGCATGTGGCATATTTGATGACAGCGGGAGAACTGGCTTTTGCAGATGAGGCGGAGAAAAATGTATTTTAATAAAAACATGGGAAATGCTGGTTTATTAACGTTTTCTTTATGTTATAATCAGATTTACGTGTGTAAAAAGCAGAAACAAAGGAAAATGAAAGGAAAAAGGTAAAATGAGCAACTTAAAACCCATGTTACTAACAGCCTTAAAGTCCTATGACAAATCACAGTTTGTGAAAGATGTGACAGCAGGTATCATTGTGGCGATCATTGCACTTCCACTGTCTATCGCTCTGGCACTGGCATCTGGCGTAGGTCCTGAGGCAGGTATTTTTACAGCTATCGTAGCTGGATTCGTTATCTCCGCATTGGGCGGAAGTTGTGTACAGATTGCCGGACCGACTGCAGCATTTGCAACCATCGTAGCAGGTATCGTGGCAAGAGATGGAATGGACGGTCTTGTGATTGCAACGGTTCTTGCAGGTGTATTCCTGATTCTTATGGGAATCTGCCGTTTCGGAAGCCTGATCAAGTTTATCCCGTACACCATCACAACCGGTTTTACCTCCGGTATTGCTGTTACCATTGTGATCGGGCAGTTAAAGGACTTTTTTGGTGTGACCTATCCGGAAGGTGTCCGTGCGATCGAGACCATGGAAAAGCTGGCAGCATTTCTGGAAAATGTTGGAACTGTTAATCCGGCAGCTCTCATCGTGGGAGCTGTAAGCCTGGCAATCCTGATTATTTCCCCTTATATTTTTAAGAAGATACCAGGTTCCCTGATCGCAGTTATCGTTGGTATTTTTATGGTGAAATTCCTTCCGTTAAAGGTTTCTACCATTGGAAATCTGTACACTATCAGCAATGCACTGCCATCTTTCCATCTGCCGGCAGTTAACTTTGAGATCGTGCAGGCAGCTATTCCAAATGCATTTACCATTGCTATCCTGGCAGCCATTGAGTCTTTGCTTTCCTGTGTAGTCGCAGATGGCATGATCAATGGAAAACACCGCTCTGATATGGAATTAGTGGCACAGGGAGCGGGAAATATTGCATCTGCGTTATTTGGCGGCATCCCGGCTACAGGCGCTATTGCACGTACAGCGGCTAACATTAAAAATGGCGGCCGTACACCAGTTGCAGGTATGGTCCATTCCATTACGCTGGTAATCGTACTGGTAGTGCTGATGCCTTATGCAGGTATGATCCCAATGCCTACCATTGCAGCCATCCTGTTTATCGTAGCTTATAATATGTGCCAGTGGCGTACTTTTTTACAGTTGGTAAAAACAGCTCCAAAGAGCGATATACTGGTTCTGGTAGTTACTTTTGTACTGACTGTAGTATTTGACCTGGTGGTTGCGATAGAAATAGGCATGATCATTGCATGTCTGCTGTTCATTAAGAGAATGAGCGAAGAAACCAAGGCAGAAAGCTGGGTATATACCGATGATGATACAGTAGCAGTTAATGAAAATCTGCGTATGCTTCCGGCAGCCATCCGCGTTTATGAAGTAAGCGGTCCTTTATTCTTCGGTGCTTCTGATGCCATTGAGCACATTGTTGTGGAAGAAAGTGCAAAATGCCTGGTACTGCGTATGAGGGCAGTACCGGCACTGGACAGTACAGCCATGAATGCCCTGACAGCACTTACAAAGACCTGTGAAAGCAAGGGTGTGACCATTGTATTCTCCCATGTAAATGAGCAGCCTATGAAGGCAATGAAAAAAGCCGGATTTACTGAACTGGTGGGAGCAGAGAATTTCTGCCCGAATATCACAGCTGCGCTGGAAAGAGCAGAAGAGATCATTAAATAAAATAATACATAACACAAAAAAGCCAGAAGGCTGTTGTGAACCAATATCACAGCAGTCTTCTGGTTTTTATAATAAGTGGGATGACCATTAAGATCCACACAATAGGCTCTGCCATAATAATTCCCCAGTACTGGAAGATGCGGGCAAGGAGAAAAGCACAGATCACTTTTCCGATCAGCTCGATCAAACTGGAAAATACAGGAGTAATGTGATCTCCCATTCCCTGAAGGCCATTTCTTAAAACAGAGATGGCAGCAGGGGCAAAATAGAATAAAGAATCTGTTTTTAAGTACCAGGATGCATTGGAAAGAACCACCGGATTTTTAGAACTAGTTACCAGCCATATAAGCCATGGGGAAGCTGTATAGCTTAAAAGGATCATTCCCAATGACCAGATCCAGGTAAGGATCAGTGCCTGGCGGATACCGGTGCGGATGCGGTCTTTCTTACCTGCCCCCATGTTTTGGCCGCAGTAGGTTGCCATGGTCACGCCCATAACAGAAAAAGGAAGCATGAAAAATTCTGTAATCTTGCGGGCGGCTGTATGAGCAACGATAATATCCTGTCCAAAGGTATTGATGGCACACTGAAGAGACAGTGTCCCGAAAAATACAAGGGACATCATAGCTGCCATGGAAAGTCCGGAAGCATACAGCGCTTTGATCTCACATGGTTTAAGCTTAAAGTCCGGGAGCGAAAAACGGAAAATAGGATACCGTTTAAACATATAGACCAGGCTTATGAGCGCGGAAAGCGACTGGGATAATACAGTGGCCCAGGCAGCGCCTGCTACGCCAAAACCGAATTTTAATATAAAAAGCAGGTCCAGGGCAACATTTAATACTGCTGCAAAAAGCAGGAACAAAAGAGGGGCAGTGGTATCGCCTACAGCCCGAAGGATAGAGGCACAGCCATTGTAAAGCATAGTGGCTAAAAGACCTAAAAGAACAGCACGTATGTAGGCTGTGGATTGGTCCATTAATGCATCCGGCACATTCAGCAGTTTTAAAATAAAGGGCAGACTGCCTACGCAGGCAGCTGTAAGAAGCAGGGCTGTGATCCCGCCTAAAAGGAGACATCCGGCCCCGTATCGGGTTACACCCCGCTTATCTCCGGCTCCAAACTGCCGTGCAATGAGAAGAGCAAAACCATTTGTAAGTCCGGACAAAAATCCGATAAATAAAGTGCTGATAGAAGTAGTAGCGCCTACTGCAGCCAGAGCCGCTTCCCCTAAGGTGCTGCCTACTACACGGGTATCTGCCAGACTGTAACACAACTGGAAAATATTTCCAAGAGCCACAGGAACGGCAAAGGAGATCATTACTTTTGAGGGAGAACCCTTTGTTAAATCTTTCATAAAATCATACTTTCCTGAATTTTTATTACTGTAACGAATTTTTTAATCTGTTTGTAAAGGGGCATGCCGCCTGATGGTGACATTATCATAAATAAAAGTCAGTAGGTATCGTATCATAAAAATGAGAGGGAATCAATGAAAGAAAATAA
Organism: uncultured Clostridium sp.; assembly: GCA_900541315.1. Lineage (GTDB taxonomy): Bacteria > Bacillota > Clostridia > Lachnospirales > Lachnospiraceae > Enterocloster. The sequence continues at coordinate 6,702 of UQJF01000111.1, read as the reverse complement.
GTATATTGTGGTATGCAAACATGATTAAGAAGAATCTTGCAAGTATTACCCAATTCCTAACCTTTGGTTAATAGTTATCTTATAAGATCCATCGTACAATAACAGTACGGTGGATTTCTTTTATTTCAGAACACATGCGAGGGAGGAATGTATAAAGAAAAAAACAAATAATTCTGTTTCAGCTGAACCTGTCAGGATGACAGATGCTGAACTGGCAAAGAAGTTGGGGCATTATCAGGCGGTAGAAGGCATTGATACATTAGCAGCTTGGAGACTATTTTCACACAGAACTATGGATTCCATGGAATAAGGAGAGGAAAAGATTATGAAAGAGCAGAAAATGACAGATGAGCAGTTATCACAGGAACTGAATAAGAGCAAAGGCAGCAGGATAGGCGGAAAACTTCTTTCGTTACTGGGCGGAGCTGTAATCCTGTTTGGCATTATCCTGGGGGGAAATATGGCGTTGATTATTATAGGCGCTGTATTGCTGGGGCTGGGCCGGATGACCCAGGGCAAAGCCGGGGATAAAGCAAACAAACAGGCATATGATACCATTGTGCCGGAAATTGTGGGCAATATTTTTACAAACATACAAATGGATCCGCTACCTCATCTTCTGGATGCAAAAGATACGAATATTCCGCTGCCCAGTCATAGTTACTGCAGTGGCAGCGGATACATCAGGGGAACATATCATGGACTGACGTCAGAGCTGTGTACCATTAAGCTGACGGATGTTGATGAATTCCAGCGTGAGGAGACCGGGCTGTGGGAAAAGAATGAACGTGAGATTTATAGGGGACAATGGATGCTGTGCGAACTTGAACAGGAATTTCCGACCTGGCTGACTTTCTGGCCGAGGGATAAAATGGATAAGCTGTTTCATTCCAGGACGATCAAAACCGGAAATGAAGCCTTTGATAAGCGGTTTAATCTGAGCAGTGATAATGAACAGGAAGCTCTTCACATTCTGAAGATCAGCCGGATAGAGCGTATCATGGAACTGGCAGATAATTCTTTTGGAAAATTTGCTGTCAATCTGAACCAGGATGGAAAAATATATATTGCAGTCCACAGCGGGCATGCATTTTTTGATATTGGTAAGGGAAAAGAAGATCCCGGACAGTTGCGCCAACGTTATATTCGCCAGCTGAACTGGTTTACAGACCTGGTGGACGTGTTCCGTTCTGTGTAAAAGCAGTGAAAGTTTAAGAAAGCACATTAGTGGCAGAAGGAGGCATATGAAAAAGATTACGATCATAATGTGCGGTTTCAGCCTTGCGATCGCGCTGGTAGCGCTGCCGTTCCAATATATGGAACATATTACATCAGGCCTGGGTCTCAGCCTTGCTGCAGTGCTTTTGACCTGGATTGGCATTCTTCAAAGAAAAAGCTCACAAGAGACTTATAAGCATGATGTGAGGTTATACTCAGCCAGTACCCTGATGAAAGTGGTAGATGTAGAAGAGTCTGAATTTGAAAGTTGGGAAAATCAGCCTGATGGAAGTTCACGGCTGCGCCGCGAAAAGATATATCTTCCGACTTACGAATATGCGGTGAATGGTAAAAAATACTGGTATTATAGCCGCAAGTCAGTTTCTGGAAAAGGAGATGTGGGAAAGCAGGTAGTTGGATATTATGCTCCAAACAGGCCGGATATTATCACAGAAAACCGCCCGGGAAAGCCTGTGTTTGGAGGATTCCTGTGTTTTTTCGGTGCTGCGGTTTTCCTGATTTTCAGCATTCTGGTATTTACTGGAATGATGGTCAGCTGTTGATTACAAAAGCAGGAAGATTTCTATTGCAATTTCCGGAAAATAGTATTATAGTTATAACTAACAAGTGCATATGATCTTCAGGGCAGGGTGAGATTCCCTACCGGTGGTATAGCCCACGAGCCGCAAGGTATGATTCGGTGAGATTCCGAGGCCGACAGTATAGTCTGGATGAAAGAAGATAGAGAACGGGATAAAAGATACGGTAGAATGCAGTATCAGATATTTGTTGGATATCAGCTCTGGAACAGTGATTGTTTCAGAGCTTTTTAGTTTTTAAAGAATGTCTGGGCTGGCTGAAAAGTTTTCTGAATTTCCAAATTTTTACAAAAAACGCTCTGGAGAATGAGATAGGCTCCGGGGCGTTTTTTCATTGCCATACATATTAGAATTGCCCCAGCATCTTATGATGTGAACGTGCTAATGGTGCATGTGCCGGTTAAACGTTTAGGAGAGCAGCAAGGAGGCGGACATTTGAAAACTATAGAAAATTACAGTGAAGACGAAAAATATATGGTTTTAGCTATGGAACTGGCAAAGAAAGGATATGGTTATACAGCTCCCAATCCAGTGGTTGGTGCAGTGATCGTAAAAAACGGCTGTATCATTGGCCAGGGATACCATGAGAAATATGGAGAACCCCACGCAGAGCGGAATGCATTAGCTTCCTGTACCCAGTCACCAGAAGGGGCAACCATTTATGTAACGTTAGAGCCCTGCTGCCATCATGGCAAACAACCCCCCTGTACAGATGCGATCATAGAAGCAGGTATCGGCCGGGTAGTGACTGGTTCCGGGGATCCAAATCCGTTAGTGGGAGGAAAAGGGATCCAGATTTTGAGGGACCACGGAATACAGGTAACAGAGCATGTACTGAGAGAAGAGTGCGACAGGTTAAATCAGGTATTTTTTCACTATATCCAGACGGGACGCCCTTATGTGACCATGAAGTACGCTATGACAATGGATGGAAAGATTGCTGCTTATACCGGCGCTTCCAGGTGGGTGACCGGGGAAGAAGCCAGACATCATGTACATGAACAGCGAAAGAAAAATACAGCGATCATGGTAGGGATCGGTACAGTGCTTGCAGATGATCCTATGCTTAACTGCCGTATAGAAGGGGGAAGAAATCCTGTCCGCATTATCTGCGATACCCATTTAAAGATGCCTCTTACCTCAAAGATCGTAAAAACGGCAAAAGATATTCCTACCATTATTGCCTGTTGCGTACCAGATGAAAAACTGCAAAAGCCCTATAAAGAAGCTGGCTGCAAAATACTTTTAACAGAGAAAAATATGGGTCACATTAACCTGGATCTTCTTATGGAACAACTGGGAAGGGAGAAGATAGACAGTATCCTGTTAGAAGGAGGAGGCACTCTTAATTGGGCGGCGTTAGAGGCTGGGGTTGTCCAGAAAATACAGGCATATATAGCACCAAAGCTTTTTGGTGGGATAACAGCTAAGACTCCGGTAGAAGGAAGAGGAGTGGAAGAACCGGATCAGGCTTTTTTCCTCAGACATAAAAAGATAAGTGTTCTGGGAGAAGACCTGCTTGTGGAAGGAGAGATAGAGAGAAATGTTTACAGGGATCATTGAAGAAAAAGGTATCATCAGTAAGATCATGAAAACTGACAGCCAGGCAGTCCTTACCATAAAGGCCAGTAAGATCATGAACGATATCCATAAAGGAGACAGCATTGCAGTAAATGGGATCTGTCTTACGGTTACAGCATTTTCTAAGAATGAATTCCAGGCAGATGTAATGCATGAAACATTAAACCGCACTTCTCTTAAAATGTTAAAGCCGGGAAGCAGCGTGAATCTGGAGCGGGCCATGGCAGCGGACGGCAGGTTTGGAGGTCATATCGTATCGGGGCATATTGATGGAACTGGAAAGATCACAGAAATAAAAGAAGACAGTCTGGCAATCTGGTATACCATAGAAGCATCGCTGGAAATACTTCGCTATATTGTGGAAAAGGGGTCAGTTGCTATTGATGGTATCAGCCTTACAGTAGCGAAAGTAACACAGACAACTTTTTCTGTTTCTACGATTCCCCATACACGAAAGATCACCACACTGGGAGAACGTAAAAAAGGTGATATGGTCAATCTGGAAAATGATATTGTAGGAAAATATGTGGAAAAGTTTACAAATGAGATAAAACCTTATGAAACAGCGATAAATACAAGTGAGAAAAAAAATCAGGGGATAACCAGAGAGAAACTGGCACACTATGGGTATTGATTAAAAATTCCGGGAGTGTGCCTGATAAAAGATCAACCATAAAGATATTGAAATATATTGCAGCAGAGAGGAGAACTATCATGGATCAGACAAAGAATACAGAAAATGGATTTAATACAGTGGAGGAAGCGTTAGAAGATTTAAGACAGGGAAAACTGATCCTTGTTACTGACGACCCTGACAGGGAAAATGAAGGAGATTTTATCTGTGCGGCAGAATATGCAACTACAGAGAATATTAATTTTATGGCAGTACACGGAAAGGGACTGATCTGTATGCCTATGTCAGAAGCTTTTGTGGAAAAATTAAAACTGCCACAGATGGTGACGACAAATACAGATAATCATGAAACTGCATTTACTGTATCCATCGACTGTGTGGATACCACCACTGGAATTTCCGCTGCAGAGCGTTCTGTTACAGCCATGCGGTGTGTGGCAGAAGATGCAAAACCGGAAGATTTCAGAAGACCGGGCCATATGTTCCCGCTTCTTGCAAAGAAAAACGGTGTTTTAGAGCGCAATGGACATACAGAAGCAACGGTTGACCTGTGCCGTCTGGCTGGTTTAAAGGAATGTGGCCTTTGCTGTGAGATCATGAAAGAAGATGGAACTATGATGCGTACCCCGCAGTTAAAGGAGCTGGCGAAAAAATGGAATATTAAATTTATTACCATTAAAGATCTTCAGGAGTACAGAAAAGTCCATGAACATCTGGTTGAGCAGGTGACTATAACGAAAATGCCTACAAAATATGGAGAATTTACGGCTTATGGATATATAAACCAGTTAAATGGTGAACATCATGTAGCGCTGGTAAAGGGTGACATAGGAAATGGCGAAAACGTGCTTTGCAGAGTCCATTCAGAATGCCTTACAGGTGATGTGTTCGGGTCCCTGCGCTGTGACTGTGGCCAGCAGTTTGCATCAGCCATGACCCAGATTGAAAAAGAAGGCAGAGGCATTGTGCTGTATATGCGCCAGGAAGGCAGAGGCATAGGCCTGATCAATAAATTAAGAGCCTATGAGCTGCAGGAACAGGGAATGGACACATTAGAAGCAAATCTTGCTCTTGGATTTAAAGGGGATGAAAGAGAATATTATATTGGAGCCCAGATATTAAGGGATCTGGGAGTAAGGAGCATGCGTCTGCTGACTAATAACCCGGATAAAGTGTATCAGTTATCTGCTTTTGGACTTAAGATCACAGAGCGTGTGCCTATCCAGATGCAGGAAACAGAATATGACCATTTTTATCTTCAGACCAAGAAAATACGTATGGGACATATGCTGCAGTAGATAATAAAGTGCAGTTCAAAATGAAAACAGCCATTTTTGAGGAAAAATGAGCGGATCACACATAAATATATACATAAAATAGAAAGGAAATAAAAAATATGCGTACATTAGAAGGAAAAGTAGTAGCAAAAGAGATTAAAGTAGGAATCGTAGCAGCCAGATTTAATGAATTTATCGTATCTAAATTAGTGGCAGGTGCCAGAGATGGCCTGCTGCGCCATGATGTAAAAGATGAAGATATTGACCTTGCATGGGTTCCAGGTGCATTTGAGATCCCGCTGATCGCATCTAAAATGGCCAAAAGCGGAAAATATGATGCAGTGATCTGCCTTGGAGCTGTTATAAGGGGAGCAACCAGCCATTATGATTATGTTTGCAGTGAGGTTTCAAAAGGAATCGCCAATGTATCTCTTTCAAGCGACATTCCGGTTATGTTTGGAGTGCTGACTACTGATAACATTGAACAGGCTATTGAGCGTGCAGGAACAAAAGCAGGAAACAAGGGCTATGACTGTGCCCTTGGAGCCATTGAGATGGTGAACCTGGTACGCCAGCTGGAAGGCTAAACAGTAAAATTCGGATCATAAACGCATAAAAGCCGCCAGATAGGCGGCTTTTGTATTATTTTCTTTCACTTTTCTTCTCATGTACCTTAAGAGGCATCATCAGATGTTCAATCATGATATTGTAAGCTTTTTGTCCATTTCCTTCTTTTACTGCATTGTAATAAGCCAGATGCTCATCTATGGTTCCCTGGATCCGGCCTTCTGCGGAAAGGGCATCCTGGGATGTTAAGTGGATCAGGTACAGCAGGCGCTGAAAGATCTGGTTAAATTCATCATTATGGAGATAATTAACGATCAGAAGATGGAACTGATGGTCATAATAAATGAAATCCTCTAATGAATCAGAATTTAATGCTTCTTCCATATTATCCAGGATCATTTTCAGGTTGTTCAGCAGCCGTTTGCCCTCTTTTGTATCTGCCTGTGAGGCGATCACAGTAGTACAGAAGCCTTCGATGGCACAGCGGATCTGGATACTGTCTTTCATATCCTTTTCGTTTAACTGACGGATCATAAAACCCTTGCTTGGTATGATGGTGATATAACCGTCCTGGCTTAAACACTGGAGAGCTTCACGCATGGGGGTTCGGGAAATCCCTATTTGGGCGGACAGCTTTGTTTCGGAATAGAGCTGGCCCGGTACTAATTCACCGTTTAAAATACCATTTTTTATGGAATCGTAAGCCTGCAGCTGCAGGAAGCTTTTTTCTTTCATTTTTTGTATCCATATCCTTTTTATAATCTGTATGATGTACTCTCGGAGTCTTTCATGCACTTGCTTTTGCGGCCGATTTTCCGCCAGTCGC